>NZ_AMXC01000032.1:0-32491 GCF_000310165.2 Thauera sp. 63
CTTCCCCCGCCGAACACGCTGCCCGGCGAGCGCGTCGTGCCGCTCGCCGACAGCCTCGCGCGCGCCGAGCGCACGGCGCTGCTGGCGGCGCTGCGAGCCTGCGGTGGCAATCGCCGTCTGGCGGCGAGCCGGCTCGGCATCTCGCGCGCAGGCCTCTACGCCAAGCTGCAGCAGCACGGCATCGCGCGCTGAACCGCGTGGCGTGGCGCGCCGGAGCTGTCCAGAAATCTGGACTTTCTCTCCCGAAGTGTCCGTATTTCTGGACATGTCTTGAATTCTGGAGTCTTCCGGGCGCCCATCGTGCGCCGTCTCCAGCAATGACGAACGGCAATAAGTCGCTTCGATAAGTCAATCAGCGCATGCGATCCGGGCTCGCGTGCGCCCGTTCGGGACCCGTTCCGGCCGCAGCGTGGCTGAGCTGGCACGGATGCTGCTGTCTATGCCGGGAACCGCGGCAGCGTCCGTGGCTGAAAGAAAACCCAAAAAATCATCGAGGAGGAGAAAACCCCATGGGCACCCTAGGCATTCTTTTGTCTCTCGCGCTGCTGATGTATCTCGCCTACCGCGGCATCAGCGTCCTGCTGCTCGCGCCGCTGCTGGCGCTGCTGGCCGTGTTGATGTCCGGCGAGGCGGCGCTGCTGCTGCCGACCTACACCCAGGTCTTCATGAAGGCCATGGGCGGCTACGTGATCCAGTTCTTTCCGCTGTTCCTGCTCGGCGCCCTGTTCGGCAAGCTGATGGACGACTCGGGCTCGGCGCGCGCCATCGCCCATGCCATCGTGAACAAGGTGGGCAGCCAGCGCGCGGTGCTGGCGATCGTGCTGGCCTGCGGCATCCTGACCTACGGTGGGGTGTCGCTGTTCGTGGTCGCCTTCGCCGTGTATCCGATCGGCGCCGCGCTGTTCCGCGAGGCCGGCATTCCGAAGCGCCTGATTCCCGCTGCGATCGCGCTCGGCTCCTTCACCTTCACGATGACCGCGCTGCCCGGCACGCCGGCGATCCAGAACGCCATCCCCAGCCCCTTCTTCGGCACCGACGCCTTCGCCGCGCCCGGCCTGGGCCTGATCGGCGGCCTGATCATGTTCGGCCTCGGCACCTGGTGGCTGAGCGCCCAGCAGCGCAAGCTGATGGCCGCCGGCGAAGGCTACGGCCACCACAGCGGCGAGCCCGACAGCGAGCCGGCCGATGCGCCGCGCCCGGGCTTCTGGATCGCGCTGCTGCCGATCCTGGTGGTGATCGGCCTCAACTTCGTGATGGCCAAGCAGGTGCTGCCGGCCATCGACACCAGCTACCTCGCCAAGCCCGAGTTCGGCGGCCTGCAGGACGCGCGCTCGCTGATCGGCATCTGGTCGATCATCGTCGCACTGTCGGCGGCGGTGCTGCTGCTGGTGGTACTGCACTGGGCGCGCTGGGCCGACCTGATGAAGACGATCAACGAGGGCTCCTTCGGCTCGATGCTGCCGATCCTCAACACCGCGACCGAAGTCGGCTACGGCACCGTGATCGCCTCGCTCGCCGGTTTCGTGGTGATCCGTGACCTGGTGCTGGGCATCGCGCCGGGCAACCCGCTGATCTCGGAGGCGGTGGCGGTGAACGTGCTCGCCGGCATCACTGGCTCGGCTTCGGGCGGCATGTCGATCGCGCTCAAGACGCTGGGCGCGGAATACCTCGCCATGGCGACCGCCGCCGGCATCAGCCCCGAACTGCTGCACCGCGTCGCCGCGATGGCCTCGGGCTGCATGGACACGCTGCCGCACAACGGCGCGGTGATCTCGTTGCTGGCGATCTGCCGCCTGACGCACCGCGAGTCCTACGGCTTCATCGCGATGAACACCGTTGTGTTCCCCCTCGTGGCGCTGGTGGTGGTGATCACCCTCGGCACCCTGTTCGGCAACTTCTGAGCACAGGCGGGAGATCGGCAATGAGCACGAGCACACATCCGATCGCCGCCTCGCTGCGCGCGTCCGACACCGGCAAGGTGGTGTCGGCGCGCGAGGCGGTGCGCCTGATCCGCAGCGGCGACACGGTCGCCACCGGCGGTTTCGTCGGCATCGGCTTCCCGGAGAGCATCGCGATCGCGCTTGAGGAGCGCTTTCTCGAGGGCGGCGAAGCCGGTGCCGAGGGCGGTGGGGTGCCGCGCGACCTGACCCTGGTCTATGCCGCCGGCCAGGGCGACGGCAAGGACCGCGGTCTCAACCATCTCGGCCACGACGGCCTGGTGGCGCGCGTGATCGGCGGCCACTGGGGCCTGGTGCCCAAGCTGCAGGCGCTGGCGGTGGACAATCGCATCGAGGCCTGGAACCTGCCGCAGGGGGTGATCTCGCACCTGTTCCGCGACATCGCCGCCGGCAAGCCGGGCACGCTGACCCGCGTCGGCCTGGGCACCTTCGTCGATCCGCGCTTCGGCGGCGGCAGGCTCAATGCACGCACCACCGCCGAGCTGGTGCGGCTGATGCCGATCGACGGCGAGGACTACCTGTTCTACAAGGCCTTCCCGATCCACGTCGGCATCATCCGCGGCACCACCGCCGACTCCGATGGCAACGTCACCATGGAAAAGGAGGCGCTGACCCTGGAGGCGCGCGCGATCGCGATGGCGGCGCGCAACTCCGGCGGCATCGTCATCGTGCAGGTCGAGCGCATCGCCGAGCGCGGCTCGCTGAACCCGCGCCAGGTGCAGATTCCCGGCGTGCTGGTGGATTGCGTGGTGGTGGCGGACCGGCCCGAGCACCACATGCAGACCTACAGCGAGCAGTACAACCCGGCCTTCGCCGGCGAGATCCGCGTGCCGCTGTCGGCGATCGCCGCGCTGCCGATGAGCGAGCGCAAGATCATCGCCCGCCGCGCGGCGATGGAACTGCGGCCCGACGCGGTGGTGAACCTGGGCATCGGCATGCCCGAGGGGGTGGCGACCGTCGCCGCCGAGGAGAAGGTCATCGACCTGCTGACCCTGACCGCCGAGCCGGGCGTGATCGGCGGCATCCCGGCCGGCGGCCTGTCCTTCGGCGCGGCGGTGAACACCCAGGCGATCATCGACCAGCCCAGCCAGTTCGACTTCTACGACGGTGGCGGGCTGGACATCGCCTTCCTCGGCCTTGCCCAGGCCGACCGCGAGGGCAACCTCAACGTCTCCAAGTTCGGCCCCCGGCTGGCCGGCGCGGGCGGCTTCATCAACATCTCGCAGAACACGAAGAAGGTGGTCTTCGTCGGCACCTTCACCGCCGGCGCGCTGCAGGTGGCGGTGGAGCAGGGCAGCCTGCGGATCGTGCACGAAGGGCAGGCACGGAAGTTCGTCGACGCGGTCGAGCACCGTACCTTCAGCGGACCGCAGGCGGTGAAGTGGAACCAGGACGTGCTCTACGTGACCGAGCGTTGCGTGTTCCGCCTGTGTGCCGAGGGCCTGGAACTGATCGAGATCGCGCCGGGCGTCGACCTGCAGCGCGACATCCTCGACCAGATGGATTTCGCTCCGGTGATCAAGCATCCGCCGGCGCGGATGGACGCGCGCATCTTCGCCGACGAGCCGATGGGCCTGCGCCACGACCTGCTCGGCGTGCCGCTGGCGCAGCGGGTGGCCTACGACGCGCAGCAGGGCGTGCTGTTCCTCGATTTCGAGGGCCTCGCCGTACGCACGCCGCAGGACATCGCCGCGATCCGCGACGCAGTGCGCGCGACGCTGGCCCCGCTCGGGCGCAAGGTCGACGCGGTGGTCAATTACGACCGTTTCTCGATCGTGCCGGAGCTGGTGGATGACTACGTGGAGATGGTGAGGGGGCTCATGGACGCGCATTACCGCACGGTGACGCGCTACACCACCAACGGCTTCCTGCGCATGAAGCTCGGCGAGGAGCTGGAGAAGCGCCGCATCCCGGCGCGCTTCTACGAGAGCGCGAGCGCGGCGCGCCAGGGGCTGGCCGGGGCCTGATGGAGGCAGCCGTTGCCGGGGCGTTTTCAGGTTCCGCCCGGGCCGGCCTCCATTTCCAGCCACAGGCGCAGCGCCTCGGCGTTGTTGCAGGTGGTGTCGCGCGCGGCGTAGAGCAGGGTGACGACCGGATGCGCGGTGATCAGGCCGCGCAGTTCGGCGAGCGCCGTGCCTGCGGCGGGGGATTGCAGCTCGTCGGCGTAGCGCCGGCGGAATTCACCCCAGCGTGCGGGGTCGTGGGCGAACCACTGGCGCAGTTCGTTCGACGGCGCGAGCTCGCGCAGCCAGTGGTCGACGCCCGCGGTCTCGCGCTTGAGGCCGCGCGGCCACAGGCGGTCGACGAGCACGCGGCAGCCGTCGTCGGGGGTGGGTGGATCGTAGGCGCGGCGGGTCTTGATCGGCATGGTTGGACGTGCTCCCAGGTCGGAATGACTGCTCAGCCTTCCAAGCTGCGCTTGAGCTTGAGCTTGAGCGCTTTCGAACCGCCGGGGACGCGCGGGGTATGCCTTCCGGGGCTGCACCGCTGCGCGGTGCTTTGCGGAGGGTACGCAAACGAGCGCTCGATTCCTCGCTCGGACAGTCCTCGCCCCTTTACGAATACCCCGCACATCCCCGGCTACCGTTGTCGAGGCTCGACGGTACCGAGACCATCGAGCCTCGACGCGTAGCGCTCTCGTGCCGCGGACGTCCGCGGAGCTTCATTGCCAGGGGTGTTGTCGTTGCGTTGAGCTGAACTCACGATCCCAGGATGCGTGCGGGGTGTTCCTGAAGGGGCGAGGACTGTCCGAGCCCGAAGGGCGAGTTCCACAGCCCCGGAAGGAACACCCCGTGCGCGTCCATCGCCCCGGGCGGTCGAGCACAGAAGGTTCAAAAAACAACGCCGGCATCAAGCACTAGCGCTTGAACGACCACCCCGCGCCACGGTTTCGGTTCAGGAAGCCCGCACGCAGGCGCTCAAATCGCCAGCCCCTTCTCGTCGAACATCCCCTCGAACAGGATCGAGCTCAGATAGCGCTCGCCCGAGTCCGGCAGGATCACCACGATGGTCTTGCCGGCATTTTCCGGCCGCTGCGCCAGGCGCACCGCGACCGCGGTGGCCGCGCCGCAGGAGATGCCGGCGAGGATGCCTTCCTCGCGCGCCAGGCGGCGGGCGTAGAGCACTGCGTCCTCGTTGCTCACCTGCTCAACGGCATCGACCAGCGACAGGTCCAGCACCTTCGGCACGAAGCCGGCGCCGATGCCCTGGATCTTGTGCGGCGCAGGAGCGAGCGGCTGGCCGGCGAGGTGCTGGGTCAGGACCGGGCTGGCGGCGGGCTCCACCGCCACCGACTGGATGTCCTTGCCGCGCACGCGCTTGATGTAGCGCGAGACGCCGGTGATGGTGCCGCCGGTGCCGACGCCGGAGACCAGGATGTCGATGCCGCCATCGGTGTCGTTCCAGATCTCGGGGCCCGTGGTGGTCTCGTGGATCGACGGGTTGGCGGGGTTCTCGAATTGCTGCAGCAGCACGTAGCGGCCCGGATCGCTGTCGGCGATCTCCTTCGCCTTGGCGATCGCGCCGTTCATGCCCTTGGCGCCCTCGGTCAGCACCAGCTTCGCGCCGTAGGCGACCAGCAGCTTGCGGCGCTCGATGCTCATCGTCTCGGGCATGGTCAGCGTCAGCGGGATGCCGCGCGCGGCGCAGACGAAGGCGAGCGCGATGCCGGTGTTGCCACTGGTGGGCTCGACGATCTCCTTGCCCGGACCGAGACGGCCGTGCGCCTCGGCGTCCTTCACCATCGAGGTGCCGATGCGGCACTTGACCGAGAAGGCCGGGTTGCGGCCCTCGATCTTGGCGAGCACGGTCGCCGGTGCGCCGTCGAGCACGCGGTTGAGACGGACGAGCGGGGTGTGGCCGATGGATTCGGCGTTGTCGGGGTACCAGTGGGACATGCGGATTTCCTCGTGTGTAAGACGGACGGGCGGACGTCACCCATGGCTGCAGTATAGGCAGGGGCGAGGCGCCCCCGCCATGCTGCGCGGCAGCGTCCGGGGTGCGACCGGGCCGGTTCAGGCTTCGCGGGTGGTGCCTCAGGCAAGCTCAGCGCCGGGTCGCATCGTCCTCGCCGCAGTGCGCGAGGATGTCGGCCCACACCGCGTCGCGCAGGGCGAGCAGGTCGTGCCAGTCCTCGCCATCGGGTTGGTGGGGCGCACAGACCGTCACCGCGAGCGCGCCGGGCCGCGGTCGCCAGCTGCCGTCGCGCAGCACCGCACGGGTGCCGGCGAGCGCGACCGGCACCACGGGCAGGTGCTGGCGCGCGGCCGCCTGGAAGGCGCCGAGGCGGAAGGCCTGCAGGCCGGGGCGGGCGCTGAAGGTGCCCTCGGCGAAGAACAGCAGTGGCGCACCTGTGCCGGCTCCGGCGGCGAGCGTGTCGGCGTCCTCGACACCATGTGCGGCGTCGAAACGACGTACGAAATGCGTGCCCATGCGCTCGAACAGCGGCCGCAACAGGCGGTTGTCGCGCAGCTCGGCCTTGGCCACGAAACGCACCGGCTGCGGCAGCGCGGCGGCGAGCACGAGGCCGTCGATGTAGCTGGCGTGGTTGGCGACCAGCACGCAGCCCTTGGCTGGCAGGTGCTCGACGCCCTCGACCCGCAGCGCGCAGCGGCATAGCCACGCATGCAGGCGGGCGAGGCGGTGGCAGGCCGTCCAGCGCTGCTCGAGGCGTGGCAGAACGAGAATGGCCAGCGTGGCGATCGGCGCGAGCAGCATGAAGGCGAACCACGCCCACGCCGCCCGGAGCTGGTGTGGGACCGCCTCGGCGGCCCGGCGCGCGCGGCCGGCGAGACTCGCCCGCTGCAGCCGCAGCACCTGCAGCCAGGTGGCGCGGCTGGGGGCGCCGAGGGTGCCGGCGAGGTAGGCGTCGCGGATGGCGGCGCGCCGGATCTTGCCGCTGGAGGTCTTGAGTACCGCGTGCGGCGGCGCGAGCACGACCGCGTCGGGGGCGAGGCCGAACTGGTCCATCGCGGCGGCGGTGATGCGGGCCTCGAGCGCCGCCCGCGTCTGCGGATCGCTGGTGCGCGTCTCGGCCACCACGACCAGGCGCTCGTCCACCTCGCCCGGCACGAGGGTGTCGAACACCGCGACGCAGCCCTTGCGCACGCCGGGCAGTTCGCCCACCGCTTGCTCGAGGTCGTAGGGGTAGAGGTTGCGGCCGGCGCGGATGATCATCTCCTTTGCCCGGCCGGTGAGGTAGAGCTCGCCGTCGGCCAGGTAGCCGTGGTCGCCGGTGGCGAGCCAGCCGTCGCGGATCAGCGCGGCCGTGGCCGCCGGATTGCGGTAGTAGCCGGCGGTGGCCGAGGGGCCGCGGAATTCGACTGCGCCGACGCAGCGCTCGGGCAGGGGGTGGCCGTCGGCGTCGACGATGCGTAGTGCGTGGCCGGGCAGGGCCGGGCCGCAGGACACGAGACGCAGCGTGTCGCTGTCGTCCGTCGCGGGCCTGACCTGCGTGCCGAGGCGCACGCTGGATCGCTGCACCGGATCGATCACCACACCGCGCCCCGGCGGGGGCACGCACAGGCCCACGGCGCATTCGGCCAGGCCGTACCCGGGCATCAGGCTGTGCGCATCCAGGCCGTAGCGGCTGAAGGCGGCAGCGAAGCGCGCCAGGGTGTCGGGGTTGACCGGTTCGGCGCCATTCGCTGCCAGTCGCCAGGACGACAGGTCGAGCCCGTCCAGCTCGGTGTCGGCCAGACGCCTTACGCACAGCTCGAAGGCGAAGTTGGGCGCCGCGGTGACCGTGCCGCGGTAGTGGTGGATCGCCCACAGCCAGCGCTCGGGCCGGGCGAGGAAGTCGAGCGGCGACATCAGCACCAGGGGGAGGCCGTGGTACAGGCTGCCGAGCCAGGTGCCGATCAGGCCCATGTCGTGATACAGCGGCAGCCAGCTCACGCACACGTCCTGCGGCCCAAGCGCGGCGGCGCGGCCCCAGGCGCGGATGTTGGCGAGCAGGTTGGCGTGGCTCAGGGCGACGCCCTTGGGGTCGCCGGTGGAGCCGGAGGTGTACTGGATCAGGCCGAGCGCGGCGCTGCGCAGCGGCTGTGGCGGCAGGGGTGCGCGTCCGCTTGCGGCCAGCGCGTCCGGCGTGCTGACATGGGCGAGGGTGGAAACCAGCCCGGCGAGCATGCGGGCCAGCGGGCGCACGCGGTCGAAGGTGATCAGCACCCTCGCTTCGCAGTTGTGCAGGATCCCGGCCTGTCGGCGCAGGTGCTCCTCGATCTGGTTGGGGCGCGCCGGCGGATACATCGGTACCGGCACTGCGCCGGCGAACAGGATGCCGAAGAAGCAGCGGAAGAAGTCCAGGCCCGAGGGCAGCATCAGCGCCACGCAGTCGCCGGGGCGCACGCCGAGTGCGACGAGCGCGCCGGCAAAGCGCGTGGCCACCTCGTGCAGTTGCGCGCAGGTGAGCGTCTCCGCATGCGCGTCATCGACCAGGAAGCGGACGTGGACGCGCTCCGGATGGCGTGCGACGTGCCATTCGAGGACCTCGACCAGGGTTGCGGCGGACTCCGGGAGCGGCGGCGTGGCGCCGGCCGTTGCCGGCTCGGGGGCGGAGGGTTGCGGCGGCGGCATGCCGCCCTCCATGTCGGCGCTGCGGGGCGATGGTGTGGGGGCGCGGGCGGCCTGCGCCAGGGCGTGAAGCAGGTCGCGCGGCGTCTCGGCGTCGGCGAGCACCTCGGTCGGCAGGCGCAGGACGAAGCGGCGCTCGATGCGGGCGAGCAGTTCGACGCGGCTCAGGCTGTCGAGGCCGAGTTCCCGGTCGAGCGGGCTGTCGAGGCTGGCGCGCCGCGTCGTGCCGGGTTGCAGTTCGCGAACGACCTCGTCGATCAGGCGCAACAGCGCTTCGGCGTCGGGCGGGTGGGCGTGGGCAGAGGGGGCAGGCATCGGCGACGTCCGGTGTGCGCCTTCGGGCGGCTCGAGGCCGGGGAAGGGCGGCCGCGTCGCACACCGGACCGCCCCGGCGGGCAGCAGCCTTGGTAACATCGCCGCCCATGTCAACCTGCCTTGATTCCCGCACCCCCCGGGTGGTTCCCTGCCGAGGAGCGCGCCGTGTCTGAGCAAATGGGGCTCGGCCTGCGCGACGTCGCCGCGCTCGGCCAGGTGTTCACCCCCGAGCCGGTCGTGCGCGCGATGCTGGCCCTGCGCCGCAACAGCGGCCGCGTGCTCGAGCCCTCCTGCGGTGACGGTGCCTTCCTGCGCCACCTGCCCGGCGCGGTGGGGCTCGAGCTGGATGCCGACCACTGTCCGCCGGGGGCCCTGGCGCTTGATTTCTTTGCCTACCCGGAGCGCGAGCAGTTCGACACCATCATCGGCAACCCGCCCTATGTCCGTTTCCAGGACATCCCGGCGGCGACGCGCGAACTGATCGCCCAGGGGCGCCACGGCCGCTGCCTCGACGGACGCTCGAACCTGTACCTGTTCTTCATCGAGAAATGCCTGCGCCACCTCGGGCCGGGTGGCGAGCTGATCTTCATCACGCCGCGCGACTTCCTCAAGGCGACCTCGGCGGTCAGGCTCAACCGCCTGCTGGCCGAGACGGGCAGCATCACCGACGCGATCGAGCTGGGCGACGCGCGCGTGTTTCCCGACGCCGTGCCCAACTGCCTGATCTGGCGCTTCGAGAAGGGTCGCAGCGAACGCGCGATGCGCTACTGCGAGATCGGCGTCGAGGACGCGCTCGATACCGCGCTGGCCGTCCCCGCGTGGGTCTCCCGTCACTTCCTCGAATGCGCCGGCCACCTGATGTTCGCGCGCGGCGACTATCCGCTGCGCCTGTCGGACGTGGCGTTCGTGAAGGTCGGCGCGGTGTCCGGTGCGGACGACCTGTACGCCGACGCCGCGCATGGCAACCGCGATTTCGTGTGCTCGTCCACCGTCAGCACCGGCCAGGCCAGGCGCATGATCTGGCCGGAGCCGGGCGAGTCGCCGCCAGCGGTGCTGCAGCCGCACAAGGTGCGCCTCCTGCAGCGCAAGGTGGCGCGCTTCGACGAATCGAACTGGTGGATGTGGGGCCGCATGCACTACCGCAGCGCGCAGCCGCGCGTTTATGTGAACGGCAAGACGCGCGCGGCGCGCCCCTTCTTCGTCCATGACTGCACCGACTACGACGGCTCCGTCATGGCGGTGTTTCCGCGCCGGCCCGATGTGGATGTCGAGGCTTTCCGCGACGCGCTCAATGCGGTCGACTGGGCCGATCTCGGCTTCGTCTGCGACGGCCGCTTCCTGTTCACCCAGCGCAGCCTGGAGAACGCGCCGCTGCCGGCCGCGTTCGCGGCCTTCCTGCCACCGGGCTGAGGTTCAGGAACGGGGCAGGAGGCGGTCCGAGTAGGTGTGGGCGATTGCCTGGAACTGCTCGGTGAGCTCGACGAAGGCGTCGACGACGACCGGATCGAACTGCGCGCCGCGCTCATCGATGATGATCTTCGCGGCCTCGGCGTGGCTGAAGGCTTCCTTGTAAACCCGCGTGCAGATCAGCGCATCGTAGACGTCGACCAGCGCCATCAGCCGACCGGCCAGGGGGATGTCCTCCCCGGCGAGCCCGTTGGGATAGCCGCTGCCATCCCAGCGCTCGTGGTGACCGAGGATCAGCTCGCGGGCCAGGCGCAGGAAGTGGCTGCTGCCGAGCTGGCCCTTGGCGACGTCGAGGGCATTCGCACCGTACTCGACGTGCCGCTTCATCTGCTCGAACTCCTCCGCGGTGAGCTTGCCGGGCTTGAGGAGGATGCTGTCGGGTACCGCGACCTTGCCGATGTCGTGCAGGGGGGCGCAGCGGAACAGCAGCTCGATGGTCTGGGGGTCGAGCTGCACGCGGTAGGGGCCGTGCTGGCCGAGGTGGGTGGCCAGCGCCCGCATGTAGTGCTGCGTGCGCTTGATGTGACCGCCGGTTTCGCTGTCGCGGTATTCGGCCAGCGAGGCGAGGGCTTCGATGGTGACCTGCTGGGTCAGGGCCAGCTCCGCGGTGCGCTCCTGCACCAGTGCCTCGAGCTCCTGCTCGTAGCGCTTGAGTCGCAGGTGGTTGTGTACCCGCGCCTTCACCACCAGCGGCTCGAAGGGTTTGCGGATGTAGTCCACCGCCCCCAGCTCGAGACCCGTGGTCTCGTGGCCGGTCTGGTCGAGCGCGGTGATGAACACCACCGGAATGTGCTCGGTCGCGGGCAGGCCCTTGAGCCGGCGGCAGACTTCGTAGCCGTTCATCTCCGGCATCATGATGTCGAGCAGGATGATGTCGGGCTGCGGCTGGGCCTGGGCGATGTCGAGGCCCTTCTTCCCGTTGATCGCGGCCTGGACGACGTAGTCCCCACGCAGCAGCTGGCGCAGAACCTCGATGTTCTCGGGGGTGTCGTCGATGATGAGGACGCGTTGTCGGGTGTCTTGCGTGGCCATGTCTGCGTGAACCGGAAGGGGATTGCTCAGGCGGGTGCGCCCGAGTCGATCCGAAGTGTCTCGGCGATGTCCTGTAGTTCGCCGAGCGCCTTGTCGAAGTCGTAGTGAGCGATCGAGTGCGCCAGCCGTCTGATTTTGTCCGCAGGGAGCTGGCCGCGCAATGACTCCCGCAGCGCCTCGAACAGCTCGACGGCTTCGGTGTCGCCGGTTTGCAGCAGCGTGCGCAGCCTCGCCAGCCCCTCGGCCAGGGCGCCGGGATCGACGGCGGTGGCGGACGGGCTTGCCGGCGCGCTTGCGGGCATGCCCGCGAGTCCGTCGAGGACCGGGGCCAGAGCCTCGATGACGGTGCCGAGTGCGGCGTCGATCTCCGCGTCCGGGGCGCTGCGGCGACAGGCTTGCTCCAGTTCTCTCGCCGCTGCGGAAAGGGGGAGGGCGCCGATGGTCGCCGCCACGCCCTTGAGGGTATGGGCGTGGCGGGTCGCGGTGGCGTGGTCGCCCTCCTGCCGCGCGCGCGCGAAGCGTGCGGCGAAGTCCGCTTCGCCTTGCGCGAACAGGCGCAGCAGCGTGAGGTAGATCTGGGGTTCGCCGTCGCAGCCCTCCAGGCCGCGCTGCAGGTCTATGCCAGGCAGCGTGGCGGGCAGCCCGGGCGCCGGCTGCGCTTGGGTCGCGGGCGGGCGATCCGGCTGCGGGGCCGCGCCGCGCGGCTTGATC
Organism: Thauera sp. 63; assembly: GCF_000310165.2. Classification (NCBI taxonomy): domain Bacteria; kingdom Pseudomonadati; phylum Pseudomonadota; class Betaproteobacteria; order Rhodocyclales; family Zoogloeaceae; genus Thauera; species Thauera sp. 63. Next base: position 12,057 of record NZ_AMXC01000032.1, read on the forward strand.
CACTGCGCCAGGGTCTGGAACATGCGGGCGACGTCGAGCGGCTTGCCGATATGGTCGTCGAGTCCGGCGGCGAGTGCCTTCTCGCGGTCGCCGGCCATCACGTTCGCCGTCATCGCGATCACCGGCAACCCGCGCCAGCGTGGGTCGAGACGGATCGCGCGGGTCGCGGCATAGCCGTCCATGACCGGCATCTGCAGATCCATCAGGACGCCGTCGAAGCGCTCGCGCTCGAGCCAGTCCAGGGCTTCGCGACCGTTGGCCGCCACCCGCAGGCTGATGCCCGCGTTGCGCAGCAGGTCGATGGCAAGCGCCTGGTTGAGCTCGTTGTCCTCGACCAGCAGCAGGTGGGCGCCGCGCAGCTGGTCATAGACCGCGCGGCTTTCCTCCGCACGCAGGGCGCGCCGGCTGTGCGTCGGGCCGCTGTGGCCAAGGGCACGCAGGATGGCGTCGAGCAGCGAGGACGGTGTGACCGGTTTGCCGATGGCGCCGAACACGGCCGCATCGGCCGGCAGGTCGCCGGGGTCGCGTGCGGTCACGATGATGACCTTGGGCAGGTGTTCCGGCCTCAGGCGGCGGGCGATTTCATGGGCACAGCTCAGGCCGTCCATGTCGGGCATCATCCAGTCCAACAGGACCAGGTCATAGGCCTGGCCGGCGTGTTCGGCACGCTCGAGCTCGGCCAGGGCCTCCGGGCCGCTGGCCGCGCTGCTGCAGGCGAGCTGGAGGGCGTCGAGCATGTTCTCGCAGACCTTGCGTGCGCTCTCGTTGTCGTCGACGACCAGGATGCGCAGGGCCGCCAGCCCCAGGTCCGCGTGAGGGGCCTCGCCGTGTTCGGCGGGCTGGTCGTGGCAGCGCGCGGGCAGGGTGAAGTGGAAGGCGCTGCCCGCGCCGGGCTGGCTCTCGGCCCAGATGCGCCCGCCCATCATCTCGACCAGGTGGCGCGAGATCGCCAGGCCGAGCCCGGTGCCGCCGTAGCGGCGGGTGGTCGAGCTGTCGGCCTGGCTGAACTGCTGGAACAGGCGCGCAATCTGTTCGGCGGAGATGCCGATGCCGGTGTCGCGCACGGTGAACTGCAGGGTGACGCGATCGCCTTCGCGCTCGACCTCCCGGACCGAGACGACGACCTCGCCCCGCTCGGTGAACTTCACCGCGTTGTACCCCAGGTTGGTCAGCACCTGGCCCAGGCGCAGGGGGTCGCCGACGAGGTGGCGCGGCAGCCCGGGCTCAAGGTCGAAGAGCAGCTCGAGCCGCTTCTCCTCGGCCTTGAGCCCGATCACGTTGCTGAAGTCGTCGAGGACGTCGTGCAGGTCGAACGCCACCGCGTCCAGGGCGAGCTTGCGGGCCTCGATCTTGGAGAAGTCGAGGATGTCGTTGATCAGCGTGAGCAAGGCCTCGGCGGAGCGGTGCACCTTCACCAGATAGTTGCGCTGGCGCTCCCCCAGCGCGGTGCCGAGGGTCAGATGCACCATGCCGATGATGACGTTGAGCGGGGTGCGGATCTCGTGGCTCATGTTGGCAAGGAAGTCCGATTTTGCCCGGTTCGCCTCCTCGGCCTCGTGGCGCGCCGCCGACAGCTCGGCGGTGCGCTGCACCACCCGCTGCTCGAGCTCGCCCTGCATCTGGCGCAGCTCGGCGGTGCGACGGGCGAAGGCCGCGGCGAGGTCCTCGAGCTCGTCACCGGTGCCCAGCGGGCGTGCCAGCGCCGCGTCGTCCTCGCCGATGACGCGGCGGTACAGGGTCAGCAAGGGCGCGGCGATGGTGTTGCCGATCCAGGTGCTGAGGAAGACCGCAACCACGGTCAGGGCCAGGCCGACCAGCAGGAAGCTGAGCAAGGCCTCCCACACCGGATCGCGATAGATGGTCTCGGGCAGGCCGATCTCGAGTTCCAGTCCGAGTGTGCCGAGCAGCGGCTCCGAGGCGCCCGGGACGATGCGCTGGGTGGTGTAAGTCTCGCCTTCCCTGAAGTTGTGGGCGAAGAGGGGCGTGCCGTCCTTGAAGAAGCGCAGGTAGGCTTGAGGGTGATGCAGGGGGTTGCGCGCGACGATCGCGCTGAGGTCGAAGGCGACCGCGACTGCGCCCTGGGTGGTGTTGTAGAAGCTGATCGGTGCCGCGATCACCAGTTGCTGCTCGGGCAGGCGGATATAGAGGGCGCGCTGCCCCATCGCCAGCGCGCCGCGCAGGGCCGGTGAGGCGTTGTAGTTGACGAGGGGGGGGCCGGAGTAGAACACCGGCCGACCGTCGAAATCGACAAGGGCGAAGCGCACCACGTCGCGTTCGGCCGCGAAGTTCTCGGCGAGCTTGGGGAGATAGGATTGTCGCCCCTGTTCGTCGACCAGGCCGTTGATCACCAGCTCGTTGACCGCCAGGCGCTCGGTGTTCTCCACCAGTGCGGCGATGCGCTGCTCGAGCAGGGCCTGGTTGGCGCGACCGACCTCGAGCAGGGAGGTCTGCATCAGCCGGCTCAGGTGGCCGTCCATCTGCACGGCGACCAGCGCGGTGATCAGCACCATCACCGCTGCGACGAAGCCCGAGACCTGGAGCGTCAGGCGGCGCTTGAGGCTGCGGCGATGGGCATGGGGCGACGGCGGCGTGGTGGCGGTTGGAGGCGTGGTGTGCATGGTCGTCGTCAGCGCGGCAGCAGGCGGAGGACGCCGTGTTCATCGAAGCGCGCCATGCGGTAGTCGCTCTCGTCCAGTGCGTCGTGACGGTTGGCGCTGAAGGCCGGGGCGTAGCGTCTGACGGCACCCTCGTGCGGCGGCAGGTCCTGCAGCGCTTCGCGCACGGCCTGGCGTTCGCTGGTGCCGGCCTGGCGCAGCGCCGCGGCGAGCAGGTGGACGAGGTCGTAGGCCTGGGTGACACCCTGGGGGGCGATGACGTCCTGCGGCGACGCGACGTCGTAGCGCTGCAGGTAGCGTTGCGCCAAGGCCTGCGCCTGCGGGCGTGGATTGTCGATCAGGCTTGCGGTCTGGAACACTTCGAGATCGAGCTGGGCGATTGCATGGCGGCTTGCCGCCCACAGGTCGGTAGCGGTGATCCCCCAGTGCGCGACGATCGGCAGCGGATCGGGCTGGGCGGCCATCGCGCGCACGACGTAGTGCCCCTCGAGGGGGTTGGCGATCATGAGGAGCACGTCGGCCCCCTTGGCCCTGAACCGCGCCAGCTCGCCGCGGAAGTCCGTCGCGCCGCGATTGAACACGGCCTCGTCCGCCAGTTCCAGCCCGGCCTGCGCGATGTGCTCCCGCAGGCGCTGCTGCATGCCGCGCCCCCATTCCGAGTTCTCGACCAGCAGGGCCGGCCGGCCGAAGCGCTTGCGCACGTGCTCGACGAGGAAGGGGGCGACCAGATTGTCGTTTGCCGAGGCACGGAAGATGTGATTCGGCTTGAAGTCGTGCTGCACCACCGCGGCCGAGGTGCTCCAGGGTACGAGCAGTGGCAGGCCGAGGCGGTGCAGGCTCTCCTGTTCGGCGATGATCACGTGCGAGTGCATGCCGCCGAGCACGGCGACCACATCGGGGGTGGCGGCGAAGTGCTCGATGTTGGCGATGCCCAGGCCCGGCTGACTCCTGTTGTCGCGGGCAATTAGCTTGAGTGGCTTGCCGAGCACGCCGCCAGTGGCATTGATCTCCTCGATCGCGAGTTGTGCGCCGCGCTTGATCGCGAGACCGCCCAGACGTCCGTCGGTCGAGAGGTCGGCGTCCAGGCCGATCAGGATGTGGCGCCCGGGCACGCCATACTTGTGCTCGAGCAGTTCGTCGCTGCGCGACAGCAGGTCGGGGCCGATGAGCGCCTCGAAGCGCCCGGGAATGTGGGCGGTTGCCTCGGCGAAGCGGCGGCGCTCGTCCTCGCTCAGGGTGTGGATGGTGACGCCGGCGGCACGGATGGTCTCGAGCAGCTGTGCCTCGCGGCGATGGGTTTCCGCGCGCTCCCAGGGCGTGAGCGCGCGTGCCGTGTCGATCAGCAGGGTCCGTTGCTCCGGGCTCAGGGTGTCGAAGACGCGGCTGCTGATCACGAACACGTAGCCCAGATAGCCGTGATTGCTCAGCGTCAGGTGCGGCTGCACTTCGTGGATGCCCATCGCGACGATGGCGATCAGCGGGTTCTCCTGAGCGTCGACCACGCCATCGGCGAGCGCCTGCCGGGTGGCGTGGAAGTCGATCGGGATGGAGTGCGCGCCGAAGGTGCGGAACTGGTCCATCAGCATCCGGCTCTTCATGGTGCGCACCCGGGTGCCGGCGAAGTCTTCCGGGCTGCGCAGCGGCCGGTCACCGGTGAACTGCTTGAAGCCGTTGTCCCAGAAGGTCATGCCGATCAGGTCGATGCTGCGCAGCTTGTCGAGCAGCATCTGACCAGGCTCGCCATCGAGCATCGCGTAGAGGTCTTCCCGCGTCGGAAAGTAGAACGGCAGGTCGGCGTACTGCATGGCCGGGACCGCCACGCTGACCTTCGCGGTGGGAATCAGCAGCAGGTCCAGACTGCCCTGGCGGGCCATCTCGAGCATCTGGTCGTCGGTGCCCAGCGCCTGCCCGGGGAAGACCTCGATCTTCAGCGCCCCCCCGCTCCGGGTGCCGACCTCGGCGGCGAAGCGTGCCGCGGCCTCGAACAGGGCGCCGTCGGTGATGTTGTGGCCAAAGCGAAGGGTCCGCACCACCTCCTGTGCCGGCGCTGCGCTGGGCGTGGGGGCGGAGGGCGTGCGATGCAGCAGCGAGGCAGTCAGGCCCAGTGCGATCAGCAGGAGGGCACTGATCACGATGAAGACGGGGTTCCTGTATATGGCCATGGTCCGGGCAGCGATGGAGGGCGGCCTGCGATCGGAGCGATCGCGTCAACGCTTATCGGCATTTAGCATCGGATTGGCTGCGCCAGCAATGGAATCGTGCACACTCCGCCGCCGGCGTGGTGCGGATGCACCAATTTGACGCCGGCGCCCGGTTCGTCCGCCTCGCGCTGGTGCGGCGGCACCCCGGCGCCCGGGCCGTCCGCCCGCTGCTGCGCGTGTCCGCCGGAGGCATGGATGTTGCCATTGCCCACGGTCGCCCTTACTCGCCCCGCCCATGCTGTCTGCCCGATCGATCCCGCGCCTGCGCACCAGCCTGCTCGCCAGCACCCGTGTCGACCGTGCCCGCGTGCTCGACACGCTGGTCAACAACCTCGATGGCATGGCCTATCGCTGTCACCTCGACCACGACTGGACGATGGTCTTCGTCAGCCAGGGCTGCCTCGCCCTCACCGGCTATCCGGCCGACGTGCTGGTGGGGGCGAACGCCTTGTCCTGGGAGGCCGTCACCGACCCGTCCGACCGCCAGCGGGTGCGCGGCGAGATCGAAGCCGCGGTGCGCAGCGCCCGCCGCTTTGCCGTCGAATACCGTATCCGCACGCGCGAGGGCGACACCAAGTGGGTGCTCGAGCGCGGCATCCCGGTGCCGGACGAGCGCGGCTGCATCGTCATCGAGGGCTTCGTGGAGGACATCACCGAGCATCGCGCGATGGTGGCCGCGCTCGAGCATGCCGAGCTGCGCTACCGCCACATCTTCGAACACGCCTCGGAGGGCATCTTCCAGACCACGCCGGAAGGTCGCTACCTCGCCGCCAACCCGGCGCTGGCAAAGCTCTACGGCTATGCGGGTCCGGACGAGCTGATCGCCGACCTGGCCGAGCTCGACCGCCGGCTGTACGTCGAGCCCGGCCGGCGGGCCGCCTTCCGCCGGCTGATGGAGACGCACGGCGAGGTGCGCAACTTCGAGTCCGAGGTCTACCGCCGCGACGGCTCGCGCATCTGGATCTCGGAGAACGCGCACATCGTGCGCGGCAGCGACGGCCGCCTGATCTGCTACGAGGGCACGGTGCAGGACGTCTCCGAGCGTCGCCACTACGAGGCCCAGCTCGAGCGCCAGGCCAACCGCGACCAGCTCACCGGACTGCCCAACCGCAACCTGCTGCGCGACCGCATCGAACAGGGCATCGCCCGCGCGGCGCGGCGCGGCTGCATGCTGGCGCTGGTGTTCATCGACCTCGACGGCTTCAAGTTCATCAACGACAGCCTCGGCCACGCGGCCGGCGACGAGCTGCTGGTCGAGATCGCCGGCCGGCTCAATGCCAGCATCCGCAGCTCGGACACCGTGGGGCGGCTGGGCGGCGACGAATTCGTGCTGGTGCTGAACGACCATGAGCAGCTGGGCAGCGTGATTTCCACCCTCGAGCGCGTGCTGCAGGACATCGGCCGTCCGGCCGCGCTCGCCGGGCGCGAGCTGCAGGTGGGGGCGAGCCTGGGCGTGGCGATGTACCCCGACGACGGCGACGACGCCGACAGCCTGCTCAAGCATGCCGACGTGGCCATGTACGCGGCCAAGAGCCGCGGCCGCAACAACTTCCAGTTCTTCACCCGAGCCCTCAACAGCGTCGCCGAGGAGCGCCTGACGCTGGAGGCAGCGATGCGCGTGGCGATCGAGCGCGACGAGTTCGAGGTGCACTACCAGCCCAAGCTCGACCACCGCCGCCGCATCGTGGGCATGGAGGCGCTGGCGCGCTGGTTCCACCCCGTACTGGGCGACATCCGTCCGGACCGCTTCATCCCGATTGCCGAGGAATGCGGGCTGATTCTGCCGCTGACGACCTGCATCCTACGCCGTGCCTTCGCCGCTGCGCGCCGCTGGAACCAGGGTCGCGACCAGCCGCTGCGCCTGGCGGTGAATCTGTCGCCGCGCCTGTTCCTGAGCCGGGACATCGTCGCTCATGTATCCGGCCTGTTGTGCGATGCGGGGCTGCCGGCCTCGCAGGTCGAGCTGGAGGTGACGGAAACGGTCTTCCTCGGCGACGACGAGCTGGCCGTCGGGATCTTCCGTGCGTTCAAGGCGCTTGGCCTCAGCCTGGCGATGGACGACTTCGGCACGGGCTACTCGTCGCTCAGCTACCTGCGCCGCTTCCCGCTCGACACCATCAAGATCGACCGCTCGCTGGTCGTCGGCATCGAGCAGCAGGACGAGATGGCGATGATCGCGCGCGCAGTGATCTCGCTAGGTCAGAGCCTGCGCAAGACGGTGGTCGCGGAAGGCGTCGAGAACCCGGCGCAGTTCGACTTCCTGCGCTTTCAGGGCTGCGACGAGTTCCAGGGTTACCTGTTCTCGCGCCCGCTGCCCGAGGCCGGCTTCGCGCGTCTGCTGGAAGCAGGCGGCGTCATCGCGGCCCGGGGCGACTGAGCGGCCGGCGGCTACAGGAACAGGCCGGCGACATCGACCGTCTCGCGCCGGCCGATGGCGTTGCGGTGCCGGCCCAGCCAGGCATCGGCCGCGGCGCGGCCGAATGCGTGCAACTGGCCGAGGAAGGCGCTGGTGGCGTTGAGCCTGCTGGCGCCATGGATGTCCTCGAGTTCGCGCGCCTCGATCAGGTGGAAGCGCTGCTGCAGCAGCTTGCGCTCGAAGCGCCCCCGCGGCCAGAACGAGGACGTCTCGCGGATATGGCGCCGGGCGTGCGCGATCATGCGCATCTCGCGCAGGAAGGTGGTGGAGAAGCCCAGCTCCATGCTGCGTGCGGCGATGTCGTCGGCACTGCGTGGTGCGTTCTCGCGCTGCAGCGGGTTCAGCAGCACCAGCAGGATGTCGGGCGTGCTGCACGCGTACAGCAGCGGGTAGATCGCCGGGTTGGCGGTGAAGCCGCCGTCCCAGTAGAACTCGCCGTCGATCTCCACCGCGTGGTGCAGCGTCGGCAGGCAGGCCGACGCCAGCAGCGCGGCCTCGCTGAGTTCGGCAGTGTGGAACAGGCGTACCTTGCCCGTGCGCACTGCGGTGGCGGCGATGAACAGCTTCAGCGGACAGTCGCGCCGCAGGCGCTCGAAGTCGAACTGGGCGCGGACGACGTCACGCAGCGGATTGAGCTCGAAGGGATTGAACTGGTAAGGCGAGAACATGCGCGTGAGGCCGACCAGCATGTTCATCGGTGCGGGCAGGGCGCCGTCGTTGGCCGGATTGAGCGTGTGCAGCAGCTCGAGATGGAAGGGCACGCTGTCGCCCACCGCATGCCAGAAGCGGGCCAGGGCTGCGCGCGCGCCTTCGGCGCCGCCCTCGGTCCAGCCCTGGGCGAGGGCAACGGCGTTCATCGCCCCGGCGCTGGTGCCGCTGATGCCCTCGAGGTCCAGCCCGGCCTCGAGCAGGCGATCGAGCACGCCCCAGGTGTAGGCGCCATGCGCGCCACCGCCCTGCAGCGCGAGGCTGAGCAGGGGGCGGGGCGGGCTGACGCGCTTCGGCCATGGCAGTTTCGGCATCGCAGGATCCTCCGCATCGAGGCGCGGCGCAGGGGCGGACGGCACGGGCTGCGCCGGCCGGTTTGTTGCGCCGCACAATGCGAAGTATCACGCGACTTCCATTGCAGCTTCAAGCAGGACCCTGCGTCGGGTGCCGCGTCGGCGAAGCCGGATGGCACACCGACGCAGGCGGGCTCAGCGCCCCGAGCAGTGTCCGCCGGAGGCCGCCTGGCCGCTGCCGAGCGCGATCGGGGGCGGTTCCACGCGCACGCCGCCGGTGCTGGCGGTGTCCATCGCGACCAGGGCCAGCACCAGCAGCCAGAACACGGCGGTGGCGAGGCGGAAGAGCTTCTTGTTGTCCATGTCGTCTCCTCAGCCGCTGACGCGCTGGCGAATGCGCACGCCGAGAACCGAGCCCGCGAATGCGAGCGCGAACCACACCCAGCCATGCAGGCTGGCCGAGGCGATGCCGCCGAGGTAGGCGCCGACGTTGCAGCCGAAGGCCATGCGCGAGCTGTAGCCCATCACCAGGCCGGCGACGCAGGCAGCGATCAGGCGGCGCGAGGACGGGATCTTGAAGTCCGCGGGACCGTTCCAGCGCGAGGCGGCCAGGGCGCCGTAGATCAGGCCGAGGTTGGTCACCGAGGTCACATCGGCCAGCAGCGGTTCCGCCAGGCGCACCGCATGCGGATCGACGCCCCAGAACGGGTCGCCGACGGCGCTCCAGCCCAGCGCGGTGGCGATCTTCGCGCCCCACACGCCGATGCCGTAGACGATGCCCCAGGGCTGCCCGGCGACGATCAGGTGCAGGCCGTACAGGGCCGCCAGCAGCAGCGCGCCCAGCCACCAGCGCCGGGACCAGCCGGTCGCCGTGCGTGGAGTCTCGGCGACCGGGGCGGCAACGAAGCTCGCAGTGGCCGCCCGCGCCGATTGCAAGGCCGCCGCCTGCACCGAGGAGGACACGCGGGAGGACGCGCGCGGCGCGGCGCGGCCAGCCAGCCAGGCGACCAGGCCGCAGGCGAGGACCGTGATCGCCAGCGCGACCGGCCAGCCGAACGCCAGCAGGTCGACCGCCGGCAGGCCGCCGAGGGCGATCCAGCCCGGCTGGTGCGAGGCACCGACGAAGCTGCCCAGGGCGAAGGTCGGCAGCACGGCGAAGGACAGCGGCGCACCGGCGCCGGCCTTGTACAGCGTGCCCGAACCGCAGCCATCGGCCAGCTGCATCGCCGCGCCGAACAGGAAGGCGCCCAGCACCAGGCTGATCGTCAGCGGCGCCACCGCACCGACCAGTTCGCCACCGCTGCCGGCGATCAGCGGCAGGCTGACCGCAGCGGCGAGCACCATCAGCAGCATCTGCGCCCACAGGCCCTGCGGGTCGCGACGCTCGATGAAGTCGCGCCAGCCGGTGGTGAAGCCGAAGCGCGCGCCCTGCAGCACGGCGCCGAAGCCGATGCCGAGCAGCGCCAGCAGGCCCTGGCGCACGCCGGCGGCAAGCATCACCGCCAGCACGCCGGCCAGTCCGCCGACGACGAGGAACAAACGGGTAAACCAGCGCATTGGAACCGTCCCGACCCGTGGCTTACTCGAAAGCGCGCTTGATGTCCTGCACCAGCGCGGACACGCGCGAGGGCTGGTTCTGCATCGGCAGTTCGGCCTTGCTCCACTCCACCATCGACGCCGGGTAGAGCTTCACCGCGGTGTTGCCGGCGATCTCGGACATCACGAACCAGTTGGTGGCAGCCCAGTGGCCGGTGTTGCAGAAGGACACCGCCGGGCCGGCTGCCGCGCCCGACTGCGCGACCAGCGACTTCAGCTCCGCCGCGGGCTTCAGCGTCGTACCGCCCTTGACGAAGAACTGGGCGTTGTCGAAGGACTGTGCGCCGGGCAGGGTGCCGTAGCGGGCGGCCGCATCGACGCGGGCCTCGCCGGTGTAGAAGCGGGCCGGGCGGGCGTCGACGAGCAGGGGGGCCGAGGACGACTGCACGGCCGCCGCCAGTTCCTGGCTGGACACGATCTGCGTCTCGTCATAGCGATAGGTGAACTGGCTGGGCGCGACCGTGGGTACGGCCTTGTCGAGGGCGCCGCCGCGGGTCTGCCACAGCTTGGTGCCACCGTCGAGGATGGACAGGCGGCTCAGTCCGCCGACCTTCAGCGTCCAGTACACCCGGGCCGCTGCGCCGAAATCGGTGTGGTCGGCGCCGCCATGCACCACGATCACGTGGGTGTTCCGGTCGATGCCTGCCTTGCGCAGCACTTCGGTGAGTGCGGCTTCGGGCACGAGCTGGCCGGCGTTGTCCTTCGGCCCGCGGAACTTGCCGTAGGGCGTGTTGATCGCGCCGGGGATGTGGCCCTCGGCGTAGTCCTTGTCGCTGCGGATGTCGAGGATGCGCACGTCCGGCTGGCCGAGCAGCGGTTTCAGGTCGGCGGGCGTCAGCAGCGGGGCGGGGAGGGCCACGGCGGGTTGCGCCTGGGTGGCACCCGGCGCGGGAAGAGTGTTCGCAGACACCGGCAGGGCCAGGGAAAGACCGCCAGCGGCGATCGTCAGCGAGAGCAGGAGCTTGTTGAGCATGGCGTATTCTCCGTTCGGTCGTGCAGGGGTGCCCCCCGTCCGGGGGCCGCCGGGGCTTGTCGGCGCCCCTTGAAGTCGTGGAGGCGCAGGATACGGTGAGACGCCAACAGGCAGAATAGGGGTTGAGGAAGGTCCATAGATCCATTGGTTATTTGAGCGGCCCGAATGCGTCCTGTGATGAACTCGCTGGCGCAAGTCGGTTCTGACCCGGGTTGCTCACTCTCGCTGGCTGTCCCATGAAACGCTCGAACCTGCTTGCGCTCGGCTTTGCCGCGATGCTGACCCTGTCCTTCGGCCTGAGCCTGGCGGACGACCCGCGCGCGTCGGTTTCCGCCGGCGAGCGCAGCTGGCGCACGGCGCCACGCCATTCGGCAGGCATCGCGCCCGATCCGGTCGCTCACGCGGGACAGGCGATCGTGCAGGTGTATGCGGCGCCGACCTACGGCTGGCGGGGGTATTTCGCCGTGCATCCGTGGATCATCTACAAGCGCAGCGGCGAGACCGCCTACACGCGCTACGAGGTCGTCGGCTGGGGCGGCACGAATGTCGTGCGTCGCAACCACGCGATTGCCGATGGGCTCTGGTACGGCGCGATGCCGGCGGTGCTCGTGGATCACCGCGGCGAGTCCGCGCAGTCCATGATCGACGACATCGAAGCCGCGATCGGGCGCTATCCGTACGTGAACGAGTACCGCAGCTATCCCGGCCCCAACAGCAATACCTTCCTGGCCCATATCGGACGGGAGGTTCCGGCGCTTGCGCTCGACATGCCGGCGAACGCAATCGGCAAGGATTACCGCCCGGTCAGCCAGCCGCTTGGCCTGTCCCCGTCGGGCGCGGGTGTCCAGGTGTCCCTGCTCGGCCTGCTGGGGCTGACGGTCGGACTGGAGGAGGGGATCGAGTTCAATATCCTCGGCCTCAATTTCGGCATCGACCTGAATCGTCCCGGACTGCGCCTGCCGGCGATCGGACGCCTGGGGATGGACGACGTGTCCGTCTCGGGCGTGTGACCGCTTGAGTGGGCCGCGCTGAATGATCGGGAGACGATACGGAACATGAAACGACGCGTTTTTCTGAGCGGACTGCTGGGCGCTGCGCTGCTTGCCGGCTGTGGTCGTGATCTGCCGCGCCTGGCCGCGCTGCCGGCCGACTCGGTCGTGCTGGCGTTCGGCGACAGTGTGACCTACGGGACGGGGGCCTCGGAGGGCGAGGACTGGCCGAGCCTCCTGGCGGACCTGACCGGCTGGGACATCGTCAATGCCGGCATCCCGGGGGATACGGCACTCGCAGGGCAGCACCGTTTGCCCGCCCTGCTGGAGGAGTACTCGCCTGCGCTGGTGGTCGTCGAGATCGGTGGCAACGATTTCCTGCGCCGTCGCGCGCAGGTCGAGGTCAAGGAAGACCTGCGCAGGATCGTGCGCATGGCCCGGGACAGCGGAGCGCAGGTCGCCCTGGTCGGCGTGCCCGAACTGTCGCTGTTGAGTGCCGTGGCGGGCCGGCCCTCCGATGCGCCGATCTACGCCGAACTCGCCGAGGAAGAAGGCGTGCCGCTGGTGCCGGACGTGTTCTCCGACATCCTCGGCCGGCCGGAGTTGTGCGCCGACAGGATCCATCCGAACGCGGCAGGGTACGCGCGGATGGCTGCCGGCATCCATGCACGCCTGCGGGAACTGGGCCTGGCAGGCTGAGGCCCGGCGGTGTGCGTCGGCCGGCGGCCTGGGGCGTCCTCTGCCCCCGACGTCCGCCGCGATCTCAGCCTTTCTCGCCTTTTGCCGCCAGGTAGATGCCCACCAGCAGCAGGCTGAAGCCCACGAACTGCAGCGGCGCGAAGCCCTCGCCGAAGATGATGAAGGCCATCAGCGCGCTGCCGACCGGCTCGCCCAGCGTGACCACCGCGACGAAGGTCGCCGACACGTAGCGCAGCGACCAGTTGTAGGCGGTGTGGCCGAGCAGTTGCGGGCCGAGCGCCATTGCCAGCAGCACCAGCCAGGCGGTGTTCGACAGGGTGAAGAGTTCCACGCCGCCCGCGCCGCTGGCGGCGAACAGGAACAGCGCTGCGGCGCCGTAGGCCAGCCAGATGTAGGCCGGCAGCCCCAGCCCGGCACGCAGCCGGCGGCCGATCAGCAGGTAGGCGGAGAAGCACCAGCTGCCGATCAGCGCCAGCAGGTTGCCGAGCATCGGGTTGCTGCCCGCGCCGACGGTCTGGCTGTCGCTCCAGAAGATGAACAGGCTGCCGGCGAAGGACAGCGCGATGCCGCCGATCATCATCTTCGTCGGCGTCTCGCGGAAGATGAGGAAGGAGGCCAGCCCGATCCACAGCGGGTTGGTCGTCACCAGCGCGGTGCTGGAGGCGACCGAGGTGTATTCCAGCGAGCTGATCCAGGTGGCGAAATGCAGCGCGAGGAAGAAGCCCGCCGCCAGCGCCATGCCGATCTGCCGCCGGGTGAGGCGGGCAAGTTCGTGGCGCGACTGAAGGAAGGCGACCGGGGTGATGATCAGCGCGGCGAAGCCGAGCCGCCAGGTCGCCACCGCGAGCGAACTGACGCCCTCGGCCTGGGCGAGGCGGGCAAAGATGGCGCCGAAGGAGATCGCGGTGAGACCGATACCGAGGACGACGAAGGGGAGCCAGCGGGCAGGTTGGGTTGTCTGGGACATCAAGCGGGAGTCGATCAGGTTGTTGTCGGTGCGGATTCGGAGGGGCGCGGCTTCGATCCGACCGGGTGGCGTGGCGGGTGGCGCCGCCTGCATTCGCGGCCTGCGGCTGCCCTCGGCGAAAGGCGGCGCGGGGGCGGCGACGCGAACTCGGCGCTACGCGCCTCGGACAGGCGGCACCTTGTTTCCCCCGCGTCGCCTTTCGCTTCGGCGCTCATGAAGTTGGCGCCACCCGCCCCGCCACCCGGCCTAGCGCCGGTGGCGCCTTGGCAGTTGCCGATTATCGCTCAGGCGTGGCCGCCCTCGAGATACGCCGCCCGTACTTCCGGGCTCGCCAGCAGTTCGGCGCCGGTGCCGGAGAGCGTGATCTCGCCGTGCTGAAGCACGTAGCCGCGATGTGCCACGCGCAGCGCCTGGTTGGCGTTCTGCTCGACCAGCAGGATCGTCATGCCGTGGTCGCGGTTCAGTTCCTTGACGATCTGGAAGATCTTGCGGATGTAGATCGGCGCCAGGCCGAGCGAAGGCTCGTCGAGCAGCAGCAGCTTGGGCCGGCTCATCAGCGCGCGGCCGATGGCCAGCATCTGCTGTTCGCCGCCCGACAGCGTGCCGGCGCGCTGCGACTGGCGCTCCTGCAGGATCGGGAACATCGCGAACACGCGCGCGATGTCGGCGGCGTAGTTGGCCGGGTCGGCATGCGCCGTGCCCATCTGCAGGTTCTCGATCACCGTCATGCGGGGGAAGATGCGTCGGCCCTCGGGCACCAGCGCGATGCCGCGGCGGGCGATCTCGTGCGTATGCACGCGGGTGATGTCCTCGCCGTCGAACACGATGCGCCCGGCGCTCGCCTTGGGGTTGCCGAACAGGCTCATCATCAGCGTCGACTTGCCGGCGCCGTTGGCGCCGATCAGGGTGACGATCTCGCCGACCTGGACCTCGACGTCGATGCCGCGCAGCGCGTGGATGTGGCCGTAATGGGCGTGCACGCCCTCCATCTTGAGCATCATGCTGCGGCCCCTCCTGCCACGGCCTCTTCCTCGTCGTCCTCGCCCAGGTAGGCCTTGATCACCTGCGGGTCGTGCTTGACCTGTTCCGGCGTGCCCTCGGCGATCTTGCGCCCGTAGCTGATCACGCCGATGTGGTCCGACACGTTCATCACCACGCTCATGTCGTGCTCGATGAGCAGGATTGCGATCCCCATCTCGCCGCACAGGTAGAGCAGTAGCTCGTTCAATTCGGCCGACTCGCGCGGGTTGAGGCCGGCGGCGGGCTCGTCCAGGCACAGCAGCACCGGGTCGACGCACAGCGCGCGTGCGATCTCGATGCGGCGCTGGATGCCGTAGGGCAGGTCGCCGGCGGCGTCGTCGGCGAGGTGCTCGAGCTTGAGGCGCTGGAGCCACATCGCCGCGCGCTCGATGGCCTCGCGTTCCGCCTGGCGGTAGCCGGGCAGCTTGAAGAGGCCGGCGATCGAGAACTTGGACGCGCGCTGCAGCACGTTGTGCTGGGCGACGATCAGGTTCTCCAGCACCGTCATCTTCGGGAACAGGCGGATGTTCTGGAAGGTGCGCACCACCTGGGCGTCGCGCGCGACGCGGTGGCTGGGCAGGGCCTCCAGGCGCATCTCGCCGCGGCTCGGGTGGGCCAGGCGCAGGGTGCCGGTGGTGGGCTTGTAGAAGCCGGTCAGGCAGTTGAACAGCGTGGTCTTGCCGGCGCCGTTGGGGCCGATGATGCCGGTGATGCGGCCGGCCGGCACCTCCAGCGACAGGTCGTCGATCGCGGTGAGGCCGCCGAAGCGCATGGTCAGGTTGCGCACCGACAGCAGGGTGGGGGGTGTCGTCATCGCGCGGTCCCCCCGATCGTGGCGGTCTTGCCGAGCGCATTCAGGCGCACGGTCGGTTCGCGGTGCGCGAGCAGGCCGCCCGGGCGCCACACCATGATCAGCACCATCGCCAGGCCGAACAGCAGCATGCGGTACTCGGCGAAGTTGCGCCCGAACTCGGGGATCAGCACCAGCAGCGTCGCCGCCAGCACCACGCCCATCTGCGAGCCCATGCCGCCGAGCACGACGATGGCGAGGATGATCGCCGACTCGGTGAAGGTGAAGCTCTCGGGCGAGATGAAGCCCTGGCGCGCGGCGAAGAACACCCCGGCGAAGCCGCCCAGCATCGCGCCGATGGCAAACGCCGAGAGCTTGATGTTGGTGGTGTTCATGCCCATCGCCTGGCACGCGATCTCGTCCTCGCGCAGCGCCTCCCAGGCGCGGCCCACCGGCAGCTTGCGCAGCCGCGACACGAAGGCGTGGGTGAGCAGCGCCAGCACCAGGATGAGGTAGTAGAGGAAGATCAGCCGGTGCATCGGCGAGAACTCCAGCCCGAAGAAGCCGGCGAAGGTCTGGCCGCCCTCCGGCGCGCTGCGTGTGAATTCCAGCCCGAAGAAGCTCGGCCGCGGGATCGAGCTGATGCCGTTGGGGCCGCCGGAGAACTCGGTCCAGTTCACCAGGATGATGCGGATGATCTCGCCGAAGCCGAGCGTGACGATGGCGAGGTAGTCGCCGCGCAGGCGCAGGATCGGGTAGCCGAGCAGGATGCCGAAGCTCGCGGCGAGTGCGCCCGACACCGGCAGCGCCTCCCAGAAGCTCCAGCCGAACTGGGTCGACAGCAGCGCGTAGGAGTAGGCGCCGACCGCATAGAAAGCGACGTAGCCGAGGTCGAGCAGGCCGGCGAGGCCGACGACCACGTTCAGGCCCCAGCCCAGCATCACGTAGATCAGCACCGTGGTGGCGGTGTCGACCACGTAGCGGTTGTCGGAATAGAAGATCGGCAGCGCGATCGAGGCGCCGAGCGCGACCCAGCCGAGCACGGTCACCACCTTCTGTGCGCCCTGCGCGCGGTCGGCGGCGGTGGCGGTGCTGGCGCGGTCGCGGGCCTGCTTGCGGTTGCGCGCCTGGTCGATCGACCAGCGCAGCAGCAGGCGGCCGGCGAATACCGCGACCACTGCCATCGCAAGCAGGCCGAAGCGGGTTTCGACCCCCAGCCGGCCGCCCACGTCCACGGTGGTGAGGCCGACCAGCGGAACGCCGAGGATGAAGCCGACGAAGGCGACCCAGCCGGCGTCGCGCAGGCGCTCGGTCGGCGTCATCGCGTGACGCGCAAAGACGACGGCGCTCATCAGACTTTCTCCACTTCAGGCCGGCCGAGCAGGCCCGAGGGGCGCAGCATCAGCACCAGGCACAGGATGCCGAAGGTGGCGACGTCCTTGTACTCGGCCCACAGGTAGGCGGCCCAGAAGGACTCGATCAAGCCGATCAGCAGCCCGCCCAGCATCGCCCCAGGCAGCGAGCCGATGCCGCCCAGCACCGCCGCGGTGAAGGCCTTGATGCCGGCGAGGAAGCCGATGAAGAAATCGACCACGCCGTAATACACCGTGACCATCACCCCGGCCACCGCGGCCAGCGCCGCGCCGAGCATGAAGGTGAAGGAGATCGTGCGGTCCACGTTGACCCCGAGCAGCGAGGCCATGGTGCGGTCCTGCTCGCAGGCGCGCTGCTGGCGGCCGAAGGGGGTCTGGGTGATCATCCAGGTGAAGGCCAGCATCAGCACCACGGTGGTGACGATGATCAGCATCTGGCTCCAGCCGATCTGCACAGTGAAGCCCGGGGCGTCCCACAGCACCACGCCGCCCTCGAGCACCGGCGGAATCGGCTTGACGCGCGCGCCCTGGGTGAGCTGCACCGCGTTCTGCAGGAAGATCGACATGCCGATCGCCGAGATCAGCGGCGCCAGCCGGGTCGAGCCGCGCAGCGGGCGGTAGGCGGTGCGTTCGACCGCCCAGCCGTAGGCCGAGGTGAAGAAGATCGACACGATCAGCACGAAGGTCAGCGCGAGCGGGATCGAGGTCACGTCGGCGGCCGCGAGGATCGTGAAGGCGGTGACCGCGATGAACGCGCTCACCATGAAGATGTCGCCATGGGCGAAGTTGATCATGCCGATGATGCCGTACACCATCGTGTAGCCGATGGCGATCAGGCCGTACATGGCGCCGAGCGTGAGCCCGTTGATCAGTTGCTGAAGTGCGTAGGCCACGATGTCTCCCGTGGTGGCACGGCTGTTCCTCGCGTTGCGCTGGCGGGTGGGCTAGTGCAGGGCGCGAGCGTGCCGTCTTGTCGTTGGGTCCGGACTGTGCCGCCCGCCTCGTGGGCGGGCGGCCAGGGAGGCCCCGGGCGGGCCGGGGCGGGTGAGGTGTGATTACTTGGCGTAGTCGTACTTGCCGCCTTGCCAGCGGTACACGACGAAGCCCGGCGCCTTCTGGTCGCCCTTGGCGTCGAAGGCCAGGTCGCCGATCACGGTCTTGAAGGTGCCGCCGCGCATCGCCTTCTCGAGGTCGGCGTACTTGGTGCTCTTGGCCGCGGTGGCGGCCTGCTCGAACAGTTGCATCGCCGCGTAGGCGTACAGCACGTAGCCTTCCGGCTCGACCTTGGCGGCGCGGAACTTCTCGACCACCGGGGCGGCGTCCGGGTTCTTGCGCGGGTCGGGCGAGAACGTGAACATCACGTTGTCGGCGGCGGGGCCGGCGGCGGTGACGAGCTCGGAGTTGGTCATGGTGTCGCCGCCCATCACCGTGAGCTGCAGGCCGGCAGCCTGGGCCTGGCGCAGGATCAGCGCGACTTCGGTGTGGTAGCCGCCGTAGGCCATCACTTCGACGCCGGCCTGCTTGAGCTTGGTGACCAGGCCCGAATAGTCCTTCTCGCCGGCGGTGATCGCTTCGCGCAGCGTCGGCTTCAGGCCCTTGCCTTCCATCGCCTTGGCCATCTCGTCGGCCAGGCCCTTGCCGTAGGCGCTCTTGTCGTCGACCACGGCGACCTTCTTGCCCTTGAAGTGGTCGGCGATGTAGCTGCCGGCCACCAGGCCCTGCTGGTCGTCGCGACCCATGATGCGGAAGATGTTCTTCAGCCCGCGCTCGGTGACCTGCGGGTTGGTGGAGACGGTGGCCATCGGGATGTCGGCTTCGACATAGACCTCGGAAGCCGGGATCGTCGAGCTCGAGCACCAGTGGCCGTGCATGAACACGATGCCCTTGTTCACCATCGTGTTGGCGACCGACACGGCCTGCTTCGGATCGCAGGCGTCGTCGCCGACTTCCAGCTTCAGCTTCTCGCGGAGCACGCCGCCGCGGGCGTTGATGTCGGCGATGGCCATTTCCGCACCCTTGCGGATCTGGTCGCCGGCAGAGGCGTACTGGCCGGTCATCGGGCCGGCGATGGCGACCGGCAGGTCGGCCAGGGCGGCGCTGGAGAAGCCGCCAAGCGTGAGCACGGAGGTGGCGAGCAGGGTCTTCTTCATGAAACGTCTCCTTTGTTGCTTGAGTTAGAACGGGCGCAGCCGACCGTGGTGCTGGGACCGGTGGCGATTGCGTTCCGTAAGGTAAGCGAATTTCTCCGCCTTGCCATCCGTGATGCCCCTAGCTGTGGGGCTTTCGCGGGGGTGTGATGCATCGTGATGGCCCGGTTTCGCCGCCGCTCAGGCGCCCATTGCCATCAGGCTGGCGTTGCCGCCGGCGGCCGCGGTATTGATGCTGACCGTACGTTCATGCACCAGCCGGCAGGTGTCGTATTCCGGCGTTGGCCGCAGCAGCGGCAGGATCGGGCCCGGACGCGCGGCGAGTTTCACGTGCCAGGCATGGGCTTCGTCGTCGCCCGTGTCGACCAGCAGGGCACCGAAGTCGCGCTCCGGCCAGCGTGCGTCCAGCGCCACCTGTGTCCGCAGCGCCTCCGGCAGCATCTGCTGCAGGCTGCGCAGCAGCGGCGTGTCGTCGAAGACGATGCGGTTG
Organism: Thauera sp. 63; assembly: GCF_000310165.2. Classification (NCBI taxonomy): domain Bacteria; kingdom Pseudomonadati; phylum Pseudomonadota; class Betaproteobacteria; order Rhodocyclales; family Zoogloeaceae; genus Thauera; species Thauera sp. 63. The sequence continues at coordinate 31,334 of NZ_AMXC01000032.1, forward strand.
CCGGTCGCCAGCGCCACCAGCAGCTGGTGCAGCGCTGCCGGCGTGGAGGTGGCGAGGCCCGCCACCGTGCCGCGGGGCACGAAGCGCAGGCTGTTGTCCTCGCCGGTGGGGCCGGGCAGGGCGAGGCGCAGGCCGCTGAGCTTGCGCGCGCGATAGGCGTCGGCGCGGTCGCGCAGCACGGCGAGCTCGTCGCCTTCGAGCAGCGCGCGGCCGGCGCCGTCCAGCCAGTCGAGCAGGGCGTCCATCAGCGCGGGCGAAGCCTCATGGTCGACGCGCAGTGCGCCGTTGACCAGGTCGGGGCCGGGGCTGCGCTGCAGCAGGCGGTGCAGGTAGAGCGGACCGCCGGCCTTGGGACCAGTGCCCGACAGGCCTTCGCCGCCGAAGGGCTGCACGCCCACGACCGCGCCGATCATGTTGCGATTGACGTACAGGTTGCCGACATGGGCGCGGGCCACGACCTGCTCGACCGTCTCGTCGATGCGGGTATGCACGCCCATCGTCAGGCCGTAGCCGCTGGCGTTGATGGTGTCGATCAGCAGCTCGAGCTTGTCCGCGCTGTAGCGCAGCACGTGCAGGAGGGGGCCGAACTGCTCGCGGCCGAGTTCGGCCAGGGCGTCGATCTCGATGATGGTCGGCGCGACGAAGGTGCCGCGCGCGCAGTCGGCCGGCAGGGGCAGGCGGGTGATGCGCGCGCCTTTCGCCTTCATGGCCTGCACGTGGGCTTCGAGCCCGGCCTGGGCCTCGGCGTCGATGACCGGGCCGATGTCGGTGCGCACGTCGGCCGGATCGCCCACGCGCAGCTCGTCCAGCGCGCCGCGCAGCATGTGCAGCACGCGCTCGGCGATGTCTTCCTGCAGGCACAGCACGCGCAGCGCCGAGCAGCGCTGGCCGGCGGAGTCGAAGCTGGAGGCCAGCACGTCGGCAACGACCTGCTCGGCCAGCGCGGTGGAGTCCACGATCATCGCGTTCTGGCCACCGGTCTCGGCGATCAGCGGCACGTTGCCGCCGCGCGCGGCGAGGCTGCGGTTGATCAGGGCGGCGACTTCGGTGGAGCCGGTGAACATCACGCCGCGGATGCGGGCGTCGGCCACCAGCGCGGCGCCGACCGTCTCGCCGCGGCCCGGCAGCAGTTGCAGCGCCGCGGCCGGCACGCCGGCG
>NZ_AMXC01000033.1:0-31804 GCF_000310165.2 Thauera sp. 63
GGACTGGCCTCAATGTGCCGATCACGCGGTGGCTCCATTGTGCCGATCATCAACTGGCTCTAATGTGCCGGTCGGTGACAACGCACCAAGGGCAAGACCGAGAACGGCGTGGGCTACGTGAAGAAGAACGCCATCGCCGGTCACGCCTTCGAGAGCTGGGCGGCGATGGAGGCGCACCTGGCGCGCTGGCAGCGCGAGGTGGCCGATGTGCGCATCCACGGCACGACGGGCGTCACGCCCGCTGAGCGCTTCGACCTGGAGCGCGATCACCTGCGTCCGGTCGACGGGATCGCTCCCTTCCTGCAGGTGCGCGAACTCGTGCGCCGGGTCAATGCCGAGGGCTGCATCGAGCTCGACACCAACGCCTACAGCGTGCCGTGGCGCTTGATCGGCGAGACGGTGACAGTCATCGTCAGCGCCGACACCGTCGTGGTCGAGTACGCCGGCGAGGAAGTAGCCCGCCACGCGGAGCTCTCCGGCAGTCGCGGTCGCAGCATCGAGCGCCGCCATCTGCTGGGTGGATCGCCACCACCGGCCGAGATCGAGACGCCGCCGCCCACCGATGCGCTGCTGCGTCCGTTGGCCGAGTACGAAGCCCTCGTCGGAGGAGGCTGGTGATGCTCGAACCCGAACGACTCGACGAATTGCTCACCCGGCTGCGGCTCACGGCGATCCGCGACCAGCTCGATAGCCTGCTCGACGAAGCCAGCCGGGCACAGATGACGCTGCGCGAAGCGCTGCTGTTCCTGGCCGAGCGCGAGGTCGCCCGACGCGACATGCGGCGCATCCAGATGGGCATGAAGCTCGCCCGTTTCCCGTGTGTGCGCACGCTCGAAGGCTTCGACTTCGACGCACAGCCCTCGATCGATCCGGGGCAGATCCGGGATCTGTCCACCGGTCGCTGGATCGGCCACGGCCAGGCCTTGTTGCTGCTCGGCCCCCCGGGCGTGGGCAAGACGCACCTGGCAGTCGCACTGGGGCGCGAAGCGGTGGATCGCGGCTATACGGTGCTCTTCACTTCGGCAGCGGCGCTGATGGCAGGGCTCACGAAGGCGCACGCCGACGGGCGGCTCGAGGAGAAGCTGTTGCAGCTCTCGAAGCCCAAGCTGCTGATCATCGATGAGCTTGGGTACCTGCCGCTCGAACCGGCGGCCGCGCACCTGTTCTTCCAGCTCGTGTCGCGGCGCTACGAGCGGGCAAGCATGCTGATCACCAGCAACCGGCCGGTCGGCGAGTGGGGACAGGTGTTCGGCGATGCCGTGGCGGCCACCGCCATCCTCGATCGGTTGCTGCACCACAGCCAGGTCATCACGATCCGGGGCGACAGTTACCGGCTGCGCGACAAGCGCCGCAGCGGCCTTCTGCAGAAGGCCGCTGCCCCCACCCCGATCACGTCGGAGAGTTGATTAACCCAGGGGGTCAATTCCAGATGTCGTCAGGGGGTCAAATCTTCGTGTCGCTTGACAGAACCCAAGGCAACTACCGGATGACCAGCGTCTGACTATGGCTCTAGGTCGATACCTCGTCCGGCTTGCTGGTTACGAATACCGCATGAGCAACGGTCGGTTGGTCCACAAGGAACCCAGCGTCAAGGACGTAAGGGACGCAGGTTCCCGGATCCGCTCCACCCTCGCGTTATTCCTAATCAACGTCGTTGAATCGCTCCAGCGTCGAGCAGAGCAGGACAACGAGTTCAAGTCTTCTCTTTCAATTCCATTCAATTAAGGCAACAACAATGAGCATTCAACTTTCAAATGGTTATAGCGATTACGTCTCCCACGGTTCCGGCCCGGCTCCCCGCAGTGAGATTCCCACTAGCGGTCCTGTCACTGGTCGATTCCAGCAACTCAGCGGAGGTGTTCTCCGTTATGACACAGCCCCTGAGGATCCCGGCACGTTCGTTCAACCGGTCCAACAGCGTGCCATTCGTGCTGATGTAGGGACGATCTATCGAAGCGGTGTTAATGGCACCACTGCGACCCCTGCTCACGCCAGCTATACCGCAAATGAATCGGTTGGAGGGGCTACCGGAATCCTAGCGAGCGCCCGGAATGCCTACGGTAACCTGACCTCGGTCGATAACATCAAGCCGACCACGCTAATCAGTTACGGTGGGACTCAGACTCAGGCCCAAGTACTTGAGCGTATGGGCGTCCTTGCTCGTGATTCAAGTGGTCGTTATTACGAGGTTGGAGGTAACCAGACCTCCCCGGCTGCTCAGTCACAGGAGTCTCGAGAGTCTCTCCCGCAGGTGACCGGCGACAGCTACGAGGTTGAATACTTCCCGACCGAGATCGAGGACACGCTCGCCCGTGCGATTGATCCGCTTCCGCAGGCTATCTACCAATCAGCCCTCGCAAAGATCCTTGAGGGGACAATCGGGGAGCGTGACTACCTAGAGATTGCGAGACTCTCGGGGATCACCCCTGAGGATGCTAAGGCCCGTGCCGCTTTCGTTGAACATGCATTCAGTCAGCAAGCCGACAGCGTAGCCCGTCGAGAGGGGATCAGTGATCCGCAGGAACTCTGGGATTGGGCACAGAAGGCCCGACCTGATGCCTACTCCCGCGCCCGTCATGAACTGGTCTATGGGCGTAACGTCGCACCGATGAAAGCTCTTGCTAGGGAGTTCTTCTCGGCTAATCCTCCGAGCGTTGAAGCACTGCGGAAAGCTGGGTATGAGGTGAGCACCACCCCGGCAGGTCACACGGTCGTTAATATCAACGGTCGTCTGGTCTCTCCCGCTGCTGCGGCTAAGTTGGGATGGTTGTAATCCTTCAGCAATCCTGCCCCCGATTCAGTAGCTGTAGTGCCCCGGTCTGTCCTCTGGATTCTCAGTGGAGGGACCGGAAGCATTGCCACGGGGAACCGGTCTGCTACTGGTTCAGGGAGGCGGTCAAAGGGAGTGATATCCCTAGCGCAGTAATGGCCCTAGGGGGCGATATAAGCCTCTCCCTAGCGAGTCAACTGGATCTCAAGGTGTCCGAGGTACTTCCCGAGGTGATCTCCCGCTGGGGAGACATCAAAGCAAAGCTGAAGCGAGCGGCAACTCAGAGCAGCAAGAGTGCCGCGTTCGCCTGATGTTGGTGTGTGGGGCCGTAAGAATTCAGACCCCTGTTAGTTGTTACTTCCGCAGGACGACCGGAGAGGCGGGTATCCGGTTGTCTGCAACAAGGAAGTGCAGCCCCAGAACGTAGCCGTTAAGGCCTCCCGCCTCATCTCGCCAGAGGTCACGGTGAGAGAACGGGAGACCGCTGCGCTCAATGCGAATGTACGTGTTACCGATGATGAGATCGAAGACCCTCATTGCTTCAGTTCCTGTGTAACGGGTTGGAGAAGGCCCGGACTATACACAGGAATCTGAAGTGTGAACAGGGGGTAATTATCAATAAAAACAAAGGTTTAGTTTCTTTAGGGGAATCATATCCTTGTCATGATCAGGAACCCCCGCGCTCCCTTGTTGATTACCTCAGCCTACCTTGGCAAGACGGTGGGCTAGATCCCGTGCGTCGATGGATACGTACCGCTGCAACATGTTCGCGGTGGTGTGTCCCGAGATCGCCCTCAGTTCCAACACTGAGAACCCCAGCTTCGCCAACCTCGTTAAGGCGTCGTGTCGGAGATCATGGAACGTGAAGTCCTTGATATCAGCCCTTACCACGGCACGCTCGTAAGCCTGTTTCAGTGCCTCCCGGCTTAACGGGAAGACCGTCCCGTCGAGGCTCCGGGGGAGTGAACGCATCATGTCGAGGCAGGCAGGGGAGAGGGGGATAGTCCGAGTTCCTGTCTTACCGCTGATTGTTGCCGTCCGTCCCTTGAGATCTACGCAATCCCAAGTGAGCGACAGGATCTCGCCCCGTCGTGCTGCGGTCTCCAGAGCGAACACCACAGCAGGCTTGACCCAAGGATTCCGACAGATGCTCAGTTCATCGAGGAGGCGGGAGCGTTCATCGTCAGTCAGGACTCGATCCCGAGACTTCCCCGGCGAGGGCTTACGGATGAGGGCCACGGGGTTCCCTTGGAGGTTGATTCCCCATTCACGTATTGCGATGGTGAAGACATGCCCGATGAGTTGAAGCTCTCGTAGGACGGTCCCCGAGGACACCTCCTTCAACCGTTCGTCCCTCCACTCAGCGACCATCTTTGCTGTGACCGCTGCTGCGGAATACTTGGCTAGGTCGGACTGCTTGAACACGTTAAGCCGGATCAGTTCAGACTCGGCCCCCCGCTTCTTGCTGCTTACCTCCTTGCCGTAGCGGTCGAACAACTCTCCCAAGGTTGTCCGGTGGGCTTCCGAGCGATCAACCCATTCCCCGGCATCCATGAGCCGCTCCTGCTGCCTTCCCCACTTCTCCGCGTCCTTCTTCAGGTCGAACGTCTTGGACTGTTGGGGGTGTCCCTTGCGTTTGACGATTACTTGCCAGCGGTCATTTCTCAGGCGGATGGTTGCCATGTCTGCTGCTCCGGGTGACAGCAGGGTGACTGACCAGTAATTGACCGGGATTGGTCTGAACGTAACCTTCTGATTGGTATGTCTTTCAGGGCCGATAGCTCAGCTGGGAGAGCGCCGCGTTCGCAATGCGGAGGTCGAGGGTTCGATCCCCTTTCGGTCCACCACGAACACTTCCGAAGTAGTCCGAAAAAGGCCGGAACTCATTGAAAAATATGGGTTTCCGGCTTTTTTTACGTCCGAAGTGGTCCGAGGAGGGCTATTGAAAGCCTGAGGCTGGTGGGGGCAACATTGGGGGCAACTGTTCGAGATGCCCCCAATCACCTAAGGAGTTGCCCCCAGATGCCCCTCACAGACACGCAGATCAAGGCACTCAAGCCCACTGCAAAAACTCGCAAGTATGCCGACGAGAAGGGCTTGTACCTCGAGGTCGCTCCGAGCGGAGGGAAGTGGTGGCGTCTCAAGTACCGTATCGGAGGGAAAGAGAAGCGGCTCAGCCTTGGGGTCTATCCGGATGTTTCCTTGAAGGCTGCACGTACTCGGCGTGACGAGGCGCGCGAGTTGATCGCGAACGGCGTCGACCCCAGCGCAGTACGAAAGGCAGAAGAAGCCGAGCGTGTCGCGGACACCGTTAACACTTTTGAGGCTGTCGCACGGGAGTGGTTCGAGAAGGAGCGAGTCGACGCCAAGTGGGCACCAGGGCACGCTAGTAAGGTCATCCAGCGGTTCGAGAAGGACGTTTTTCCATGGATCGGAAAGCTCGCCGTCTCCAAGGTCAAGCCGATGGATGTTCTGGCGTGCTGTCAGCGGATCTATGACCGAGGTGCAGCGGACACCGCTTACCGGGCGAAGCAGACCATCGGGCAAGTGATGCGCTACGCAGTCGGGACAGGGCGCGCGGAGCGAAACCCCACGACAGACCTTCGAGGGGTCGTCAAGAAGCCTAGGCCCGAGCACTTTCCGTCAATTACCGACCCGGACGAAGTTGCGGCATTGATGCGTGCTATCGACGGATTCAAAGGTACTCTCGTCGTTCGATCTGTGAATCGCCCCGGGTTTCCTAGACGGTCCCGTTCTTCAAAAAATACTGCCGCTCGAACTCTACCGGCGAGAGCTGGTTGGTGAAACCGTGGCGTCGCCGTGGGTTGTAGAAGAGCTCGATGTAATCGAAAACATCGGAGCGAGCCTGCGCCCGATCCGTGTAGATCTTTCGCTTGATCCGCTCGCGCTTGAGCAGCTGGAAGAAGCTTTCCGCTACCGCGTTATCGTGGCAGTTGCCACGCCGGCTCATGCTCGGCACCAGTCGGTGCGACTTCAGGAAGTCTTGCCAGTCGTGGCTGCTGAACTGGCTACCCTGATCTGAATGCACCAGCACCTGCTCAGTCGGTTTGCGCCGCCACACCGCCATCAGCAAGGCGTTCAACGCCAGTTCCTTGGTCATCCGTTCGCCCATCGACCAACCGACGACCTGACGGGAGAACAGATCGAGCACCGCGCACAGGTACAGCCACCCCTCGTGGGTTCGGATGTAAGTGATATCGGTCACCCAGCTCTTGTTCGGCGCTGTCGGGGCAAACTGGCGCTCGAGCAGATTCGGCGCAACCACCGCCGGCCGCCCACCGTAGCGACCGGGGCGGCGTCCATAGCCGGTGTGCGAGCGCAGGCCCGCCAAGCGCATCAGCCGCGCCACGCGATGCTTGCCACACGCTTCGCCCATGTCGTGCAGATCGTTACGGATCTTGCGATAGCCATAGATACGCCCGCTGGCCTCCCAGCATTGCGTAATCAGCGCTCCGATGCGCTGGTCATTAGCCGAGCGCTCGGAAACGGGTTGCTGCTTCCACGCGTAATAACCGCTCGGATGGACCGCCAGCGTCGAACACAGGCGACGCACCGGATACTGCACCACGTGGGCGTCGATGAAGGCGTACCTCACCCGGACTGCTTGGCAAAGTACGCGGCGGCCTTTTTTAGGATGTCGCGCTCCTCGGTCACGCGCCGCAACTCCGCCTTCAGGCGCCGAATCTCGTCCGCCTGGCTGTCGCGCTCGGCACGCTGCTCCGCCGGAACGCCGTAACGCTTGATCCAGGTGTAGAGACTGTGGGCGCTGACGCCAAGCCGCACGGCCACCTCAGCGACCGGATGTCCCCGGTCGGTCACCTGCTTGACCGCTTCGATCTTGAACTCTTCGGTGAAGCGCTGCTGCGCCTTCTTCGTTTCCATCGACACCTCCGTAACGCCTCATTGTGAGGCAAAAGGGTGTCTAGGAAACCCGGGGCGATTCAAGCAGCGATGGCCAGCGCAGCCATACGTGGAGAACGCAGTTCGCCTAGGACCAACTCACGTTTGAGCTCTGCGGCGACCACGAAGAAGAAGAGCGTCATCAATCCGTCGTTGATCCACTCCTTAAGGCCGCGCACGAGTTCCAGCGAGCCGATCCGGAGGCCCACCGGTGTCTCCCAGACTGCCAGGAAAGAGTGGGACCACGGCGAGTTGGATAGGACCAACGCGGCGACGGTACATGCCAGAAGGATGGCGCCGCCAGCTGATTCGATGCGCAGGAAGCGTGCGAACGGCTCGGTCAGCCGATGAACGGACTCCTTCGGCAGTCGATCGAGATCCTTATTGCCCTGCCGCTCATCATGCATGGGGTGAGGTCCAATGAGTTTCAGATGGGGCAGAACGGATGTTTTGAGCATCGCCCGGATCGGTAACTCCAGTTTAGGCTCGCCGTTGCCAGAGTGCCGAGCTGCAGGAGACAGATTCAGTGTTGCCTGACTTCACCCATCAGCCCAACGGAAGCCAAGGTCGGGGAGGGGAGCTCGGTGGCCGTGCTTCCAAAGCAAGCCGAGCTCTCTCGGAAGAGGGAACCTTGGGACGCTTTTAACCAAGCACTGGTACTAAAGGCGGGATCGGGCCAGTCTGTCGTTTGGGCGGCATCGAATGTTCTGCGGCAACTGAGCAACGGTCTCCTGCACGAGCGCAGGTCGTCGCTGGGTGGAGGCCTCTCGCTCGATGAAGAGTTCCAGCAGAGAACCGGTTTGTACCTCGGATTAATTGGCAAGGTCGTTCGCACTGGCCACGAACACCGGCGCAAATCCTCCTCCGGGCGTCCGGAAATTCGTTGTCTGTCCCTTGTACAGCCGCGTAGCGACCAGACGGATGGAGCCGGCATACGCGTAGGCGCGGACATCAAGCTTCAGATCGCTGCTCTGCCCATCGATCGCAACCCGCCGTTCCGAGGGCAGGGCAAGGTTCTGCGCCACGTAGCCGCCGGCGAGAATCTCCTGCCAGACACGCTGCGTGAGCTTGTCGCCTCGGTAGGTCGCGCGACTGCCGAAACCGGCAAAGGGCTTGAAGAACAGGCCGCGCCGTGCCGCCCACAATGCTTCCGTCTTCTCGGGGGTGACTTCGAGCGTGCGGGGCACCCCCGTGACGAGGCGGTCGATGACGGGCTTGGGAACGCCGAGTTCGGCAAGGCGTGCGGCGTCGCTCAGGATGCAGAGGTTGCGCTTGTCCGCATACAGCGCGTGGGCGTGTGGATGCGGGGTCAGCACGATCGCACCGGCTTCGTGGGCCGCCCGCAAGGGCGCCAGCGCCGGTGCCTGCAGGTAGAAATCGGTCAGGCGGTTGTAGACCAGGTCGAGCGGCGCGCCGGCATGCATCAGACGTCCCGATTCGAATGACAGTTCGGCGGGGTCGCAGATGACAGCGTCGATGCCGGCACGGCGGAACAGGTGGCGAAACAGCAGGAACTCGGGATGCAGATACTGCGTCGCGGGGTGTTCGTCCACGATGGCCATGCGGGCGGGCCTGCCGCTTCGCCCCTGCAGCGACCATTCGGCGAAGAAGTCGTCCAGCCAGCGCTGGTCGAGCGTCTCGAGTTCTGCGGTAGGCCGAAGGAAAGGCTGGATCTGCTCGCAGCAGGCTCTCTGTGCGCGTGCCAGGGCGCTGTTGAGCAGGGCGCCGCCAGCGTTGGTGTTGATCTCGATGAGCTGGGGGCCGGCGTCACCCAGATGGAAGTCGAAGCCCATGAACACCGACCGCGGCCCGGGGGCGACGCGGGCAATCGGCGGTGCGCGGTCGAGCGCCATGGCCTGGTAGGCAGGGAGTGCGACGACCGACTCGACCGCTGCGACGACGTGCTCCATGGCCTGTAGGGTTTCGGGCGCAATGAACACGGCGGTCGCGGAGAACAGGTGCGGCCGGCTGTGGCCGATTTCGGCGGCGAGACCGAGCAGGCTCGGCTCGGCCTCGAGCTGCCGGCGCAAGCGCTCAGGGTCGAGGCTGCGACAGTCGCACCCCCGGTTGATCGCCTCGGCGATGTCGTGCGCGCCGACTTGCCGGGTGAAGCTGAAATCGTCTGAGTCCATGTCCATGCTCACTGCGCGGCTTCAAGACGCAAATACGCCCGGCTCACGTTCCCCCGATGCAACTCTTCGTAGTTGGCGAGGCGGGCGAACTGTGGTGCATCGCCGAGTTGGGCGACGGCGGCGTCGACACCCACCATGTCTTCGGCCAAGGGCTTGACGCCATTGACGATGAATGCGAGGTAATCGCCGGTGTCGGCCTGCGCCCGGGCTAGATCGCTCACCGAACCATGACCGGGAACGATGCGGTCTGGACCGAGTGCCATGAGCGCCTCGAATGCTCTCAGCCATGTCTCGGCATTGCTCTGCGGCAGGATGCCGAGCAATCGATCGACGTAGACGTGATCGCCCGCAAAAAGAATGCGCTCCTCGTGCAACCAGACGACCACATCGCCCGGAAAGTGGGCATCGGCGAAGTAATGAACCTCGATCTGCCGGCCGCCAAGATTCAGCGTTGTATGTGCGCCTTCGAGGAGGCGGTTTGCGGTGAACGGTTCCGTATCGTCGAGCCGTTCCTTGAGCACCGGACGCAGGCTGTCGAGTTGTGCGTGCGCATTGCGTTGCTGCGTCGCGGCGGTGAGCGTATGGGCGATGACTTCGGCGCCCCGATTGCGGAAGTAGTCATTCCCCAACCAGCGATGATCCTGAGCGCCGGTGTTGATGACCCATCGCACCGGCTTGGCAGTGAGGCGAGAGGCCTCGGCTTCGAGCAGGCGAGCGCCCTGCTGCGACGCGCCACTGTCGATCAGCACAGCGCCTTCGGCGGTATCGATGACCCCGAAGTTGGCATTCAAGCCGTGATTCTGGTAGCTGCGTGCGCCGGTGGGGCCGAGCAGTGCATGGACTCCGCCTCCAAGCTCCTGGTGCACAAGCTTGAAGCCCTCGTCGGCAAGCGCTTGCGAAGCGAAGGCCAGCCCAATGGAGAGGCCGACGACACATCGGAAAAGGCTGCAGGCGTGATTGGTCATTGGTTTGCTGGGGAGGCTTGGCATGCTTGCTCAGTGTAGTCGTGCGTGAGGTGGCAAGGCGTGATGTGCTCATGGCGAGCGCCTTGGTTTGTCACGAGATCTTCACTCTGTCCTTGCATGCTCGCTTCTATGTTTCAAGAGTTCTAAAAATATCATTATAATTGCTTACGACATGAGAGTAGGCATCAACCACGAGGCCTACGATCCGGCGCTTGACCACATCGTCACGGCGACCTCACTCACGACGAACTGCCTCGCGCCACTGGTAAAGGCGGTGCATAAGAACCTCGGCATCCGCCACGGCCAGATCAGCAGCATCCACGACTCCACCAACACCAAACTGTTGGTCGATGCGCCGCACAAGGGGCTGCTGGACCATGCTATATGCGCTCGTCGATTCGTAGGTGATGCTGCTGATCTGCTGGATGGTGACGCTGGCCTTGCTGCTGGTCCGTCACGTTGCCGCCTGGGTTGAGCCCTGAGCGGCACCCTGAGCGATGGACCTGGAGAACGAATATGGAAAAGAACGCCGCACTGCCGATCTTCGAGGCCCTGTCCTCGGGCATCCGCCTGGACGTCTTCCGCATGCTCGTGCGAGTCGGCCCTGCGGGCATGGTGGCGGGCGAGCTGTCGGCCGCGCTCGACGTCACACCCACGAATCTGTCCTTCCACCTCAAGACGCTGACCCACGCCGGCCTGGTGTCGGCGGAACAGGAGGGCCGCTTCCAGCGCTACCGCGCCAACATGGCGCTGATGCGCGAACTGATCGCCTACCTCACCGAAGAGTGCTGCACCGGCATGCCCGAGCTGTGCGGCGTCGATGCCTGTGCTTCGGGAATGAATTGCTGAACTGAACGACCGCCCAGCCCGGGCTCATAACGACAAATAGGCCTCCAATGTCCGACAAGATCTACAACGTGCTCTTCCTGTGCTCGGCCGAGCCGCGCTGGTCCCCACTTGACCATATCGGCCAGACGCCGGTGGAGGGCTGAGATGGGGCTGTTCGAACGCTACCTCACCGTGTGGGTGGGGCTGGGAATCCTTGGGGGCGTGGGCCTGGGGCTGGTCGCACCGGGCGCCTTCCAGATGATCGCCGGCCTCGAGTTCGCCCAGGTCAACCTGGTGGTGGCCGTGTTCATCTGGGTAATGATCTACCCGATGATGATCCAGATCGACTGGCACGCGGTGAAGGACGTCGGCAAGAAGCCGCAGGGTCTGCTCCTGACGCTGGTGGTCAATTGGCTGATCAAGCCCTTCACAATGGCGGCGCTCGGCGTGCTGTTCTTCCAGCATCTTTTCGCACCCTGGGTCGATCCGGCCTCGGCCAGCGAATACATCGCCGGCATGATCCTGCTCGGCGTGGCGCCATGCACCGCGATGGTGTTCGTGTGGAGCCAGCTGGTGAAGGGCGATCCCAACTACACCCTGGTGCAGGTGTCGGTGAACGACCTCATCATGGTGTTCGCCTTCGCCCCGATCGCCGCCTTCCTGCTCGGTGTCACCGATCTCACGGTGCCGTGGGAGACGCTGCTGCTGTCGACGGTGCTCTACGTGGTGCTGCCGCTCGTGGCCGGCATGGCGACCCGGCACGTGCTCGAACGCCGTTCGGCACAGGCAGTCGCTGAATTCGTCGGCCGGCTGAAGCCTTGGTCCATCGTCGGCCTGATCGCCACCGTGGTGCTGCTGTTCGGTTTCCAGGCACGTACGATCGTGGCGCAACCACTGGTGATCGGCCTGATCGCGTTGCCGCTGCTGGTGCAGAGCTACGGCATCTTCCTGATCGCCTATGTCGCCGCGAAGGCGATGAAGCTGCCGCACAACGTGGCGGGGCCGGCCTGCCTGATCGGTACGTCCAACTTCTTCGAGCTGGCGGTGGCGGTGGCGATCTCGCTGTTCGGGCTGAACTCGGGCGCGGCGCTCGCCACGGTGGTTGGCGTGCTGGTGGAGGTGCCGGTGATGCTCTCGCTGGTGGCCATCGTCAACCGCACCCGATACTGGTTTCCCGGTGCCGCCGAGGCGCGCCGCAACTGAACAAGGACAGACATGAGCGATATCACGATCTACCACAACTCGCGCTGTGGCACCTCGCGTAACACCCTGGCGATGATCCGCAACAGCGGGGTTGAGCCGGACGTCATTGAGTACCTCAAGACGCCGCCCACCCGTGAAACGCTGGTTGCGCTGATCGCGGCTGCCGGTCTCGGCGTGCGCGGCATCATGCGCGCCAAGGAGACGCTCTTCACCGAACTCGGCCTTGACGACCCGGCGAAGACCGAGGACGAGCTGATCGATGCAATGATCGCCCACCCCATTCTGATCAACCGCCCGATCGTCGTCACCCCGCTCGGCACGCGCCTTTGCCGGCCCTCCGAAGTCGTGCTCGACATCCTGCCGCAGCCGCAGCGCGGCGCCTTTGCCAAGGAGGACGGCGAGCAGGTGATCGATGCGGAGGGGCGTCGTGTCTGAGTCGCTGCCCGGCACTTCCGTGCCTGATCTGTCCAACATCGACGCCGCGCTGTTCCGCGTGCCAGATCCCGCGCGATTGCAGGTTCAGCAACCGTCCGCCCATCCGCCACGCATCGCGCTGCTCTACGGTTCGCTACGCACACGCTCTTTCAGCCGCCTGCTGACAGAAGAAGCTGCACGCCTGCTGCGCGCCATGGGCGCAGAGACACGCATCTTCAATCCCAGCGGCTTGCCGCTGCCCGACGATGCCCCCGACACCCACCCCAAGGTGGTCGAGTTGCGCGCGCTCACGCAGTGGGCCGAGGGCATGGTGTGGTGCTCGCCTGAGCGCCACGGCGCGATGACCGGCATCATGAAGGCGCAGATCGACTGGATTCCGCTGTCGGTCGGCGCCGTGCGTCCGACCCAGGGCAAGACGCTGGCAGTGATGCAGGTCTGCGGTGGCTCGCAGTCCTTCAACGCGGTGAACCAGATGCGCGTGCTCGGGCGCTGGATGCGGATGCTGACCATCCCCAACCAGTCGTCAGTTGCGAAGGCTTTCCTCGAGTTCGACGACCGGGACCGCATGAAGCCTTCGGCCTATTACGACCGCGTTGTGGACGTGATGGAGGAACTGGTGAAGTTCACGCTGCTGACGCGCGACATCGCGCCCTACCTGGTCGATCGCTACAGCGAGCGCAAGGAGAGCGCGGCCGAGTTGTCGGCGCGGGTGAATCAGAAGTCGATCTGACGATGCGAGGAGGGCACGCGTGACGGTCCCATGCTTGCTTGAGGCTTGGTCGGCGCATGAAGCCGAGCTCTTGCGCTACCTGCGGCATCGCCTCCGCCAGCCGGCCGAGGCCGAGGATGTGCTCCATGATCTGTTCCTGAGGGCGGTGCGTCAGCGCGAGCGCTTTTGCGCTGTGACCAATCCGCGCGCCTGGCTGTTCGAGGTGGCGCGCAATATCGTGATCGACAATGCCCGGCGCGCGCACGCCAGTGAGCCCTTGCCCGACAACCTCGTCGCATTTGACGAGGCTGAAAGCGAACTCGCGCCGGTCGACCGGCTGTCCGCCTGCCTGCCGCGCGTGCTGAGTGAGCTTGCGGCTGAAGACCGCGAGGCGCTTGAGTGCTGTGACATTGACGGAATGACTCAGCAGGCCTTCGCCGAGCTCAAGGGCCTGTCGCTGCCGGGTGCCAAGTCGCGCGTGCGACGCGCGCGGCAGCGGCTTCGAGCGCAGCTGCTGACTGCCTGCCAGGTCCAGCTCGATGAGGATGGGAAGGTCTGTTGTTTCGTACCGCGCCCACCGCTCGGCTGACCCCTGCATCCTTTTCAGCATTTCAACGTCTTCATCGGTGAGGCTAGTTGTCGACGGCGGAACGGCTGATCAGGTATCGCCTGTGGGTCGAGTCGAGCGGATATCAGACTGCAGGATTTCTTGCTGGAGTGGGTGAAATGGACATGGTGCTTTCCTGGGTGATGCCCGTCGTGTACGGCGGTACGGGTAACCTAGCCGCCTATCTCGCAGCGCATGTTCTGCTCTGCCTGCTGCCCGCGTTCTTCATCGCCGGCGCGATCTCCGCGCTGATTCCCAAAGAGACGGTTACCCGCTTCCTCGGTCGCAACTCCAGCAAGGCGGTGTCGTATCCCGCTGCAGCTGCCGCTGGGTCCTTGCTTGCGGTGTGCTCGTGCACCATCGTTCCGCTCTTCGCCGGCATCTACAAGAAAGGGGCGGGGCTCGGACCTGCGATCACCTTCCTGTTCTTCGCCCCGGCGGCCAACATCCTGGCGCTGGTCTACACCGGTGGCATCATAGGCTCTGATCTTGCCATCGAGCGCTTCCTGCTCTCGCTGACTTTCGGCATCGGCATCGGCCTGATCATGGCCTTGATCTTTCGCAGCGACGACGCCGCGCATGACCGTGCCACCGACACCGCCTTCGGTGCCCAGGGCGCCGGGATGGGGCGGATGGCGCTGGTCTTCCTGTTCGTCTGGGTGGCGCTGTTGCTGGCGGGAACGCTGAAGCTCGACGTGCTGACCGGGACGTATTTCGACGTCAGGCTGCCGCTCGCCGACGCGCAAGGCTGGCAGGCCGTGCTCGACCGCCTGGTGCCCTACGACGCCGCCAGAGGCGAGGAGGGCGTGTCGCTGCAGGGCGTGGTGCTGATCGGGCTACTCGGCGCGATCGGCTTCGCCGCCTGGCGCGGGCTGGAAAACATCGCCGACGGTGCCAATGCATGGACCTGGATCAGCCTCGCACTGATCGCGGCGACCTTGCTGGTGGCCGCGCTGGCGGTGCAGCCGGTGGAAGGCGGGCTCCGCGTCGGCCTCACCGGCAAGTTCTTCGGCGTTGCCGCCGCGCTCGCGGTGCTGAGCTACATCGTCCGTCACCGACTGAACGAGGACGAGCTGCGCGACTGGCTATGGGAGTCCTGGCGCTTCGTGAAGCAGATCTTTCCGCTGCTGGTCGTGGGCGTCTTCATCGTCGGCATGATCCGCGTGCTGATCCGTCCCGAATGGATCCAGATGCTGGCGGGTACCAACTCGCTTACCGGCAACCTGGCGGGCGTGGTGTTCGGCGTGTTCATGTACTTCCCGACCCTGGTCGAGGTGCCGATCGCCAAGATGTTCCTCGAGCTCGGCATGCATCGCGGCCCGCTGCTCGCCTACCTGATGTCCGACCCCGAGCTGTCGCTGCAGAGCATCCTGATCATCTCGGCGATCATCGGTCGCAGGAAGACCTTCACCTATGTCGGCCTGGTGGCACTCTTCAGTGCTGCCGCCGGGCTCATCTACGGGGCCTGGATCGACGGCGTTTCGCTGCTCATGCTCGCGCTCTACCTCGCGGGTTTCATCGCGCTGCTGGCGGTGCTGCTGTCGGTCGCAAGCCGCAACGCGTCCTCACTGAAAGGAATCTGATCATGCTCGAAATCAAGGTGCTCGGTCCCGGCTGCGCCAACTGCCGCAAGCTGGAAGAGCTCGTCCGTGACGCGCTCGCCACCACCGGCCTTCAGGCCGAAGTGGTCAAGGTCACCGACATGAACGAGATCCTCGCCCACGACGTGCTCAAGACCCCGGGGCTGGTGATTGGCGGCAAGCTGGTGTCGTCAGGGCGGATTCCGACAACGGCAACGATTGCGGAGTGGATCCGGGCAGCCTGAGAACGCCCGATTCAAAGGTCTCATCCCGGCCAGTTAGTACCGATGGCAGGTTTCGCAAAGTAGCCGTTGGAGTGACTGCCATCGTAGCTGAACACACTAACCGGTCAGGAAGCTGACCGACCGTGTGACCCTTGGGGCGCCGCCACACTATGGTTACGTGCAGAGCGCTCAAGGCTTACTGCATTGCAGCAATTCGGCTAAAATCGCGCTGTAATCGGTCGCGGGCATCGCGGCGTGATGCGTGCGTCCTCCCAGATCGTCAAAACATCAGAACAAGCGACCCATGTAAGCCTTGCCCCTCACTGCGAGTTGTTGCTTCACCTCCACGCTCGCGCGAGGCTTGTCCCTGTCTGTTCGCTTGCTCCACCGTTTCTTGCTTGAATTGACGCCGCCGCGCGGGCCTGTCAGTTCTGTCTGCACCCGGCCCCTTCGTTGCTGCAGTGCGCCCCTCGCGAACCTGCCTCGCGTGAGTTCATCGCGTCCCGTTTCTGGGTATGCACACCACTTGATGGACTCATAACGACAAATGAAATCCCTCCAACAGGACTGGCTCTCCAACGTCCGGTAAGCGCTCCACGAACCCCATTCTTACGTAGCCCCGTTTGAGCCCGCATGCTTCGGCTTCCGTTTTTCAGGGAGCACGAGCATGTCGGAGCGCAGTACGTTCTGGTTGTCGCACCTGTCGGCAATCGAAGCCGAGGGCATTACCACGAAGGCTTACGCCGAGCGCGAGGGGCTATCGCCGCAGGCGCTCTATCAGTGGCGCAAGCGCCTGGTGACCGGTGGCCGTCGTAGCCGCGCCAAGCTTGGCGGATTCGTCCCGATCAAAGTCGAACCCTCGATGACGCTCCGCGCGGGCTGCACGGTGGTGATCGACGCGCAGCTGCGGCTCGAATGCGCGACGCTGCCTGGCGTCGACTGGCTGGCCGCGCTGTCGGCGGCTCTTGCCGAGCGAGGGCGCTGATGCACCCGGGGCATTCGATCGGCGCGGTGTATCTGTACCGGCCGGCGATCGACTTTCGCAAATCCATCGGCGGACTGTCGGCGCTGGTCGAGCAGGAGCTGGGACTGAACCCGTTCGGCGACGCGCTGTACCTTTTCATCAACCGTCGCCGCGACAAACTCAAGGCGCTGTACTGGCACCGCAACGGCTTCTGCCTCTGGTACAAGCGGCTCGAAGCCGAGCGCTTCGCCTGGCCGGCGGCCGAGGCAAGTCAGCCCACCTGCGTACTGACGATGAAGGAGCTCGAATGGCTGCTCGAAGGCTTCGATCTGTGGGCGGCAAGGCCGCATAAAACGCTGCAATACCAATCGGTTACGTAGCGTGATCGGGTATAATTCCAGCATGCAACCACGTACCGCCGACCCTCGTTCGAATGCCGCCGTCGGCGTGTGCGCATCCCCCCTCCCCGAACAGTTACCCGACGATCCGGCCGCGCTCAAGGCCTTGCTGCGGGAACAGCAGCACGCCTTCGAGCTTGCCTTCAAGGCGCGCGAAGCCGAACTGCAAAAGGCCTTCGAGGCACGCATCCTCGAGCTCTACGAGCAGCTTCGCCTGGCGCGCCGGCGCATGTTCGGCCCCAGCAGCGAATCGCACGCGGGCCAGGGGTGGCTCTTCGACGAGGCCGAGGCGCTGGCCGAGTCCGCAACCGAGGCGGGCGACACCGCAACCTTGCCGCCGCCGGCCACCGAGACGACGGGTGAGACGCCCGCCGACACGGGCAAGAAGAAGGCGCGTGGCAAGCGCAAGCCCTTGCCGATCGAGCTGCCGCGCATCGACGTCGTCCACGACGTCCCCGAGGCCGAACGCACCTGCGCCTGCGGCACACCCATGGTCGAGATTGGCCAGGACGTCAGCGAACAGCTCGACATCGTCCCGATGCAGGTGCGCGTGCTGCGTCACATCAGGAAGCGCTACGGCTGCCCCCAGGGCGACCAGGCGCCGGTCAGCGCCCGCGCCCCGGGGCAGGTGCTGCCCAAGAGCAACGCCAGCAACGACCTCTTGGCGATGCTGCTGGTCACCAAGTACGTCGACGGGCTGCCGCTGGCGCGTTTCGAGTACGTGCTTGCCCGCGCGGGCGCGCTCGTGCCGCGTCAGACCCTGGCGCGCTGGGTGATCGGCACCGCGCAAGCGCTGCAGCCGATCGCCAATCTGATGCGCGACGTGCTGCTCGGGCACGATGTGATTCACATGGACGAAACCCCGGTGCAGGTGCTCAAGGAGCCTGGCCGGGCAGCCACGAGCAAGAGCCAGATGTGGGTGCAGCGCGGTGGTCCGCCGGGTAAGCCGGTGATCCTCTTCGAGTACGACCCGAGCCGCGCGCAGGCGGTCCCTTTACGCCTGCTCGAAGGCTGGAAGGGGCACCTGATCGCCGATGGGCTCGAGAGCTATGGGGCGATCTCCTTCTGCGAGGGCGTGACCCGGCTCGGCTGCTGGGTCCATGCGCGGCGCCGCTTCGTCGACGCCAGCAAGGTGCTGCCCGCCGGCAAGCGCGGTCGCGCCCATGAGGCGCTGGCGCTGATCGGCAAGCTCTACGCCATCGAGAAGGAGGCGCGCGAACTGAGCAACGCCGAGCGCCTGGCGCGACGCCAGAGCAGAAGCCGCGTCGTCATCGACGAACTGCGCCGTTGGCTCGATCAGGTGCTCCCCACCGTGCCGCCCACCTCGGTGCTCGGCGGCGCGTTGGGCTACCTGCATCGGCAGTGGCCGCGACTGACGCGCTACCTCGCACGGGGCGATCTGCCGATCGACAACAACCCGGTCGAAAACGCCATCCGGCCCTTCGTCGTTGGGAGGAAAGCGTGGCTCTTCTCGGATACGCAAGCCGGGGCGCGTGCCAGCGCGCTCATCTACTCGCTGGTCGAGACCGCCAAGGCCAACAACGTCGAGCCGTACCTGTGGCTGCGCCACATACTGCGCGCCGTGCCCAATGCGACCACCGTCGAACACTTCGAGGCCCTCCTGCCCTGGAATCTCAAGGCTGAGCAGTTGATCACGGCGTAGCGAGCCCGGGGAAGATGGGGTTCGTGGAGCGCTTACAACGTCCGTAACGATCTGCTCGCCGGCCTCGTCGTCGCGCTGGCACTGATTCCCGAGGCGATCGCCTTCTCGATCATTGCGGGCGTCGATCCCAAGGTCGGGCTCTACGCTTCTTTCTGTATTGCAGTGGTCATCGCCTTCACCGGCGGCCGCCCGGGCATGATCTCGGCCGCAACCGGCGCCATGGCGCTGGTGATGGTCACGCTGGTGAAGGAACACGGCCTCCAGTACCTGCTCGCCGCCACCATCCTCACCGGCGTGCTGCAGATCATCGCCGGCTGGATCCAGCTGGGCCGCCTGATGCGCTTCGTGTCGCGCTCGGTGGTCACCGGCTTCGTCAACGCGCTCGCCATCCTGATCTTCATGGCGCAACTGCCCGAGCTGACCAACGTCACTTGGCACGTCTATGCGATGACCGCCGCCGGCCTCGGCATCATCTATCTGTTCCCCTACATCACCAAGGCGATCCCGTCACCACTGGTCACCATCGTGGTGCTGACGGCCGTCGCGATCGTGCTCGACCTCGACATCCGCACCGTCGGCGACATGGGCCAGCTGCCTGATAGCCTGCCGGTATTCCTGCTCCCGGACGCGCCGCTCAACCTCGAGACGCTGGCGATCATCTTCCCGTACGCGCTGACGCTGATGGTGGTGGGCTTGCTCGAGTCGCTGATGACCGCGACCATCGTCGACGACCTTACCGACACGCCCAGCAACAAGAACCGCGAATGCGTCGGCCAGGGCATGGCCAACATCGCCAGCGGCTTCATCGGCGGCATGGCGGGTTGCGCGATGATCGGCCAGTCCGTGATCAACGTGAAATCCGGCGGTCGCGGCCGCCTGTCGACGCTGTCGGCCGGCGTCTTCCTGCTCGCGCTGCTGATGCTGGTGGGCGACTGGGTGGTGCAGATCCCGATGGCGGCGCTGGTGGCGGTGATGATCATGGTGTCAATCGGCACCTTCAACTGGGACTCGATCCGCAAGCTGCGCGAGCATCCGCCCAGCTCCAGCATTGTGATGATCGCCACCGTCGCGGTGACGGTCGCCACCCATGACCTCGCGCAAGGCGTGCTGGTCGGCGTGCTTGCCTCGGGGTTCTTCTTCGCGCACAAGGTAGGCCGTATCCTCGGCATCCGTTCGATCGCTGAGGACGAAGGCCGCCTGCGCCGCTACACCGTCACCGGCCAGGTGTTCTTCGCCTCGGCCGACGCTTTCGTCGCCGGCTTCGACTTCAAGGAAGTGATCGACAAGGTCGTCATCGACGTGTCACGCGCCCACTTCTGGGACATCACCGCAGTGAGCGCGCTGGACAAGGTGGTGGTGAAGTTCCGCCGCGAAGGCACGGACGTGGAGGTGATCGGCCTCAACGAAGCCAGCGCGACGATGGTCGACAGGTTCGCCGTGCACGACAAGGGCGACGGTGCCGACCTGCTCACCGGCCACTGAGGAGAACAGCATGAACAAGCAAGACGAGAAAGTGTTGGCCTGCGTGGACCAGTCCCATTTCGCCGACACCGTCACCGACTACGCCGCCTGGGCAGCGCGCCGCATGGATGCGCCGCTCGAACTGCTGCATGTCATCGACCGCCACCCAGAACAAGGATTGGGCGAGGACCACAGCGGCGCGATCGGCATCAACGCCCAGGAACAGCTGCTGAGCAATCTCAGTGACAGGGACGCCGCCGTTGCCCGCGCCAAGCGCGAGCAGGGGCGCGTCTTTCTCAACCGCTTGCGCGAGCGCGGGCTCGCCGCCGGCGCGCCCTCGGCCGACATGCGCCAGCGCCACGGCGCGCTCGACGAAACGCTGGCCGAGCAGGAAAACAGCGTGCGGCTCTTCGTCTTCGGCCGTCGCGGGGCCTCGGCCGAAACGACGCAGCGCGATCTGGGGCGGAACGTCGAGCGCGTGGTGCGTGCCATCCACAAACCCATTCTCACCGTGACGGAGGGCTTCAAGGAGCCCGAGCGGGTAATGCTCGCCTACGACGGCACCGCCGTGACACGGAAGGGCGTGGACATGATCGCCAACAGCCCGCTGTTCAAGGGCCTGCCGGTCCACATCGTGATGGCCGGCAAGGAAAGCGCGGATGCACCGAAGCAGATCGCTTGGGCGAAGGACATGCTCACATCGGCGGGATTCGAGGTGGTGGCCGACATCCTTCCGGGCGACCCCGAGGTGGTGATCGCGCGCGAGGTCAAGGCACGCGACATCGACATGTTGCTGATGGGCGCCTATGCCCATTCGCCGTTGCGCACGTTGATCTTCGGCAGCAAGACGACGGATCTGCTGCGCGCCGCGACCATCCCGACCCTGCTGCTGCGCTAGTACCGGCATGCGTGATCCGCCAGCGAGCCGCTGTGTCTCGCTGGCGGATGACTTCGAGCGAGGCAGCGAATCGTGGGCGCGCGGGCCCGACGCATCTCGGGGTCGAGGGATCGACCACTATGTTGCTTTGGAGATGGCGGAACCAGCCGAGGTGCGATCCGGTGATGGGGGATCGGGGGCTGCAAGCTCGGGAGCACTCTCCGGCCTGAAGCCGCATGCCGAAGTTCGCAAACGACAGACCGGTCGACCCTGAAGAGCGGCTGTTGATGCTTGACTTCTTGGACGTCGGCTCAGGCCGAGTACGAGGCGGACAGCCGGAAGAAGCGACCGGCAGCTTTAGGATTAGAAAGCCGACTTCGACTTTGCAGAGTAGGCACCCGGCGAACCCACCTTCCGCCGTCTGCTTAGCCCATTGAAGATCGTGTCCATCAAATTCGATGGCGGACACCATGGATGTGGTTATCCCGTGCCGAACTCGGCGCACGCACAGCGAAGCCTTCAAGCAATAGGTGATCTCGGCCTGCCGTGAGCCCGGCGTCTCGGTGGCCGGCGTGGCCCTGGCTAACGGCTTGAACCCCAACCAGGTCCATCGCTGGATGCGCGAGCGCGGCATCGCCACCGAGCCGGCGCAAGCCTGGCAGTACAGAGGTTACTGCGTTCGCTGAGCGAAAGCTTTGTACTGGTGCAGGTCGCCCCGTCCCCTCCGTCGAGGCGCCGGTGATCCGCCTCGAGGTGCAGCGTGGTAACGCACACGTCAAGCTCGAATGGCCGCTCCAGACCGCCGAGGCCTGTCGTGCATCGCTGCGCGAGTGGCTCGCATGATCCGCATCGAGGCGCTGTTGCTGTCGGTAGCGCCCCTGAACATGCCCTCAGCCTTGGATACGTCATGACGCATATCATTCGCGTCGCGTTTTCATCGCGAGGGATGCTATTAGCATTATGACGGGCTGTCCGGAGCCGTGGAGGGTTGGGGGCCTGACGGGTTCACCTTGGCTTGCCGGATGCATGATCAGAATCGTGATAAATACAAACAGCCTCAGCTCACGGGTAATCCTGCGTTGGGTGCCCCGTCGTGAGGAGCTATGGCAAGCTTGAACATTTAATAGGTGGACGCCTGTTCAATCGGGGCATCCTGAGTGCCTTCAGGTCGCCTCTGGTTGATTGGCGTTTCATCGAAACGCTTGCTCCTGTGAAAGGGAGGTTTGCCGTTGCGGTATGGTGCCTTGAGCTCTTGCCTTCGTTGACCGTATTTATGGCGGACAGCCGGCTCTTCGGTTTCCCACGGTTCTCTCATGCTGCCTTGGGACGCGGTTTTGATCGGGTGTTACACACCCGAATATATGCGCGTCCGTTACAAGTATTGACATGGTTCATGGAGAACTGCCAGCGTTTCACCGATGTGCCGATTCGTAAGTGTAGGAATTAAAATGTGTAACGCTCCTTTCTTGGATATGTAACGCCTTCGATTCGAGCGTTATCGTCGGCTTCGGATCACTGTTACATCGCTAAGGACGCCCGTGCGAGAAGGCTCAGCGTTCTCCCTCGCATTGCGATCTCTGCGTCCGAATAGACCCCGCTGTAACGCTGATGATTCTTAATGACTGGCATTCCGAAGGGGGGGCTGACGGCCCGTATAAACCACAAGGGCCTTGTCGTTTATACGGGCTGCCAAATCGTTTCATTCATTGCGAAAATGAGGGCTCGAAATCACGCTAGCGTGCAAACTCGGCACGCTAGCGTTTCAATTTGGCACTGTAGGGTGCTGTTACATCACCGAAGTGGCCGTTACATAGGGTACAGAGATGGGTGTTACATACCTGCTGCCTCCCCGCTTTTGGGTTGCGCAGTTGGCGCTTCAGATCGTGGTGTCGCGGGCGGCGGAGGCGGCGCTGGGTTGGGAGCTGGCATGAGTGCGGGATACCCCGCATCTTCTGCTTGTGCCTGACGGAAGTAAGGTTCAGGCATGAGCAAAGCGAGCTGCACCTTCTGCGCATTGCGGAGCGCATCCTGCTCTTGGTGGACGAGGCGATGGCTATCCGCGACGCCTTTCCGGTGTCGCAGGGATACAACTTGGTCTTCCCGTGTCGTCACGTTGGATCTTTCTTCAAGCTGACCGAGTCAGAGCGCGCATGTGTGCTCGAGCTGCTTGCGCAGGCGAAGGCCGATCTCGATCTCAGCTTCTACCCCGACGGCTTCAACATTGGCATCGATGACGGGGCTGCTGTCCGGCTGCCCAGTCGAAGGTGCGTGCGCCTTGTCGATCGGCCTAGTCGCTGATTCAAGCCTTGCAGTCAGCTCCGCCTGGGCACTTCGGTTGGTTGGGATACATTCCTTTTTCTATTCGGGGGCTTGGGCGTCCGATCAGGATGTGTCACGCCTTGGGTACTTAAGGCAGCGAGCCTTCAATGGAAAATCCACGTTTCAATCGAAAAGGCGATGAATGGCATCACCTCTCGCGAAACAAAGTGCGGGGTAATTTCGCATTTGGGCCGTATTGGCGGGCTCATTTTTGTGCGCAGGCAGTATGAACGCCATGGTGAAGGTGAAACGCCCTCCGCAAGCTCTCTCTGGCAAGTGAAGCAAGACCCAACTGCAGGAGGGCAATCCAGGCAGGAAGAAGGTGCGGGAACGCGAGCCGTGACGACGATGTGATTGTGGGATGGTCTCTTTACGCAGTCACTCAGTTCGCCGCGGCACTGGTGAAGGTGTCAGGCATCTGCAACGCGACAATCTCGCCCTTGGCCGTGGCGATGCCATCGGCGAAGACGGTCGCTTCGACCACGACCTTGCGGCCCTTTATCTCCTTCACCTGACCCCGGATCTCGAGTTCCGGGCCAAGCGGGGTGGGCTTGAGATAGCTTACGTGCAGTGACCCGGTCACGAAGCGGAACGGGGGCTGGCTATCCATCGCCCTGTTTTCGGCGCGATACATGGCTGCCGCGGCCGTACCCGTGCCGTGGCAATCAATGAGCGAGGCGAGCAGGCCGCCATAGACGAAACCGGGAATTGCGGTGTGCTCCGGCTTCGGCTGATAACGGGTCACCGTTTCGTCGCCATCCCAGAGGGTCTTGATCTGGTGCCCATGCTCATTGTTGCGGCCGCAGCCGTAACAGTGGGCAAGGTTCTCGGGGTAGTAGTCCTGGAATGCCTTCATGTTGTTGTCCTCTCGAGACGTCTGTGGTGCCTCGATGCTATGCGGAACTCGCCTCGCCGCGGATTGCGGGCGCGGACAAGCTGCGTGCAAATTCCGCCAATGGTGCATCTCGGCGGTCGTATATGGCGACCGCCACCGACGCCACACCGCTTCTCTCCCTTTGCGGTCAGACGTGGAGTGTCTGATACGCTCACGAAAGCGCGGTCCGGGCGTGGCAAACCTATGATCACGCCCGTGATCAAGAAGGCGTGACCTTGCTGCGCGATGCAGAAGAGGAGTGCCACTTGAGTCGGCGATCGGTTTTCTTATTACCGATCGTGGCGACGCTGCTTCTGCCCGGTCAGTCTGCCGTTGCGTCGGCTGAACTGGCACGGGCGAAATACTGCATGAACTGCCATGGGTTCGGCGCCATGATTGTGGGGCCAGGCTAAAGGGACATCGCCGCCCGTCGTGCCGGGGAACCGGGTGCTCAAGAGTTGCTTGCTGGCCGCATCCAGCGCGGTAGTGCTGGCGAATGGGGGCCGGTTGCCATGCCCGCGAATGCCGTCAGCGATGAGGACGCCCTACACCTGGAAGCCTTCAGGCCGGAATCTTTATGAGATTCGTGATCGCAAAACCGGCGACTTGAAATGGACCGCGACGCGGGTGGACCTCGTCTTCGGCTCAAACTCGATCCTGCGTGCCTACGCCGAGGTGTATGCCCAGGATGACAACAAGGAGAAGTTCGTTCGTGACTTCGTTGCTGCTTGGACCAAGGTCATGAATGCAGATCGATTCGATCTGACTTGATATGTCTTGGGGGCACCCCGTCGCCAGCGGGTCTGTCGTCGTTGGGGAGCGCCGGCTTGGCATGTTTTTTTGCCAGTATTTCCGATGTCTGGCAGTTGGCAATGCCATAGTGGCAGTCTGGCAGGTTCGGTCGCCCAGAGGCAGAGCGCCAGCGGTCGAATGCGCTCTGGTTGCTGCCTTGCAATCTGTGGCACAGAGTTTGCTAGGTCTCTCTCAGGAGGCGGGGTTTTCGGGACAATCAGGCAGGCCGTATCCCTCTTGCGGCCACTCCCCTTACTGATTCGGTCCCAGCGAAGTGTCGAAGCTCCGCCCCTTTTTTCCGTCGTCTCGACGGATCCGTGTCCAACGAGAGAGCACATCATGTCCGATACCCTGAAAGAGCGCCGCCGACTCCTGATCGCAACTTCCGGTGTCGGTGCAGTCGCCGCTGCGGCCACCGCCGTTCCTTTCGTCGCTAGCTTGACGCCGTCCGACCGGGCTCGCGCGGCGGGTGCGCCCGTAGAGGCGGATGTCAGCAAACTGGCGCCCGGTGAAATGATGACATTCGAGTGGCGAGGGAAGCCGGTATGGCTGTTGCGTCGGACTCCCGAGATGCTTGCAGCCCTTGAAGGCCACGAGTCGCGTTTAGCCGATCCTGCGTCGGCCGAACCTCAACAGCCCGATTACGCGGCGAACCGTCACAGGTCGATCAACCCGGAATTCCTCGTCGTAATCGGTATTTGTACGCACTTGGGATGTTCGCCGTCCGAGAAGTTTGCGCCGGGTGCTACCAGTGGGATCGGAGAGGACTGGCCAGGCGGTTTCCTGTGCCCTTGCCACGGTTCGATCTTCGATCTGGCGGGGCGAGTATTCCTGAGCCAACCTGCGCCGACCAACCTCGAAATTCCCCCGCACAAGTGGTTGAGCGATAGCCTGGTTTTGATCGGCGAGGACGATAGCGCTGCAGCTTGACGACACACTCTCACCTATCTTTTATTGGCCAAGCATAGTCTTTGAAGAGCGCACAAAAATGAAGATCGCGGTTACGAGCCAGAATTTTCGCACGGTCACTGCCCATGCGGGCAAGACGCGTCGCTTCCTGATCTTTGATATCAGCTGTCCTTGCTCTCCGCGCGAGGTCGATCGCCTGGACTTGGGCAAGGAAATGTCGTTTCACGAGTTCAGGGGAAGTCTTCACCCGATCGATGGGGTGGCCGCGCTGATTACAGGTGGGGCAGGGGAGGGGTTCCGTGTCCGTATGGCACAACGTGGCATCGAACTCATCGTTACGGGTGAGACCGATCCGGTCCAGGCCGTCATCGATTACACGCAAGGTATCGTCAAGCCGGCGCTCCCTCACGACGAGCACGAACATCGTCACTGATCATTGCCTTTGAGCTCTCCAGTGCAACTCGATGACGTTAATGCCGGCGGATATGCTGTATTCAGTAAGGGGTGACCTTCAGGCGACAGGAAGGGCAGTTTCGATTGGCTGTGGTCGACCGTAGCGCCATCCCTGTGCGTAGTCGACGGGGAAGTCGCGAAGTATCTCCACTTCGTTAACGCGTTCGACGCCCTCTGCCAGGATTTCGATTCCCAGCCCTTTGAGGGTGGCCGTGCTCTGGGCCAGATCGGCCAGCAGCGCGGGGTTGCGGCCCAGGCTGCGGATGATGGTAATGCACAGCTTGACGAAGTCCGGTTGCAGGGCCTTCGCGGCTTCCAGATCCGCATAGCCGCAACCCGTGTCATCCAAGGCGACACGGGCGCCGCCGGCGCGCAGTTCATCTAGGAGGGGTAGCAGCGCGCGGGCATGGTTGAGCGGCAGATGTTCGGTGATTTCGACCACGATACCAGGTCGGCCCAAGGCGCGGCGCAGGGCGTCATCTGTGAGGCCAGCACTGGAGAGGTTGATGGTGAGCCAGTAATGAGGTAGCAGGGCCTTCCCTTGTTTTAAGGCCTGCCAGGCGCAGGCGATCTCCAGCTCCCGACTTAGGCCGCAGCGGGCAGCAGTGTCAAAGAGCTGGTCGGCACGTTCCAGCGCGCTACCTGCTGGGCCGCGGGTAAGTGCTTCGTAGCCGAGCAGTTGTCCGTCAGGAAAGCGGACGATCGGCTGCACGAGAGTGCGTAGCCCCCCTTGGTGCAGCAGCGTTTGCAACTGGGCTTCGGCGGAGGTACACCCCAAGCGAGGGGCAGATTCCAGTGTTTGCAACACCTGCTGCAGATCGGGGTAGCCGGGAAACTGATGTACTCGAAAGCGTGCCAGCGCCGCCGTGGCACTCCCGAAGATATCCCGTGCCAGCTGGCCAGCTAGTTGGGTCGTCGCAGTCAGCACGGCGACGTGATGGTTTTCGGGGCGGCCTCCGAGCAAGCGGCCGTTAAGATTGTCCGGAGTATCAAGAGTACGGCTGCGATAGGGGATCAGCCATATTCCCGGGGGCAAGTCGCGAGGCAGAGGACTCCGTTCACTGCCGGACAAGACTTCCCCGATGATGCTGGCTACGCCCTGATCCAGCTCGCTCAAGGCGCCTGCGACGGCTGCCGCACCCCTGCTCGCCTCCAGGGCCTCCATCCCCGCCAGGTGAAAGACCAGGCAATGGACTGGCATTGCTCAACCCAGCTTGAAGCGGCCCACCTGCTGGCGCAGGCGGCTGGAGATCTGTTCGAGGTCAGCGACGGCGGCCGTGTTTTCCTTCATTGCGCCATGGGTTTCCAGAGACATCGCGCTGATCTTTTCCATTTGCTGGGCGAGGTCGGTAGCGGTGCTCGCCTGCTGGACCGTAGCCCGGACCACGTCCTGCACGTTCCTGAGGGAGTCCTGTGCCTGTCGAGTGATTTCTCCCAGCATGCCGCTTGCCTCATTGGCCAGGGCCAAGCCTTGCTGTACCTGGGGCGCGGCGGTGTCCATGGCGGCGACGGACTGCTCCGTTTCGTGCTGCACCAGCTCGATCATGCGGGCGATTTCGGCGGTGGAGTTGCGGGTGCGCTCGGCCAGCTTTCGTACTTCGTCGGCCACCACGGCGAAGCCGCGGCCGGCCTCTCCGGCCCGGGCGGCCTCAATGGCGGCGTTGAGGGCAAGCAGATTGGTCTGTTCGGCAACTTCCCGGATTACGCTGGCTATTCCTCCAATCTCCTGGGAGCGTTGTTGCAGGCTGCGGATCTGGGTGGTGGATTCGACCACGGTACTGGCGATACGGGCCATCTCCGCCGCAGCCTGCTGCACCAGCTTCACGCCCTGTTCGGACAGTTCGGCAGTGCGGGCCGAGTTGGCCTCGGTCAGGTGGGCGATCTGGGATACCTCATTGATGCTCGTGGTCATCTCCGCGATGCTGGCGGCGGAGGCGGCAGAAGCATCCGCCTGGTTGGCGGCGGCGTCGCGGGCATTGTGCGAGGCCTCTGCGACTTGTTCAGCCTTGTGGAAGAGCTCGATGGCGGCCTGGGCGATATCGGTGAACAGGTTGCGCAGGTCGTCCTGCATGCGGGAGACCGCCGCCAGCATGCTGTCCGGGTGTTGGGCTCGCACCGGCATGCTCAGGTCGCCGCTGGCGATGCGGGTGACCGCCTGGGCCGCCTGGTTAGGCT
Source organism: Thauera sp. 63 (assembly GCF_000310165.2). Taxonomy (NCBI): domain Bacteria; kingdom Pseudomonadati; phylum Pseudomonadota; class Betaproteobacteria; order Rhodocyclales; family Zoogloeaceae; genus Thauera; species Thauera sp. 63. Next base: position 28,260 of record NZ_AMXC01000033.1, read on the forward strand.
CCCCGCCCAGGGCGCGGCCCAGTTGCCGCGTGATCTGGAAGGCAATGACGGAGCCGATGACGATGGCGAGGCTGCACAGGGTCACCATGAACAGGGCGAATTGACCGGCTACTTCCCGGGCATGGGCGGTCGCGGCCTGGTTGCGTTTTTCCTGATAGTCAATGAAGGCGTTGATGCGGGTCAGCCACTCGCTGAGGGCGGGACGGGCCTCTGCGAGCAGCAGGGCCTGGGCGCCGGCGACATCGTTGTCCTGACGGGCTTGGATCACCCGCTGCATCAGCGGTTGGCTGAGCGCTTCGCCTGTCTGAATCGCTGCCAGCAACTGTCGTTCCTCCTGGCTGATCTCCGGGTCGCTGGCAAAGAGCTTGTGCAGCGCGGCCGCAGAGTCCTGATAGAAGGCGGTCAGCCGCTCGATATCCTGCAGGGCGGCGGTTAGGCCGGCGGCGTCGCGCACCAGCGTCACATCGCGGAGGCTGATGGCCCGGTCATGGACGCTCCCACGGAAGTTGATGGCGTAGCGCTGCTTCACCGCATTCACATCGGTGATTTCGGTCAGGGTGTTGTCGATAAGGTTCACCTTCTGGATACCGAAGGCGGTGATCCCGATCATCAAAGCCAGCACCAAGCCAAAGCCCATGGCTAGGCGTTGTCCTGTGGTGAGGGATGAGGATGACATGATGAGTTTGGCGAATTAGTGAAAATTAACTTTAATTTCAGGTGGTATAGCTTTCAAATCGTTAATAGGTATGGTTTCTATAGGACAGCGCTATGAAAGGCGCTCTGCCGCGAAGGCGGGTGTCGAGGTGGCCGGCGCGTTTATTCACCCTGGAGGTCGGTAGGCCATCGGAAATTCAGTCCTGTCGAAGTTCGATCGTCCCGCCAGCGTTACCGCAGTTTGGAAAGTAGGGCATTCCGCCCACCTCGACGGACTTGGCAAAGCAAAGCCCGGCACAGAGCCGGGCTTGCTGGCGCGGGCGCCTTCGCGGGGTCAGCGCGGGTCGACGCGGTGGATCTTGTCTGCGTTCATCCTGGACGACCACGGCAGGCCGCTGTTCTGCCAGCCGTTCTTGAGGCGGAAGCCGGCCTGCGGGCCGTCCTTGATCGCGTCGCCCTGAAAGCCGTTGATGACGTAGCGTGCGTTGGGGAAGCCGCTCTCGCGCAGCAGGGCGGCGCTCGGTTCGCCGCGCTCGCTGCCCGAACGGCACATGGTGATGATCTCGGCATCGGCACTCAGACCGCGCCGGGCGAGTTCCAGCTTCACCTGATTGACGAAGTCCGGATTGCGGTACAGGCGGAACACGCCCTTTTCGGCATTCCATTGCGCGCGGTCGACCAGCATGAAGGGCACGTTCGCGTGCACCGCATCGCTGAAGCCGACGAACATGATCTCGATCGGGTCGCGGACGTCGATGAACAGCACGTTCGGTTCGGCCTTCTGGATCTTGGCATAGGCCTCTGCCGCCGAGAGGCCGATGTCGGTCGCATGGGCGGTGAGGCTGGCGAAGCCGATGGCGGCAGCGATCAGGAGCTTCTTCATCTGATGGGTTCTCCGGTGATGGGTTGGGTTCAGGCCTTGCGGTGCAGGTAGGCAGCGATCGGCCAGGCCAGCGCGGCCGCGACCGCGCCGAAGGCGGCGGCGTAGAAGAACAGGTTCATCCAGTCCACCCAGTAGCCCATGTTGGCGAAGGACGACTTGGTCATGGCTGGGGTGATGAAGAAGGTGATCGCCGTGGCGATGAGGCCGGTGATGAAGGCCGGGGCGAGGGCCTTCGTCCAACTGGCGCCAGGCCGGGTGGCGGCGAAGAGCATCAGCGCCAGCCACAGCACGACGGTGCCGACGACGGCGGGCAGGTACTGCATCCCGAGTTCGAACAGGATGTTCAGGGTCAGCCAGATCTCGTACATGTCGTCTCTCCCCTCAGACCCGGCCCTTGGCCACGGCCATGTAGGCGGGCTTGAGCAGGCGGTATTTCATGACCCAGGCGAAGTAGCTGTCCTGCAGCGGATCGATCATCGGCAGTGAGGGTGTGAGGTTGTTCTCGTAGTCGAACTCGACCAGCAGCGCCGAGCCTTCGCGCAGCAGCAGCGGGCAGGAGGTGTAGCCGTCGAACACCAGTGACAGTTCGCGGCCGGCGATCACCTCGATCAGGTGCTGCGCCACGATCGGCGCGCTCTTCTTGACCGTCGCGGCGGTCTTGCCCTTGGCGGTGCCGTTGATGTCGCCGATGCCGAAGACGTTGGGGAAGCGGCGGTGGCGCAGGGTCTTGGGGTCGACCTCCAACCAGCCGCCGGCGGCAAAGCCGCCTTCCTGCCACGACAACGGGCTGTTCTTCACCGAGTCGGGCGCGCGCATCGGCGGCACGACGTGGATGAAGTCATAGTCGATCTCGCTGCGTTCGCCTTCCGGGCTCGTCACGGTGGCGCGGCGCGCGCCGATGTCGACCGCCACCAGCTTGCTGTTGAAGGTGACCGGGATGTCCAGTTCGGCCCAGCGGCGCAGGACCTCCTCGTTGATGCGCGGCACGCTGAAGATGTTGCCCAGCGCGGAGTGGAAGTCGATCTTCGAGGCCTCACGCGTGCCGGCCTGCTGCAGGCGGTCGGCGATCATGAAGGTCATCTTCAGCGGCGCGCCAGCGCATTTGAGTGGTGTGGCGGGCAGGGTCATCAGCGCTCGGCCGCCCTTCTGCCGGAAGGCGTTCATCGCCTGCCAGGTGGCTTCGGCGGCGGTCGGACTGGGATAGACGCAGCCCAGGCCGTGGGTGCCGATGGCGGCGACGTCCATGCCTTCGACCTGGGCGAAGTCCAGATGCAGGCCGGTGGCCACCACCAGGTAGTCGTACTCGATGCGCTTGCCGCTGTCGGTGACGACCGCGTTGGCCTCAGGGTCGAACTCCGCCACCATCTCGCGCACCCATTCCACGCCGGCGGGCACGAGATCGGCGTTGCGGTCGCTGACCTTGCTCACCGGCCAGATGCCGGTCGCCACGAGGGTGTAGCCGGGCTGGTAGTGCGGTCGATGATCGTGATCTTTGCGCCGTCCAGCTCGCGCGACAGGCGGCTGGCAATGGCGAGGCCGCCCAGGCCGCTGCCGGCGATGACGATGCGGGCCGAGGTCTTCAGTGAAGCCTGTGCTGATTGGGGGCCGATCGACAGACCGGCACCAGCGACGACGGGCAGGGCGGACGCGCCGAACAGCAGGCGACGTCGCGTCTCGTCGACGTCGGGTGCTACGCAGGGGGGGGCAGGCGTGTGGGACATATGTCTCTCCTTCCCGGGCAGGGGCCTGTGCGGTGCGCACGGCGCCGGTTTTATCGTTGCTGCCTTTTCAATAATATAAGTAAATACTTAAATATACACACTGCAAGCAGCGCTATGTAACCGAGGTCACATAGCGCCGCCCTGCAGGAAGGCGAGGCGTACGACGGCCAGGGCGATGCCCAGCAGGCAGGCGCCCCCCGAGAACAGCAGGCGCCAGGCCCGGTGCCGCGGCACGAAGCCGACGCCGCGCACGAAGCCCGCGCTCATGGCCCAGAACAGCGCCATGG
>NZ_AMXC01000034.1:0-30502 GCF_000310165.2 Thauera sp. 63
GGACTGGCCTCAATGTGCCGATCACGCGGTGGCTCCATTGTGCCGATCATCAACTGGCTCTAATGTGCCGGTCGGTGACAGCCACCTCAGCGACCGGATGTCCCCGGTCGGTCACCTGCTTGACCGCTTCGATCTTGAACTCTTCGGTGAAGCGCTGCTGCGCCTTCTTCGTTTCCATCGACACCTCCGTAACGCCTCATTGTGAGGCAAAAGGGTGTCTAGGAAACCCGGGGCGATTCAGTTCATGACACGGAGTGCGAAGAGGGATGGCAGCTCAAGTCTTATTGAAAATCGATGAGCACAGCTCAAAAGTTATTCAACGATGCCGGGTTTTTGCTTAAATTTTAGGCAGCGCAGAACGCTGCCTGCTGCCGAGCGCGCCGTGGCTGATGCGCTGCCGCCCGGCGGCAGACATGCTGCTGGACTGTTAAATGAAAGTTGAGCTGGGCGACGCGCCAGGTGGCGAGGGTCTCGTAGCTCGACGGGAATGATGGATAACTAAGTCCCGAGCTGACGTTCTCGAACGTCAGCTCAGAAATATTTATCAGCTCAACTATTATTCACTGAGCTCAGGTTTCAATTAGCTGTTGCCAGCCAAAGGCACCCTGCGGCCTCGCACTGCCTAAATATGAGGCGCTCCCCGGAACCTCACGGAGAACAAGGGGCCGCGCCCCTTATCCACAGACTCGCCCACACCCCTGTCCCCACCGGCTGGGGAAAAGATCCACGCCACGATGAACCCCTCACCGAGACCGGGCAGGCAACCGCGTCACGGAGCTCCCACGGCGCGTGCTCACCACAGGGTCTCCAGCCCATGGGCGACATGCATTGGCGGAAACGACGCGGAGGACGACGCCATCACCACACGGATGAAGTGCGGCGGCCGGGGCGTGGACGTCGAGGACGGACCATTGCCGGTTGGCGGCGGGTCCGAAACGAAGGCTTCGGCCCCGCCCTGCCCTTGTCAGCTGCTCACGACAATTCGCAGATGCTGCTTGCGCCCCACCGACAGGCGCCACTCCCGCCCCTCAACAGGCAAGGTGATATCCGCCTCCCCGACCTGCTCACCATTCAGGCGCAGGCCGCCGCCAACGGCCAGGCGCCGCGCGGAACTCCGGGATGAGGTCAGTCCGCCCTGCACCGCCAGCTCTGCAAGCGTCACGCCGTCCCTGACGCGGCCGAGTTCGATGCGAAGCGTCGCCAAGCCCTCGTCACTTTCGCCGCCGCCGAATACGCCCGTCGCCGTCCTCACCGCCGCCTTGGCGGCTGCGTCACCGTGTGCGAGCCGCGTCACTTCGGAAGCGAGAAGGATCTTCGCCTCATTGAGCTCCGCGCCCTGCAGGCTCCCCAGGCTTCGAACCTCATCCATCGGGAGCTCCGTGAATAGCGCGAGGAAGCGCGCCACATCCCGGTCATCCACGTTGCGCCAGAACTGCCAGAAGTCGAACGGAGCCAGACGGTCTGGATTGAGCCAGACCGCGCCCCCGGCGGACTTTCCCATCTTCCGCCCGTCGGCAGTGACCAACAGCGGCATCGTCAAGCCGTAGAGCAGGCGTCCGCCCTGGCGCCGCGACAACTCCACGCCGTTGATGATGTTCGCCCATTGGTCAGCGCCTCCGATCTGCAAGGTGCAATCGTGGCGCTCGGCCAGCTCGGTGAAATCGAAGGCCTGGAGCAAGGTGTAGCCGAACTCCTGAAAGCTCAGCGAGTGCTCGAGGCGTGCTCTCACGGCATCGAAGCTCAACAACCGATTGACGCTGAAATGGCGCCCCACCCGGCCAAGGAACTCGAGGTAGCCCAGCCCGTCGAGCCAGTCCGCGTTATTGACAACGATAGCGCCGTGCGGGCCCTCACTCACATCGAGATAGCGCGCGAAGGTACTGCTGATACCGCGGATGTTCGCCGCAATGGTCGCCTCATCGAGCATGGGACGACTCGCGTCGCGAAAGCTCGGGTCACCGATCCGGGTCGTGGCACCACCGACGAGCAGTATCGGCCGATGCCCTGCACGCTGCAGCCAGCGCATGAGCATCAGGCCCTGGAGGTGGCCAACGTGCAGGCTGTCGGCGGTGGCATCGAAACCGATGTAGGCGCTTCGCACACCTTCCGCCAGCGTCTTGCGCAGGCCGTCGGGGTCCGTACATTGGTGAATGAATCCGCGCACTTCCAGCGTGTGGAAGATGTCGGAAAGCTCGTGGGGCATTGCAGTCTCCTGGAAAAGAGGGGCCAAAAATGCCCGAGGAGACCGCCAATCAGCTCAACCAGTCCGCCTCGGGCGGACTGGGGCGCGCGCGACCCTACCGCCGTGATGAGCGGTAGGCGTAATAGCTGACGAAAGTGGCTTTTGTGCGGCGCATGGCGCGATGTTAGCAAACAAGTGCTGCGCTGCGGCAATCTAGACTGGATTGCATGAAGCGTCGCGCCGTGTGGGCCGCAGGCCGCCCTGCGAGGAGGGTCACTCAAAGAACCCGCAGAACTTTAGCGGCTAGAATCTCCCGCAGCGCTAAGCAAGCCCAGCCTCAAGGACACCGACCATGAACCCGATCGTCCGCATCCAACCCCGCAGCGCCGACCTCGGCGACGGCATGCTCGTGCGCCGTACGCTCCCCAATCGTCAGCAGCGGATGATCGGCGCCTGGTGCTTTCTCGACCACGCCGGCCCAGTGGACTTCGAACCAGGCAAAGGCATGCATGTCGGCGCGCACCCGCACATCGGCCTGCAGACCTTCACCTGGCTGATCGAGGGCGAGGTCCTGCACCGCGACAGCCTGGGCAACGAGCAGATCATCCGCCCTGGCCAGGTCAATCTGATGACCGCTGGATATGGCATCGCCCACACCGAGGATTCGCTGCACGACGGCGAGCAGCTGCACGCGGCACAACTGTGGATCGCCCTGCCGCCGGAGCATAAGGATTGCTCGCCCGCCTTCGATCACTACGCCGAACTGCCGCACTGGCGCGAAGACAGCGCAGAACTGACCCTGCTCGCCGGCCGCTACGGTGAGCGAACCGCAGCGGCGCGCATCCACTCCCCGCTGGTCGGCATCGACATCGCCTGCGACAGCCCGAGCGAACTCACGCTCCAACTGGATCCCGGTTTCGAGTACGGCCTGATGCCCCTCGTGGGCGACGCAACGATCGACGGCGAAACCATCCTAGCCGACGAGCTCGCCTACCTCGGCAAGGGACGCAGCGAACTGCAGCTTGCGCTATCCGCAGGCGCTCGGGTGTTGTTCCTGGGAGGCGAGCCGTTCGAGGCGCCAGTGCTGATGTGGTGGAACTTCGTCGGCTTCAGCAAGGCAGACATCGCGCAGGCACAGACTGAGTGGGAACAAGGCGCCGCCCGATTCGGAACGATCGGCGACGGCCAGGCACCGCGATTGGTTGCCCCGCCCCTGCCGTGGCGAAACGGCGACTGACCGCTCTCGGGCTCAGCTGCGGCCACGAGACCGCCGATCTCGACGGGCACTCGACCTCTGGCGCCGCTCAAAAATTGGGCAACGCTCGAATCAGGCTTGGCCTCAACGACTTGACCGAGTTACCCACAAGCACACCCACAACCCTGTCCCCATCGGCTGGGGACAAGCTCGCGTCCATCCTTGTCCTACTTGTCGGTGATGTTGTCGATGGTGATCAGTGCGTCGCTCGACCTCGGGGCTAGGGAGCAGGCGAAGTCACGCACCGTGACAGGTGGTGGCCCCGCATTGGGAGACTGCCGCCCCAGGCAGTCACTGTGACTGCTGGTGAGTGATCACACTAAATGTGATCGCTAACAGGCTGATGCAGAAGCTGGCGGCACCGAGGATAGCGGAACGCTGCCACGCCCCTCTCTGGTCACCAAGGGCGGGCTAAACGGATTCACGCTCCGCACCCCGGTCGACTTGAAGTCTTCCGTGTTGCGCGTAACGACGGTTAGGTCGTAGATGAGGGCAATGGCTGCAATCTGCTTGTCGATGGGATGCTGAGGACTCGGTGAGATCAGTCGGCCCCAGAGCTGAGCACAGTCGAGGTCAAAGCCCAGAATACGGTCTGCATAGTCAGCGACCACCATATCCAGCCAGGCTTCGAGTCGCGCGGCCTGCTCGCGGTCACCGCGGTTACGGATGTTCTCTAGGCCCAGGCGAATCTCACCGATTGTCTGCACCGACAGATAGATGTCCTCCGCGGCCAGGGTGGCGAAAAAGGCGGTCACGCCCGGATTGGCACGCCCGCCTTTTCGCAGCTCGCTGATGATATTGGTGTCGAGCAGGTACATCAGCCCTGCCTGAGGTTGAAGTCTTCATCGGTATCCACGTCCGGCATGCTGGCCAGAACGTCTTTGAAGGTCCGCCGCGCCGGTCGGGCAAGCGCTGCCCGCAGGATTTCCCGATGCTCCGCCTCAGCGCTTCGGCCGTGCCGCGCCGCCGCCTCTTTCAAAGCCTGCGCGACCGAAGGGTCGATGTTACGAACGACAAGATTAGTCGCCATCACGCTCTCCTGACGATTGCAATGCTTGCACTGCAGCGAACGCCGCAATCATTGCAATCACTATCGACGCCACAGGCTCGTCAGGACGCTGAAATCATTTACAGACGCGAGGGGGATGAAAACGTAGCCGCACGCTGCGTCCCCCATACGTCAGGCTTTAGCCCACCGAACCCATACTAGGTAGCTCAGTCATGCGGGAAGCACAAATGAAAACGCCCAACTGAGAACAGTTGGGCGCTGAATTTTGGTGGACCGAAAGTCTATCGAAGTGTTGCAAAAAAGCTACATAACATATTGAGTTTTGAAGAGACACCTTGACCAGATGCCCCCAAAGTTGCCCCCATCGATCGCAGCCGACTTCGCTACCGCCGTAACCAACCTCCAGCAATGCATACCTCGGAATCGTCCCTTTCCTGTTCATCGGCGACGATGCCCTCAGTCGTCGTGAAGTCTCCTTGGAACCTCTCCTAACACACTTTTGGGCTCCAAAGCGGTAACCAGTCGGAGTGTATGCTGAGTCACTCAATCGAAGACAAGTTGACCTACCTTCCCACCGAATGCATGATCTTCTGGCTGCTAGAAACAATAGCGGCCGGGCGTGGAAACCCGTTTTGACACAAGGCAGAAAAGCCCTCTCGGGAGGGTTTTTCTCGTCGCATGACCTGAGCATCCAATGGCGGGCCGTGCGAGGCCAGCCTCGGCTGGGCCGGGTCCTTGTGTCCGGTTTCCACCCTCGTACCGGTCCGCCTCCCACCGTGGAAAGTGGGTAGCGGATTTAACCGCCACAAGGAGTTCTGGTCATGGTTACCTCCCCGTCTGCACCTTCTGCAGCAAGTCCTGCTCGTCCCCAGCTTCGTTTTCATCACGAAGCCCAAGAACCTCTTCACCGTCTGCCCTTCATCGGTCGCAGACACGGCGAAGTCAAGTTCTGGGACGTCCCCTGTACCGGCGGCTATGTCGGCGGCAACCTTACAGGAGAAGCGCTCGCCAGAATTTTTCTCGACACGCTTCGACAACACCCTGATGCAGCAACGCCAGGCGCCTGGCTCGGATGGATCGCCATGGGCTGGATGCACCATACATTCGACATGGCCGGCATCAAACCCGACCTTCATCCCGATCATCGATTCAGCACCCTGCGCGGCCAAGTAGTCGGCTTCGCGTCGGTGCTGTCGCATGTTCTCCGGGAAGCACTGAAGAACCCGGATCTGCAACTCCCGGCGTTCGACCCCGAAGCGTGTCTGCGCCAGGCAAACGACGGCCTCAATCCCCGCACGGCCCGACCCGCCATCCTTCGTACCGCAGGTGCCCGCAGCGGCCGCAGGCAATCTAGGAAGGTAAAGCCTCAGAACACTTGAGCAACCGAGGCCCGATCAGGCGCATCCCGCCTTCGCCTGATCGGGCTCCTCGTCACAATTCTCACGCCTGAGCCCAAGCGACTGCACGGTGGCCTCAACGGACGGTCACCTTGTTGAACGCACCCCGCCTTCGCTGGCTCCACCAGCAGCAGCATCTCCTCGACGCCAATCATCGCCTTTTCGATTGAAACGTGGATTACCCGTTGAAGACTGGATCCCCTACGTAACCTAGGTATGTCTGTTATCAGCCTTGTGAAGCTCTGTGCACCGTCATACGCTGCAGGCACAACGCAGGTTACCCTTGGGCTCAGCTATGGCGGGCATGTGCTCATGGAGAATCGCAACGGGGTGTGCGTCGATATCCTCATCACGCAATCAACCCACGCCGAGCATCGTGCCGCACGTCAGCTGCTCACGCGTGCACGGCGCCGGCACATTCACCCCAAGACACTCGGCGCCGACAAGGGCTACCACGTGAAGGAGTTCGTCGGGTACTTGCGCGAGCATCAGGTGCGACCGCACATCGCACGCATCAAGGATCGGAAGACACCCGGCCTCGATGGACGAACCACCCGGACCGAGGGCTACCGAGTCAGCCAGCGCAAGCGAAAGCGCGTCGAGGAGATCTTCGGTTGGTTGAAGACGGTGAGCGGATTGCGGAAGACCCGTTTCATCAGTCCGATTCCGGCCATGGCGGTCAGACCGGCGAGGAGCGTGCCGGGGGCGGTAATGGGATATACGTCGCCGTAGCCGACGGTCGTCAGCGTGGCGACGGACCACCATAGTGCCCGCGGAATGCTGCCGAACATGTCGGGTTGGGCGTCGCCCTCCAGGAGAAACATGCCCGTGGCCGAGAGCAGCAGAACCAGGCTCGCGGGCACTACGCTGAGCTCGAGCTCGTAGCGTCGCTTGTGAATGGCGTGCGCCAACTTCCGGAGTGCCGTCGAGTAGCGACCAAACTTCGCCAAGGCGAGCAGCCGCAGCAAGCGGAGCAGCCGCAGCACGACAAGCTCGGTGCCGAAGGCGGGTGCGAGCAGCGTGACGATCACCAGCAGGTCGATCAACACCAATGGGCGCAGGAGGTAGCGGAGGGTGCCGCGCCACCCCGCGTAGCGCACCTCGACGCCGGCCGCCCACAGGCGCAGGCAGAACTCGACGATAAACACCATGCCGATCGCGCTCTCGAACGCCAATAGTTCCGCCGCAAAGCGCTGTTGCACCACGGGTTCGGTGCTTGCGACGCCGAGCACGACGCTCAGCACGATCGCACAAACCACGAAGCGGTTTACCGGTGACAGTCCAGCCTTGGACTCCGGCGCGAATTCCTCTCGCAAACGGTGCCGAAAGGCGAGACCTCCGCCCACGTTTTCATTCCCCACGGATCGCGAAGGATTCAACGATGTATCATCGCTTGCGCGATCTCGACTCGCCATGGCTCCGGCTCCCGAAGGGATGCGACTTCGATGGTTGGAGGAAGCGGGGTGCTCCTACATCGGCCGTTCGCCGACCGCCCGTTGCATCGCCTGCTCCAAGCGGGCGCGACTTGGCGCCCTGAGCGCGTGCAAGCCGGCCCGGCGCGCCATAGCGACAATATCGTCGCCCCCCGGATTGCTGTCGACCAGCACCTCACGCGCAAGCGCGACGAGTTCCTCCATGCAGATCTCGTCGATCGCACGTGTAGCATCGGCCGATCGCCGGAACGCGACGGGCGTTAGGGGATCGACGCCATTCGGCCAGTAGAATGTGCCAACGTCTTCTTTGGTGGTGGAATACGCCGGCGCGGCCAAGGCTTCGATCCGCTCCCGGATCCGCGAACCGGTCCGCTGCCAACCATGGGCGCGGGCGATGCGGCGGGCGAGGACGGCGTCCACCACGGGCCCCTCGACGGTCACAACGTGGGCGATCAGTTTGATCAGCGTGGTGTCATAGGCCGCATCGAAAAAGGCTTCCGGATCGACGGCCGTGACGACCGAGGCCGGATCGGCTTCGACGAAGACGCCGGACGCCGCGGGTGGCGATGCCGCCACGTTCCTGGCATACGCAGGCTGGGTGATCTCCCCTTCACGTTGCCCCGTCCAGGTGGTGGCGTCCGAGGTGGCGCCCTGGTCAGGCGCTACCGCCGAGTTGGCCTCCTCAAGGTAGGCGGGTACCGCATCCGCCTCCTCCTTGGCCCGGGCGATCGCGGCTTCGGCGGCGAGCCGTGATGCCTCCACCCTCTCTGCTTCCGCAGCGCGCTTCGCGCTGCTCGCCTCAAGGAGTGCTCGCAGGCGGGTATCAAGTTTGCTTAGGGTGCCCTCGGCATCGATCCACCAGTCGGTCGACCAGACCCGTAGGATTTCCCAGCCCAAGCCTCGCAAAACTTGCTCGCGGAGCTTGTCGCGGTCGCGGGCCGTGGCTGAGCGATGGTAGGTGGCACCGTCGCATTCAATCCCGGCAAGGTAGGAACCCGGCGCTTCAGGATGCACCACGGCGAGATCGACGCGGAAGGCGGAAACCCCGACCTGTGTGTGCAGTTGCCAGCCCTTGTGGGAGAGCGCGGCGGCCACTCCCGCCTCGAACGGGCTCTCGAAACCGCCCAGGCTGCCGCTGGAGGCTTCCGCTAGGGCGCGTGGACCTCGCTCGGCAAACTCTAGGAAGTGCTTGAGATCACGCACGCCGGCAGCCTGGGTGCGAGCAAGATCCATCTGCTCGGCCTTGAGACTGGAGAAGACCCGCAACTCGAGGCGGGCGCGGGTAATGGCCACGTTCAGGCGCCGCTCACCGCCGTCGCGATTCATTGGGCCGAAGTTCATCGAGACTGCACCGGCGTGATCGGGGCCGTAGGTGATGGAGAAGTACATGATGTCGCGCTCGTCACCCTGGACGCTTTCCAGATTCTTCACGAACACAGGTTCCAGCGCCGTCTCGGCAAAATGGGGTTCGATGGACGGATCCTTGCGGCGCTCCTCGTCGAGCAGGTCCTCGATCAACGCCTGCTGCTCAGAATTGAAGGTGACTACCCCGATGGTGAGGCCGGACGCGCGGAAGCCCGGCGACTTCATCCGCTCGACCAGGTCGGCGACCAGCGCCTTGGCCTCCGGCTTGTTGATGCGGGCGCCGCCTTTCTCGTACACGCCGTTGACGTGGTGAAAACTCACCGCTCGGTCCTCGGTGACCGGCGACGGGAAGGTGACGAGCGAACCGCCGTAGTACCGATGGTTGGAGAAGGCGATCAGGCTCTCGTTGCGGCTACGGTAGTGCCACGCGAGATTCATGGTCGGCAGGTTAGCACCCAGGCACTCGTCGAGGATGCTCTCCAGGTCCCCTTCCACATCCTCGTCGTCCAGATCCGACTCGGCGCGGTCGAAGAAGCTCGTTGGCGGCAGCTGCTTCGGGTCGCCGACCATAACGACCTGCTTGCCGCGGGCGATCGCACCCACCGCATCCCATACCGGGATCTGCGATGCCTCGTCGAAGACCACCACATCGAAGGCGCTGGCATCGGTGGCGAGGTACTGCGCGATCGACAGGGGGCTCATGAGCAGGCACGGCGTGAGCTTGGGCAGCGCGTCAGGAATGCGGGACAGCAGCTCGCGAAGCGGCATGTGCCGCTTCTTCTTGCTCATCTCGTGGCGCAGGATGCCCCACTCCGAGTTGCGTGTGACGCTCTCCTGGGTGGGAAGCTCCGCGCACAGCGCGGCGCGGATGCTGGCCCGCGTCAGCGCAGTGAAACGGTCGTCCAGCGCCCGGAAGTCGTCGATGCGCTTCTCGTGCTCGGCCGAAACAAAACTGCGAATCACGGGCTCTTCGTCGACCACGGCGTTCAGCCACCAGCGGCTGTAGTTGGTCTCGAAGGCGCGACGCACGCTCCCTTCGGAGACGGTGCCCTGCTCGATGCCCGCCACCAGTGACGTCAGCCCCTGTGCCACGGCCTGGTCGCGCGTCTTGCGCCACGCGCACCAGGCGTGAAGACGGTGCTCGGCGTGGATGATGGCGGCGCAGCGCCCCATGAGCTCGTCGAGCGCCAAGTCGCCGAACTCGTTCTTGCTGCCGTCGGAGAAGTATCCGGTTGCTGCAAAATGGTCGATCGCCGGTTGTAAGCGGCTCCATGCCTCCAGGTAGGCATTTCCGGATTCGGCGATCGTCCCGCCGGCATTCAGCAGGGCATTGCCCTCCCCGATAAGCTGCTCGAGCGGTGCCTTGACCGCGCTGGTCTGCTCCGGTGTGCTGGCTAGGCTCGCCACCGCGGCCGACATCGCGCTCTGGAACTTCAGGGCCTGTTCGACCTCGTCGATGTGGGTCTTGAGGCCGTTCCACAGGCCAGCCGTGCGCTCTCGCAGGTCGTCGTAGTCGGCAAGCTGCCGTTCGAGTTCGGCGCGCTCGTGCAATTGCAGAAGATCGCTCGCCAAGCCTGCGCCGCAAACGCCCTGAGCCACCGCCTCGTGATCGCCGGACAACCGGCCGGATTCACGAACCTCCTGGACGGCGGCAACGAAACGAAGTGCGGCAGCGAGATGATCCGTACGGGTCTGCAGGCCGACCCACAGGCCGCTGGTGGTGGCGCCGAGGTGATCCAGCGCTTTCAGCTCGCCATCGAGCGCCCGCAGCTCCCGCAATTGGGCGAGCGCCGTGGCCAAGCGCTCGCCACAGCGCCCTTCGGCGATGGGATCGAAGCCACTGTCGTTCCACGGCTCCTCGTGCCGTGCGGCATGCAGCGCGCCTTGGAAGCTCAGTGCGCATTGGGCGAGCTCCACACGTGTCCGCAGGCCGGCCCAGACGCCGTCTGTCGCAGCACCGATCTCGAGGGCGGCGGCCTCGGCACGCAGCGAGCGGGTCCGTACGAGCGCACGAAGATCCTTCGCCACATCGGGCTCTCCCTCACCGGCGACGGCGGCTTCCAGTTGCTTGCGGATGCGGCGCTTCCCAAGCCACGACAGGGGCCAGATCGCCTTCTCCGCCTTGGCCCATTCGCGCTGGAGCTGGCTCACGTTGAGCAACTCGACCCCTTCGCCGTATTGCACCGAGAGTTGCTTGGTTACCTGGAGCATTTCTTCGAGGAGCCCGATGCCTTTCCGCAGCTCATCAGCCACGTCGCCCGCCCACGGCTGCGGGAGCTGGGCCAGTGTCTTCCGGCGTTGTTGCAGGAGCTGCAAACCCCGCAGGCTGGCGACCACTACCGCCTCCGGCCATTGCGGCGAGAGGGCGTCACTCGCAGCCCGGTGCCGGGCCAGGAGCGCGGCACCGGCCTGCAAGCGCTCGCCGATCGAGCGCGCATCGGCCCGTAATACGAAGCGCCAGTCGCGCCCCGCGGCATTCGGCAGGGTACGAGCGAGTACGGCCACGGCGCCACGGGCCCTGCGGTCCAGCGCGATGGACGAAAGCCCGATCGCCTGCAAGAACCGCCCGGCGGTCCGCTCGACCGCCACGGCCACGGGAACGACGGCGCGTACCGCATCGATCAGACCTTGCTGCCAGCTGGGTAACCAGTCGCCTTGAGCGATGGGCGCCAGCGGATTGTCGAGGAGACGGTCATACCCGACCGCCCGGGCGTTTACTTCCAGGCGGTCGGCAACGTCGCGCAAGTTTTCCAGGGCGGCAACGTCATGCACGCTCGGTGTGCCCCAGGACATAGCCAGGGCGGGCAGATTGGCTCCATCGACGACCCGCCCGATTGCTTCGAAGATCGTCATGCCGTTTCGGTGCCGGTGATGCAGGCGCTCGACATAGGCATTGAGCTCGCCACGCAGCCTGCTCAGCCGCGCCGCCTCTACGCGCCAGACTTCGGGATCGACTTCGCCGCGGGCCTCCCAGGCTCGTTGGAGTTGGGCTAGCACATCGAGTTTGCGGGCCTTACTGGAATGCAACTCGAGACAGAATTCCCCGAGGCCGACCTCGCGCAGTCGCCGATACACCACATCGAGGGCTGCGATCTTCTCGGAAACGAAGAGTACACGCTTGCCCTCGGCCAGACACTGCGCGATGACGTTGGAGATCGTCTGGCTCTTGCCGGTCCCCGGCGGGCCGATCAGGACGAAGTCCTTACCGCGGGCGGCGGCAATGACCGCCGAAAGCTGTGAGGAGTCCGCCGGGAGGGGGCAAAAGGTCTGCTGCGGCGCTAATTCATAATCCAGTCGTCTGGGATTCGGGAATGCCTCGCCAGAAGGAAATTGCTCACGAGGCGTGTCGATGAGGTGGCGAACCACCGGATTTTCGCGCAGTTGATCGGTACGCTCGGTCAGATCCTTCCACATCAGGTACTTGGCGAACGAGAACATCGCCAGCGCCACCTCTTCCGTAACCTCCCAGCCCTTGATGTTCTTGATCGCCTGCGAGACCGTCCGCCAGATGGTGGCGATGTCGAGACCAGCCTCGTCCTTCGGGAGCTCGCCCTCGGCGACGCCGAGATTGAGCCTGAAGTCTTGGCGGAGCATCTCGATGAGCGTCGGATTGAACCGGGGTTCGTCGTCATGGAGCGTCAAAGTGAAGCCCGAACGGACGCTCTTGCGGGTCAGCGTGACTGGCACGAGGATCAACGGCGCGCGGTAGCGCTGGCCGGCCTTGTCGTAGCGCGTCCAGGACAGGAAGCCCAGGGCGAGGAATAGTGTGTTGGCGCCGCCCTCCTGCATGGTGTTGCGGGCTGAACGGTACAGCTCGACCAAGCGGGCGTCCAACTCATCCTGCGGGAGGCCGACGAAGACCTCGCGTCGCTTCAGCGCGTCGAGGGCGTGGGCCCGGCGCAGGTCCTCGCGCTCGCGCGCCTCATAGATCGCCTGACTGCGCGGGTCCGAACCGTCCATAAGGTCCGGCCGGGGTAGGAGCTTGACGGCCTGCCCCCCGGCCAGAAGGTCCTCGAGTGCAGCTGGATCGGGCGCGTCGAGTCGCAACGACTTCTTTCCCGCCCTGAAGTTCAGGAGGTTGTTACGCAGCGACAAATCGAGGAGCTTCCGCTGCCAGCGTGCGAGTCGATCCTTGGGATCGAGCGTGGCCGGATCTGCCTCGACGGTAATGTCTTCATCAGGCAGATCCGGGGCATCTTCGACCGGAAGCTCTACCACAAGGGGCGGCTCGACCGGGGTAACGGCGACAGGCTCCTCGTGGCTTGCGAGCGGTTTGATCCGCTGCAGGCGGGCACGACGGATATCCACCGCAAGCTCGAAGGCTTCTTCCTTCTCCTCGGAAATCTGCTGTTCCCCGAGCCGAGCGGCTTCGGAAAACGACGGTGCCGGGCGTTGAGTGACGACGGTCGTTTCAAACAACACGAGCTCTTTAAGCCTGACGCGCTTGCGCAGTGCCGTGACATCGTCGACCACCGTGGTTGAGAACTCTTCGGCTCTGAGCCAGACCCCAGTGAAGGCATGCCCCCTGGTGAAGACCACTAGCGGATTCAAGCCCGCCTGTTCGAGGGCCGAGCAGAAGAGCAAAGCGAGATCGAGGCAGGTCGCCAACCCGGACTCCGCGATCTGAGCCGGGCCGCGCACCTTCTGCCCGGCGTGCTCGAAGCTCGCCGGCGGCAATGCATAGTCGAGGCCCATCGCCGCGACTGCGCTCCAGATCCCGGAGGCGAGCTCCCATGCCCGCTTCGGGCCACCGTTGTAGCCATCCAGTGCTGGATTTCGGTCGTTTTTACGGAGGATCTCAGCCGCCTGCTTCAACAGCCGCTCGACGGCCGGCTCGTTTGGCTGGACGAACGCGGCCGCAAGGTCCGGCAGATGGCACAGCCCGCCCCACTGATTGCGCGGCAGAAGTTCGACGATGCAGTCGCGGCGAGCCAGTTCGTCTGGGATATCACCTGCGCGTCGCAAGACAAACGAAAGCTTGGCCTTCTCGGCTTCGGTCAGGCGGGACAGTAGCCCCCCATCGAGTTCCACGTCCAAGTCAGTGACGTGATACCGACTACCCGCGGTGACGGCGTCAATCCGCCAGAGCTTCGGTTTAAGAAACGCCGGGGCCGATTCGAGACGAAGCTCGAGGCCGGTGATGGCCTCGGCCGCCTCGTTCGCGACACTGAGCTCGCGCAGCAGCGGGACCGCATTCTGAAAGTCCGCGAGATTGAGCTTCGCAACTAGCGTCGCGTCGATGCGCTGTGACTGGTCGACACGGGGAGCGTCATCTCGCGTCTGCCTCTCTTTCATTTCCCCCTCCCCAGAGCTAGGCCGCTTGCGCGGCACTCTTCCTATTCGCGATGCCATGGGCGCCTGATGGGCAGTGGTCCCGCCTTGCACCCTGTGACGGCCAGATAGGCGCTTTTATCATAACGACATGCTAACGGCGAGTGGCGCTCCTCACGCTGAACACAGGAACTGTGCCCAACTTGGCTACGGGCTAATGCGCGGCTTCTGGGTTGCCATGGCTTGCTCCTGTCGGAAATCGGGGCGGGATCGCCTCGCTTCCAACATCGGCAGTTGCCTGCCGATGCAAACCATGATCCATGTCGAGGAACCAGCGGAACAGAATGTTGTAGTCGAGTTGCTCGCAGAACTGCCGGTCCGAACGAACCGAATACAGCGCGATCAGCAATTGCGCCTTGAGCAGTCGCTCCGGCGGAATCGACGGGCGGCCGACCGACGAATACAACGCGTCCAACTCCGCAGAAATGGCGGCCAGGGCACGGTCTGCCAAACGCTTCACCCGTCTCAGCGGGTGATCCGCCGGCACACGCGACTCCGGTGAGAAGTAGTGGAACATCGAGGACTGGGGGTCGAGTTGGCCGCGCATAGTTGCTGTACAAGGGATCTGAAGACGTTTCTATGACAATCAGCTTATCAGGTCGTTCACGGACTTTTGCGTCACCCTGCTAGCGTGCATTCGCGCCCCGGCTGAACCGCCTCGCCTCAATTCGCAGTTTTCTCCCCCGGGCTTTGTCCAAAGCCTGCCACCCGACGTAGATCGGACATTCCACGCTGCGAGAACGTGGCAATGCTCGAAGCTCCATCTCTTGTTGCGCGCTCTAAGTGCTCAACTCAAGCCGAATTACGTGCTCAATAGGCTGCTGATGCGCCATACACACAACATGCAC
The DNA here is from genome assembly GCF_000310165.2 of Thauera sp. 63. Lineage (NCBI taxonomy): Bacteria > Pseudomonadati > Pseudomonadota > Betaproteobacteria > Rhodocyclales > Zoogloeaceae > Thauera > Thauera sp. 63. The sequence continues at coordinate 14,821 of NZ_AMXC01000034.1, forward strand.
TGCCACTGACGGCAGTGCATGGCACAAACCCGCCTCTGGGGTTTGTCGCGATTGTGGCCCCAGCGCTGACGTTTCAACAGCAAGGCCATTTCAACAGAATTGGCACGCCGATTGCTTATGTCTTGATAAGACGCAGCAGAACTTATCCAAGCCTTGATGATATTTCGCTATTGACCTTATTTCTCAAATAATGTTGCCCTAAATATTAGTTTTCTCTAATGTTTAACCGTCGAAAGACACCTCCCTCACCCTAGGAGCACGATCATGGAAACCGCACAGCAATTCAGCTTCCCCCGCCTGAACGAACCAGCCCCTGCCTTCAGCGTCCGCACCACGCATGGTGAACGTTCGCTCGAGGACTATCGCGGCAAGTGGCTGATCCTGTTCTCGCATCCTGCAGACTTCACCCCCGTGTGCACCACCGAGTTCATCGGTTTCGCCAATGCAGCACCCAAGTTCGCCGAGATGAATTGCGACCTGCTCGGCCTGTCGATCGACAGCCTGTTCTCGCACCTGGCCTGGACACGCAACATCAAGGAGAAATTCGGCGTCGACATCCCGTTCCCGATCATCGAGGACATCAAGATGGACGTCGCCCGCGCCTATGGCATGGTCCATCCGGGTGCCGCCGACACCCAGGCCGTGCGCGCGACCTTCTTCATCGACCCCAATGGCATCCTGCGCGCCATGGTGTATTACCCGATGAGCAACGGCCGCAGCATCGACGAGTTCGTCCGCCTGCTGCAGGCGCTGCAGACCTCGGACACGCACGGCGTCGCCACGCCCGAGAACTGGTGCCCGGGAAAGGACGTGATCGTCTCCCCGCCGAAGACCGCCGAGGCAGCCGACAAGCGCGCCTCCGAGGGTTACAACACGGTCGATTGGTACTTCTCCACCAAGTCGCTGTAAACCGCCCCGCCCTGCAGCGAGCCTGGCCCGCTGCAGGGCATCCATGCCGGTATGAGACAGAAATCGTATGACCAACGAAATCCAGACCGATGTCGCCATCATCGGCGCGGGCAGCGCCGGGCTCTATGCGCTGCGTGAGGTGCGTCGTGCCGGGCGCGACTTCCTGCTGATCGACCGCGGCCCGCTTGGCACCACCTGCGCCCGGGTGGGCTGCATGCCCTCGAAGGTCGCGCTGCATGCCGGTGCGGAGTGGGCGACACGCAAAGCCATGGCCGGGATCGGGGCAAGCGGCGTCGAGGCCCTGTCCATCGACCTTGCCGCGACTTGGGCGGGGCTGCGCGAACAACGCGACTTCTTCGCCAGCAGCGGTGCCAGCAAGGCGCGGGCCGCCGCCGGCGACAAACTCATCGAAGGCACGGCGCACTTTCTAGAACCCACGCTCATCGAGGTCTCGTCGCCTGCCGGCCTGCAGCGCGTGCGCGCCCGTGCCGTCGTCATCGCCACCGGTTCGCGCCCGGTCATGCCCGGCTGGCTGGACGACGTGCGCGATCGCGTGATCTCGACCGACGCACTCTTCGAACTCGATGCGCTTCCGCGCAGCATCGGTATTCTCGGACTCGGTGCCATCGGGCTCGAGATGGGGCTCGCGCTGTCCCGCCTCGGCATCCGCGTGGTCGGTGCAGACCTCGCGCCGAACGTCGGCGGCATCGTCGATCCTGCACTCGGCCAGCGCGCACGCGAACGTTTTGGCCAGGAGATCGAACTCTGGCTGGGCACGCAGACCCGGCTCGAGCGCAGCACATCCGGCATTGTCATGCACGCGGACGGACGGAAGGCCGAAGTCGAACTGCTGCTCGCCGCCCTCGGCCGGCGCCCCAACGTCGACAGCCTGGGCCTGGAAGCCGCCGGCTTCCCGCTCGACGAACGCGGCACCCCGCGCTTCGACCCGACAACCATGCAGGTTGGCGAGTTGCCGGTTTTCATCGCCGGAGACGCCAATGCGGACCGGCCGCTGATGCATGAGGCGGCCGACGAAGGCGCGATTGCCGGCTACAACGCTGCCCGCGAAACCCCCACGCACTTCTGGCGCAAGGTGCCACTCGGCATCGCCTTCTCCGACCCGGACATCGCCGCCGTCGGCATGCGCTTCGACGCCCTGCCCACCTACGGGGTCGTGGTCGGCACCGGCAGCGGCGACAAGAACGGACGCGCCCGCATCCTCGGCGCCACCGACAGCCTGCTGCGCGTCTATGCCGACGCGACCGATGGCCGACTGCTCGGCGCCGCGATGGTCGCGACAGGTGGTGAACATCTCGCCCATCTGCTTGCCTGGGCCATACAGCGCGGCGAGACGGCGCACGATCTGCTGGCCTTGCCCTTCTACCACCCCGTAGTCGAGGAGATGCTGCAGACAGCGCTGCAGGACATCGCCGCGCAGTTGCCGCCCCTCAACCCCTACCCGATCGGGCTTACGCCCGTCGAGCACCTCTGACGTGGAGTCGCCGAGCATGTCCCACCGCAAGATCCTCTACTGGCTCGCCTTTTCGGACGGCATCGCACTGCTCGCCCTGGTGTTCGTCGCCGTGCCAGTCAAGTACATGCTCGACCAGCCACTTGGCGTGAAGCTGCTGGGACCCTTGCACGGGGCTCTGTTCCTGTCCCTTGCGACTGCAACGCTGAGCGCGCTCGCACGCGGAATCCTCCGCCCCGGCCTCGCGCTTCTACTGCTCCTCGGTGCCCTCCTGCCCTTGGGCGCATTCCTCGCCGATCACAAGCTGCGCCAGGCCTATCCGGAATTGCAGACCTGATTCATCGACACATCACTCATTCCACAGGAGCATTGCCATGAAGAAAGCCCTCGTTGCCCTCGCCATCGCCTTCGGTTCCACCGCCGCGCTCGCCGACAGGCCCGCCGTCACCGTCGTCCTCAATGCCCAGAGCCCGATGACCCAGGGCATGGCCATGGTGCTGGCCAACCAGATGCAGGAACAGGGCGCACAGGTCGACATCCTGCTGTGTGACCACGCCGGCGACCTCGCACTCAAGGATGCCGGCGGCGCAGCGCTCAAACCCAACAACGTGACACCAGCGCAACTACTCGACGGCGCGCTGAAGAAGGGCGCCACCGCCTCGGTGTGCGCGCTCTACCTGCCCAACAGCGGCAAGAAGCCCGAAGACCTCAAGGACGGCATCAAGCCGGCCAAGCCGGCCGACATGGGCGCCGCCCTGCTGGAGCCGAACCGCAAGGTCATTGGCTTCTGACGATTTATCGCACTTAATCATCAACGGGAGTCCCACGCCATGAGCTCTCATCTGCTCGTGTTCCTCCTCTCTGCCACAACCGCCACCACGGTGTTGGCGCAAGAGTCCGCACTTGAAGTCAGTCTGGCTGGAATCCAGCATGATCGCGGAAGCCTGCGCGTGGGGCTGTATTCCGACCCGAAAACCTTCCGCAAGGAAGCGCAGGCCGTCGCCATACAGCAGGTGCCGGCCAGCGCCGGTACGGTGACGGTGAGCTTCGGTGCGCTGCCGCCCGGTCGCTACGCGATCATGGTCTATGACGACGAGGACGGTAACGGCGAACTCAATCGCCGCTTCGGCATGTTCCCGACCGAAGGCTACGGCCTCTCGAACAATCCCACCGTGTCCGGCCCGCCCGCGTTCGCGGACAGTGCCTTCGAAGTAGCTGCCGGTGCGGGCACCGCCCGGATCAGCATCGACCTCCGTTACTGACAGCCCTGCAAGGAAGAACGATGAACGCCCCCGCCTCCTCCGCCACGCCCGCCGCTGCGCACGATGCGCATGGCGGACGGCTCGCGCATTTCCCGGTCGCCCTGTTCTCCACCGTGATGGGCATGGCGGGCCTCACCATTGCCTGGCTCAAGGCCCATCACACCGGCGGCGTGCCGGTCGAGGTCGGCGTCGCGCTGCGCTGGCTGGCGAGTGCGCTGTACCTGTTCCTGCTGGCGATGTACGGAGCCAAGCTGCTGCGACACCCCGGGGCGGTGAAGGCCGATCGCGCCCATCCGGTGCGGCTCAATTTCTTCCCCGCCATCTCCATCGGCCTGCTGCTGCTGTCGATCAGCTGGGCGCAGGACGCCCCGGCCGTCGCACAATGGATGTGGGGCATCGGCGCCGCCGTGCATCTCATGTTCACGCTGTTCGCCATGAGCAGCTGGATCCACCACACCCACTACGACATCAAGCACGCCAACCCGGCCTGGTTCATCCCGGTGGTGGGCAACATCATCGTGCCAATCGCCGGCGTGCGCTTCGCCCCGGCGGACATCAGCTGGTTCTTCTTCAGCATCGGGCTGGTGTTCTGGCTGGTGCTGATGACGATCGTGCTGTACCGGCTGTTCTTCCACGAGCCGCTGCCCGCGCGCCTGACCCCCACGCTCTTCATCCTGATCGTCCCGCCCTCGGTCGGCTTCCTGGCCTATGTCGCACTCACCGGCCAGGTCGACGCCTTCGCCCGCGTGCTCTACTTCACCGCGCTGTTCCTGACCCTGCTGCTGGCGAGCAATGCGGTGCGCTTCTTCCGCCTGCCCTTCTTCATCTCGGCGTGGGCCTATTCCTTCCCGCTGGCGGCCATGACGATCGCCACCTTCGAGATGAGTGCGCGCAGCGGCCAGGCCTTCTATGCAGGGCTGTCCTGGCTGATGCTCGCGGTGCTGAGCGGCGTCGTCGCGCTGCTGGCCTTCAAGACCCTACGGGCCGCCAGCCGCGGCCAGATCTGCGTGCCCGAGTGAGGCGCCCACTCAGCCACGAACCGACATGAGGAGCTTTCCAATGCCACAGGCAGACATCCGGTCCTTCTTCGACGCCGCCACCAACACCGTCACTCACGTGGTGTCCGACCCTGCGACAGCACGCGCCGCGATCATCGACAGCGTGCTCGACTACGACCCCAAGTCGGGACGCACATCGTGCGCCTCGGCCGACGCCGTCATTGCCTATGTGCGCAACGCCGGACTGCACGTCGACTGGCTGCTCGAGACCCACGCCCACGCGGACCACCTTTCGGCCGCGCCCTACCTCAAGCAGCAGCTTGGCGGCAGGATCGGCATCGGCGCACATATCCGCCAGGTGCAGGGCGTGTTCAAGGACATCTTCAACGCCAAGGACATGAACACCTACGGCGCCGAGTTCGACCACCTGTTCGAGGACGGCGAGCGCTTCCGCATTGGCGGGCTGGACGTCGAGGTGATGCACACCCCCGGTCATACGCCGGCATGCCTGACCTACATCGTCGGGCAGGACGCCTTCGTCGGCGACACCCTGTTCATGCCGGATTACGGCACCGCGCGCTGCGACTTCCCCGGCGGCGATGCGGCCACGCTGTTCCGCTCGATCCGCAAGGTGCTGTCGCTGCCGCCCGAGACGCGCCTGCACCTGTGCCACGACTATCCGCCCGACGACCGCGCCCCGGTGTGGGAAACCACCGTGGCCGAGCAGCGGGCGAAGAACATCCACGTCCATGACGGCGTAACCGAGGCCGACTTCGTCGCCATGCGCACCGCACGCGATCGCACGCTGGCCATGCCGACGCTGATCCTGCCGGCGATCCAGGTCAATGTGCGTGCCGGCAACCTGCCACCGGCCGAGGACAACGGCGTGCATTACCTGAAGATCCCGATCGATCTGCTGTAGGCGCGCCACCCGATGCCCTCGACGACTGCCGCCGCCCCGCGCACCCTGCTCGCGCGCTGGCGCGGCTACCGGCACAGTGCCCTGAGCGACGACCTGATCGCGGCGGCGATCGTCACCATCCTGCTGGTACCGCAGAGCCTGGCCTACGCCATGCTCGCCGGCCTGCCGCCGGTGGTGGGCGTGATGGCGAGCCTGCTGCCGATCGTCGCCTACGCCGCCTTTGGCTCCAGCAGCAGCCTCGCCGTGGGGCCGGTCGCGGTGCTGGCGATGATGACGGCGCAGGCGGTCGGCGGCGTCGCCGTCGCGCATCAGGTCACGCCGCACCTGGCTGCGCTGGTGCTGGCGCTGGAGATGGCGGTGGTGTTCCTCGTCGCCGCGCTGTTCCGCCTCGAAACGCTGGCGGCGCTGCTCGGCGCCCCGGTGCTGCACGGCTTCATCACCGGCGCCGCGCTGGTGATTGCGATCGGCCAGTTCCCCGCACTGCTGGGGGTGCAGGCCGGCGGTAGCACGGTGCTCGCACTGTGGCAGTCGCTCGCCGGCGCCAGTCATCCGCTGCCCCATGGGACCACCGCACTCATCGGCGTGCTGGCGCTCGCGATGCTGTGGGCCTTGCGCCGGCACGGCAGCGCTGTGCTGCAAGCACTGGGCGTCAGGCCCCGGACCGCACAGCTGCTGGCGCGTACCGCGCCCATCGTCGTGGTCGCAGCGTCGATCGCCTGGGTCGCCGGCTTCCCGCAACTGAATGAGGGCGTCGCCCTGTCCGGAGGCATCCGCCTTGGCGAGGGCCTGGCTTTCCCGATGCCGTGGACGGCGCCCTTGCCGGTGTGGCGTGAGCTGCTTGCACCGGCCGTACTGCTGGGACTGGTGGCGTATGTCGAGAGCCTCGCCGTGGCCGAGGCCCTGGGCGCACGCCGCGGCGAGAGGGTGTCGCCCCGGCGCGAACTCTTCGGACTGGCAGCGGCCAACGCCGCGGCCAGCGTGTCCGGCGGCATGCCGGTCACCGGCGGTTTCGCGCGCAGCATCGTCAACTTCGACGCTGGCGCGCGCACGCGCATGGCCGGCGTATGGACCGCGCTCTTCCTGGCGGTGGCGATCGCGCTGCTGGGTGACGTGCTGCACTACCTGCCGCGCGCCGTACTCGCCGCGACCATCGTCATCGCCGTGCTGTCGCTGGTGGATTTTACGCCCTTCGTGCTGGCGTGGCGCTACTCGCGCACCGAGTTCGCCCTGATGCTGATGGTGGCGGCGCTGACGCTGACGGTGGGGGTGAAGGAGGCCTTGCTCGCCGGTGTGGTCGGTGCCGTCGGCCTGCTGCTGCAGCGCACCGCCCGCCCCCACTGGACCGAAGTCGGGCGCCTGGCCGGCACCGACGTGTTCCGCAACGTCAATCGCTTCGAGGTGGAGACGCTGCCGGAGGTCTTGTCGATCCGGGTCGATGAGAGTCTGGTGTTCACCAACTCACGCTGGATCTCCGAGACCCTGTCGTCAGCCCTGGCGCGCCGCCCGAACCTGCGCCACGTGGTGCTGATGATGAGCGGGGTCAACGGCATCGACCTCACCGGCCTCGAGGTCCTGATGCAGCTCGACCGCGAGCTGCGCGCCAAAGGCCTGCAGCTGCATTTCTCGGAACTGAAAGGTCCGGTGCGTGACCGCCTGGACCGGGCCGGGGTGACGGTGTGGCTGTCGGGCCGCATCTTCATGACCCAGGCCGAAGCGTTCACGGTGCTCGGGTCAGCCCCGCAGAGATCCACCGACTAAGGGCTGACCCTTCGTTAATCGGCTGATTTCTTGCCTGCAGACACCCCATTTTCGGCCTAGTGCACATCTTCCCAGCCGGTGATCATCGCCTTGATGTGGGCCAGCGGCGTATGCCCGGCCGTCGCCAGATACACATGTACGATCAGGAAGGCGAGCATCAGGAATGCGCCCACCGTATGCGCCGTGGCAACCTGCTGCAAGCCCAAGCCGGCGGGCAGGCTGCCCTGCAGGGAGCCCCAGAACAGGTACACCAGGCCGCTGATCCACACCAGCGGGTTGATGAACAGCTTCACCCCTAGGTAGGCGAGACGTTGCAGTGGGTTGTGCTTGCGCTCCTGCGTCACCTTGTAGGGGTGTGGCGCACCGATGAAAATCCCATAGGCGTAGTAGCGCACCATACGGTCGATGTTACTGACGGTCGGGATGTAGTGCTTCCATTGCCCGGTGGTGAAGTGCCAGAAGATCGCCAGGATCCAGAGTGCGATCAGCAGCCATGCGGCAATCTCGTGGATCTCTACCGCCTTCCGGAACCCCACCAGCCCATGGCTGCCGTGGATCGCAAAGCCGGTAAACAGCAGCGTGATGATCAGCCCCGCCTGCGCCCAGTGCCAGAAGCGCTCGAAGCGGGTGAAGAGGTAGAGGCGCTCGTTCATCTCAGTGCTCCTTGCGGTGGGCGTGCTTGTTGCGCGTCAGGAAGCGCAGGCCGCCATGCCCCGCGACGCCCAGCAGAATCAGACCTGCCAGCCCGAAACCCAGCCTGTCGAGCAGGCCAGAGCGGTCGCGCCCGGGCATCCACACGCCCGGCACGCCTGCTAGGCGGCCGTTGTCGGCATGGCATTGGGCGCACTCGAGCGCCTTCTCCTTCGGCGCCACCATGTGCGTGATCGGCCATAGCATCGAGGTTTCGACGAAATCGAACTTGCCGCTGTAGGGCTGACCGGTCGCTTCCGCGCCGGCCTTCAGCGCCTTGGCCCAGTCGAAGTTGAACCAGAATGCGGTGTCGTCCGGCACGGCCGTGTGGGGCACCAGCAGCGTCAGGTGTTCGGTGTCGTAAGGTTGCTTGCCGTGGAAGGTCTTGACCGGCCAGATCCGCGCATCCGCCGCACCCGGCGTACCGTGGAAACTGTTGACCTCGACCCGCTTGGAGGGATCGATCCTGGTGTCGGGCTGCGTGTAGCTGACCTTGCCGTCGAACCACAGGTAGTCAGGCGTGACGCTCTCGCCGAGGATGAAGTCGCCCTTTTTGCTGTCGTAGATGACGTGGCCCTTCTCGTCCTTGTTCTGGAAGGGCTTGCCTTCGGGTGTCAGCTTGCCGGCGGTCGACCAGTCCCATCCCATCTTGGTTGGTACGCCACCGCGCGCGAATTCGGGGATGTGGCACGTCTGGCAGGCCAGCGTGCGCGTATGGTCATTGAGCCGCTCGGCGTGGGCGAAGCCGCCCTTGTGCGGACGCTCGCCATGGCAAGCCTGGCACGTCGCCGGGTTACGGTCGGTCTTCTCGCCGCGAATGATCGCGCCATGCGGATCGGCGCCGGTCATGCTGATACGGCTGCCGGCCACCTTGTGCTGGTCGGTCTTGTGGCAACTCGCACAAGTGAAGTTCAGTCCGTCCACTGCCATGTGCACGTCGAGTTCCTTCGACGGCTTGTTGAGCGAAGAGTCGAGATCGCCATGCTTCACCCCATCGCCGCCGCCACCATAGTAGTGACACGCGCCGCAGGTCTGGCGCGACGTCGCGCCCACGTTTTGCGCAACCTTTGCCAGATTGACGGCCTCGACGAACTTGCCCGACTTGGCCGGGAACTCCGTGCGTTCATAAGGCGGATGTCCGGCAAAGCCGGCCAACTTCCGGTATTCGCCTGTGTTGTGACAGGCAAGACAGTCGACCTTCTTCTCGTCCTTGAAGTCGAAGCTCGCGTCCTTCCAGCCGTAACCGATGTGACAGGACTGGCAGAAAGGTTCGTTGGAGCGGTCGCCGATGCAGAAGCCGTTAAGCATGGTTTTCTTGCCCAGCTTCTGGCCGGTATCCGGATTTACGTATTCCCAAGTCCAGTGCCGCGTCGCCATCACCTGCTTGGCGGCCTCGGTGTGGCAGGCAAGACAGGCAGCGGTCACTTCCTCGCCACTCGTGAAGGGGCCCTGCAGTTCCTTGAACTTGGTGTGGTCTGCTGTGCCGGTGGCGGCCATGGCAACGGATCCGAAAGCCACCGTCGCGATGACGATAAGCGATCTAGCAAAGCCGTGTAGTCGCGTCTTCATCGCAGCCTCCCAAGTTGAGAAGAATCATCTTTCATTCTATACACACCAACAGGTTCAATCTGCTGTCGTCAAGGTCTTACGGGAGCTTCTGAAAACCCGGCGGGCGCGCACGCGCCCCATGGCGCCGGGCCGTCTCGGTCATGAACGCCTCCCTTCCACGGCTTAGGGTCGATGCATACCTCTGTCGAAGTTCTGCCAGCGTCGCAACATGTCGACCACGTACCGGATGCGCGGGAAAAACGAGTGTCGAATCCGGTAAAGTGAAGACGCGCCGCGTAAGACTATCGAAGAGGCGCCCAAGATCGGCTTGGTACTCGGCTGAGATACATGAGCCAAAGTTAAAAAGATCACCGCATAGAAGACGATCACGCCACAGGTAACTGACACAGCGTGGGGTATGACCCGGCGTCGCCATAGGTCGAAGCACCTCTCCCCCGAAAACAATCTGCGTGGTCTCAGCATCATTGACGTGAGGCGAAAGCAAGGCGCCCGTGCACACACACAGCCTTGTGCAATCATCCCTGTCGTCCTCATGGACGTGTGTACGCAATACCCGAAGCAGGCGGAAACGGTGTTCCGCGAGCAGAGCGAGAACCACATCGACACACGACCGCGGCGGATCGACGATGACGGAGACGCGTTCGTTCGGATCACTCAGCAGGTAACCAATCAGCCCTGTGTCACGACCTTCGATCACCTGGAAATGCACGACATGGTTCTCCCTAACGACAGCAAAGACGGCCGACGACTGAAGTTCGTCTTATCAGTCCGCGGCTCGCTTTTAGCCCGGACGCGTTAGCTGCTTCGATGTGCTGCAACGCAGTCCCGCTTGCGGACCCGAAGCAATTCCCGTGCCATAACCAGCTCACAGCATTCACCATGCGTCGCTGAAGGCTTTCGAGGCAACACGAGGCTCACGCGCCTCGCAGGACTAAGGGACGGCCTGCCATTTTGAGTTTCTGCTGACGCAGAATTGGCATGATTGGCAGTTTCGAAGCAATAAGGTGTCGGTGCTGCGTCATGGCGATGACCTATCGCAGTGAGTTCGGACGATCGGCGACGACTGTCCCGTCGATAAGCTCGATGACGCGATCACAACGCTTGGCGAGACGCGGATCGTGGGTCACGATCAGAAAGCTCGTCCCCAGCTGCTCGTTGACCTCGCGCAGCAGTGCAAAGACCTCGTCTGCCGAGTGCGTGTCGAGGTTGCCGGTGGGCTCATCGGCCAGGACCAGCGAGGGTGCCATCATCAGCGCGCGGGCAATGGCGACGCGCTGCTGTTGCCCCCCGGATAGCCGATTGGCAAGCTGCTGCCCGCGCTCCGCCAACCCCACCCGTGCGAGCAACGCCCCTGCCCGTGCAAACATGGCCGCATTCGGCCAACCAAGCGCGACCAACTGCGGCATGGCGACGTTTTCTTCGGCGGTGAAAGCGGGTATCAGGTGATGGTGCTGGAACACGAAACCGATGCGCTGCCCGCGCAAGCGCGTCAGGCCGGTATCATCCAGCGCAGAGGTCTCCTCGCCGTCGATCACCAGGCGACCCGCAGTGGGGCGATCGAGCAAGCCGATCAGGTTGAGCAGCGTGCTCTTACCTGAACCGGACGGGCCGATGAGCGCTGCGAACTCACCACGCTCGAGGCGCAGATCGATGCCATGTAATACCTCGTACTCGGTATCGCCGCTGCCGTAGGCCTTGCGAATCCCCTCAAGGTGCAGGACGGGCTCAGCCACGGATTGCCACCACTGGGTCTAGGCTGGCCGCGCGACGAGCTGGAAGCAGTGCTGCGAGGATGCCGACCAGGCTGGCGCCACCAGCGGCAACCCCGACAAGGAGCGGCTCGAACGCGATCACGAAGAGCGGCGTGCCATCGGGATTACGCGCCATCAGTTGCCACATCAGTAAGAAGCTCCAGGCCAAGCCCGAGCCCAGCAAGGACCCACAAAACCCGACAATTCCGCCTTGCAACAGAAAGATGCGCCGCATCTGTGCCTGGGTGGCTCCCATCGCACGCAAGATCCCGATCTCCCTGCTGCGCTGGATGACCGACACGACCAGTACGCTGGCGATGCCGAAGGCAACCGACAGGCCGACAAAGAACCGGATCACGTTACTCGACACCCGCTGCGAGGTCAGCGCGGTAACGAACTGGGCATTGGTGCGAATCCAACTATCGGCGATCAAACCGGTTTGTGCTGCAATGCGTTGGGCAACGCGCTCGGCCTCGTCAAGGTCGTACAAGGCCAGTTCGATACTGGACACGCCGCCGACCAAGTCAAGCAGCGTCTGTCCGGTGCGCAGTCCAACATACACATTGCGTGCATTGACACCCTTGTTACCCAAATCGAACAGCCCGGTGATGGTCAGGGTCTCCGCAGCGCTGCCTGCACTGCTAATACGCAGCTTGTCACCGACGTCGGCGCCGAGGTCCTTGGCCAGCTCAATGCCGATGACCGCCTCGCCCGCGCCGACCCGCAACTGGCCTGCGGTAAGGCGATCGCTAAGCGAGATGACCCGGTTGTAGTGCGCGGGGTCGATACCGATCAAGGTGATCGCCTTGTTCGCGTCCCCGCGCACGACAAAGGCCGGCCCAGAGGCCACCGGCGACACCGCCGCGATTTCCTGCCAGTCATGTAACCGGTCGCGAATCTGCTGCCACTGGTCGATGGAGCGCAGGCGCTGCGCCTGTTTTTGCAGGCGGATTGCCTCTTCCCCCGTCGTGCCTTGGGGGCGTGCGACCTCTTCAGCGGGCAAAAGCACGACATGGGCCTGTGAGCTCAATGTGCGGCGCACGAGATTGGCCTGCAGCCCCGACAGCAAAGCCGACATGAATACGATCACAGCGACCCCCACGCCCACACCTACGACAATCAGCAGCGACTGCATTCGGCCCTCGCGCAGAAAGCGCAAGGCAGCAATCCACTCAAAAGGCAGCCAGGACTTCATGATGCGGCACGCGTCCGAACTGCACGGCCCTCCGGCTTGTCGTCTGTCGATGGCAACAGCGTATCGCTCTGTGAGACGCCCTCAAGGATCTCCACGCTGCCCGTGCCGCGCAGCCCGAGGCGCACCGCCTGGCGTTGTGTGCGCCCATCTCTTACCACCATTACCCAGGGGTGCCCCTCGTCAAGTCCTCGCACGACCTCTGAAGGAACGATGAGCGTCTGCTCCCTGCGAGCCGTCTCAATGTCGATCGATACGGTCATTTCGTGCTTCAGGTAAGGCGGCGGCTCGGGCACGCGCAGGCGCACTTCAACCGAGCCCCGCAACGCATCCACCGAGGGTGCGATGTAGATGAGTTCGGCAGCAAAGTGCTCGCCCGGGTAGGCATCGGCCGAGGCCAGCGCGAGCTGGCCCAGTTTGAGCAGGCCGAGGTTCTTCTCGTCGATCTGTACGGTGAGCTCCGTCTCGCCCAGCGGAGCGATCGTCAGTAATGCCCGGGCCGGCTGCACGGTATCCCCGGGCTCCACGGTTCTCGTCAAAACGGTGCCCGAGACCGGCGCACGCAGCGTGGCATAGCCCAGCCTCGCCTCGGCGACCGCCAGTGCGGCACGCGCTTGCTCAAGGCTGCTTCTCGCCAACTCACTCTCGCTGCCCCCCGCCTGCTGGCTGGCCAGTTGCAGGCGGTTGCTGCGCAACTGACTGTCGGCAACCTCGCGCGCGCGCAGCGCATCGTCGAGTTGCGCCTGGCTGTAAAAGCCGCGGGTGACGAGTTCGCTGACCCGCTGATAGTTGCGTGTCGCCTGCACCGCATTGGCTTCGGCCTGCCGCAGTGCCTGCTCGGCAACTGGCAGCCCCAACTCCTGGAGCTGACGCAGTCTGGATTCGGCCTGCACGACCGCAGCACGCGCCTGATTAACGGTCGCCTCCCACTCACGCTCGTCGAGGCGGATCAGGGTCTGGCCTGGCTGAACGGCATCGCCTTCGCGCACTCCGACCTCCGTCACGCGCCCGGCAATCTGCGCCGACATCTCGATGCGCAGGGGCGTGCGCACGCGCCCGCTAGCCACCACCGACTGGCGCAACTCCCCCTGGCGCACCTCAACAACCGTGACGGTTTCGCCACGAAAGGCCATCAAGGCCCCGCCGGCTACGCAAGCGAACAGGACCGCGCCCACAAGACGGCGAAAGGTCTTAGCCCAAGTTGATTGGTCTCTGATCGGGATGGTTGTCACCTTCTTCATAATGAGGGTGTTCGTGCGTGGCGCGGAGGGCGACACGCGAGTGGGCATGAACTGGTTGGAGAAGAAACTAGAGCAAACGACATGCCAACTTCACCCGCGCTCAACCAAGCAATCACCGCGAACGCCTTCACTCAGTCCTTGGGACGTGCACACCAAGCGCCTGCAAGCGCCGGTACAAGGTCCGCTCGCTAAGCCCCAGCTTACGCGCCAGCTCACGCCGGCTTCCGGTATGGCTACGCACGGCGCGCAGCAGGGCCTGACGCTGCAGTTCGTCAAGGTCGACCACACCGTCTCCGTTCGATAGCGCCTCGCGGGCGTCCATGGCGGCCCGGCCCACCACTCCATCCAGCCGAGTGCCGCCCGTGTTGTCATTAATGGTCACCTCTTCCGCCAGATGCTCCGGGCCGATCACATCACCATCACACATCAGGCTGGCGCGCTCGAGGACGTTTCGAAGCTCGCGAATATTCCCAGGGAAGGCATAAGCAGACAGCACGCGCATGGCCCCCGAGGACAGACTCAAGCCACGGCGGGGCGCAACCCGATCAAGCAGCGCCTCTACAAGCAAAGGCAGGTCTTCAGCACGCTCACGCAAGGGCGGCACGCGGATCGGAAAGGTGTTGATACGAAAGTAGAGATCCTGCCGGAAACTGCCATCGATGATCATTTGTTGCAGGGGCCGATGCGTCGCCGAGACGAGGCGTATATCGGCACGACGCAGTTCGGTGGAGCCGACCCGACGGTAAGTGCCTGTTTCCAGGAGCCGCAGCAGCTTCACCTGCATGCTAAGTGGAATATCACCCACCTCGTCGAGGAACAGGGTGCCTCCGCTCGCTGCCTCCACCAAGCCGGCCTTGCGTGCTACGGCCCCCGTGAAGGCACCACGCTCATGACCAAACACTTCGCTCTCGAACAGCGTCTCGGGCAAGCCCGAACAATCGACCACGACGAAGGGATGGTCCGCACGGCGACTCGCTTCATGCACCGCCGTGGCCACCAGTTCCTTACCCGTACCTGACTCTCCCTGGAGCAGCACGCTGGCCTCGGACGGCGCAACGCGGGAGACCAATTCAAGCATGCGCTGGAACGCGGGTGCGCGGCCGATCATGGCGCGGTGATCGGCCACGCCGCGGGCCACCTGCATCGGCTCCATCTTCTCAATGAACCAACCGATCTCGCCCGCTTCATCGCGCACCGGCGAAAGTTCGATATTCACGTACTCCTCGCCACGCGGGGTGTGATGCAGATGCAGCACCCGCTCGCGCTGGCCCGATTGCAGGCTGCGCGCCAGCGGGCAGGATTCACCTGCACGGTCGCATGGGACGCTGTAGTGATGCGAGACCTCGTAGCAGGTGCGACCGATCACGCTGCGCCCGCCCGCGTTCGCACTGCGATAGGCGGTATTGGCCGCAATGATGCGGTACTCACGATCGCAAAGGATATGGGGCTCGGGCAGCGTTTCCAGAAAGGAGATGAGTTCAGGAAGCGGGCGGGGATCGATTGTCATGACGCTGTCAGAAGTGGCAGTAAGTAACCGCCATTGTGGTCGCGCGGCAGTGCTCCGCACAAGCTCGACTTGTAATAAGCCGCGCAACAGAGGCTTTACCGGGCACTAGCGCCCGGATATCACGTTGGCACGATGTTTGATATGAGACAGATCAGAAACAACTGGTACCCGCCCATGAAGCCGTCCGACCAACGCCTGTTACGTCATCTCACCCTTGCCATCGTAATCAAGCTGGCGCTGATCACCGCGCTGTGGTGGGCGTTCATCCGCGACGCGAAGGTGGCGGTCGACGCCCGCGCGATGGCCGCGCAGGTGCTCGCCCCGGCCAGCGTAAAACAACACACGACATCTGGAGAAACCCATGGTCAGTGAGCAACTCGTCGACCTGTCGCGGCTGCAGTTCGCCGCCACG
>NZ_AMXC01000035.1:0-27729 GCF_000310165.2 Thauera sp. 63
CTCGTCCAGCAAAGCGCAAAAGCCGGCGTGGCGCCGGCCCGGTCCTCAAGGCCGGGTCGGCGCCACTTCGTAGACCGGCACGAAACCCGCCGGCGGCAGCATCCAGTGCGCCGGGAAACGCTTCAGCGTGGCGGCATCGACCAGCTCCACGCCAGGGCCGACGTGAGGTTCGATCTCCATGCCTTCCAGCGCGCGCAGCGCCTGCCGTACCGCCATGCGTCCCTGCAGCACCGGAAAATCGCTGACCGATACCCGGATGCGCCCGCGCAGCAACCCGCTATACACGCCGGGCGTCACGTAGGACGACACGATGCCGACCTCGTCCTCCCGACCGCGCCGCCTCAGCTCGGCAATCGCCGCCTCCGCCATCGGCGCGTTGCCCACCAGGTAATCGAGCCGGGGATGGGCGTCGAGCACCTCCTCGACCAGCTGGCGCTGGATCGAGCGCCCGGTATCGCCGCCGCGCACGGCGACGATGCGCACCGCGCTGCCCGCGACCGCGTCGCGAAAGCCGCGGTCGATGAAGTCCACCCAGCCCGCATCCGGCGGCCCGGGTAGCCAGGCGATGTCGGCCCCGGCGGAACCCGCCGGGTGGCGCTCGGCCAGCCAGCGACCGATCTTCCAGCCGAGCTGGTACCAGGGCACGCCGACCTTGCCCCGCACGGCGCCGGCGTCGATGTCGTTCACCAGCGCCAGCACCGGCCGCCGCGCGGCCTCGGGCGCGAGCAGGTCGTTGAGGCCGGCGTAGCTCACCGTGCCGACCAGCAGCGCATCGCTGCCTTCGTCCGCAAGGCAGGCCCGGACGCGCTCGCGCTGGCGCTCGAGGTGCTCGTAGCCGGCCGACTCGAGCACATGCAGGCCCAGGCCCAGCGCGCGGGCCTCCTCGACCATGCCGAAGTTCACCGCCAGCCAGTAGCTGTCCTTCAGGTGCGGATACACGGCGCACAACCGCCACGGCCGTGACGCGACGACGCGCTCGAACATGCCCGATGCCTGTCCTGCACCGTCCGGTGCGCGCTGGTCGCCGCGCCAGCGCTCGACGGGCCAGCGCTCCGCCAGCCAGTCGGCGTACCCTGCCGCGGGCGAGGCAAGCGCAGCGGACGAGGCGACGCCTGCTGCGAAGAGCGTCGCACGCAGCGCGGTTTGCAGCGCCCGGCAGGCGCGCCGCCGGTAAGATGAGGGCCAGCCCGGTCTGGCAAGGGCGCGAAGCGGATCCACGACGAAATCACCTCTATATGGACGCCCCATCTTACGTGAAAGCCCCGCCACGGCGCCGCTTCGGCCTGCGCGAACGGCTGATGCTCGGCCTGCTGTTCGGGGCGCTGGGCACGATCATCGTCGCCGTCGTCGGCTGGATCAGCTTCCAGCGCGTGGTCGGCAGCCAGCAGGCCATCGTCCGCGAGACCCTGCCCACCGCCGACGCCCTGCATGACGCGGTGCGCGGCAACGCCCGCCTGGCCGCCCTGGCCCCGCGCCTGGCGCGCGCCGACACGACCGGCGAGCTCCACCAGCTGCGCGCGACCCTGGATGCCGAACTGCCGCTGATCCGCGACCGCCTCGCACGGCTCGACTCGCCGCACGTCGAACCCGAGTTGCGCGCGCGCCTGCAGGCAACCGGCGACACCCTGGCCGCCCGCCTCGGCATCATGGCCGACACCATCGCCGCCCGCCTGCAGGTTCGCGACGCACGTCTCGCCGCCGCCCGCGCCCTGCGCGACAGCATCGACGAGCTGGGTGCGCTCGCGCGGGCGCAGACCGACAACGCCACGGCCCTGCTGGTGTCGACGCTGACCACGCTGCTGCAGGCCGAGACGGGCGCCCCCTCGACGCCAGCCCCCCTACCCGATCGCACCACGGCAAGCGACCGCCTGCTCGACGTCGACCTCGACACCCTCGAGCGCATGCATGAACTCGTGCTCACCGCCCACGCCCTCGGCAGCCTCGTCGACCGTCTCGACGAAGTCGACACCCCCGCGCGGCTGCAGGAGGCGCGTGCCGCGTTCGACACCCAGCTCGCCTTGCTGGCGCGCCGGGTCCGCGACGTCGCCGACCCGGGTGCCCGCGCGCAGGGCGAGACGCTGCACGCCGCGCTCGCCGGCGCGACCGGGCCTGGCGGCGCCTTCGACATGCGCGGCGCAGAACTTGAACTGCGCGCCCGCAGCGAGTCCTCCCAGGCCGAGGTCGGCACGCTGACGACCGAACTCGACGCGCTGGCCGGCGAGCTGATCCATCGCGGCGGGCGCATCCTCGCCGAAGCCGGCCTGAGCGCCGAGCGCAGCGCCAGCTCGGGCGTACTGGCCTTCGGCGTGATCGGCGCGGCACTGTTGCTGGTCACCGCGCTGGTCCTCATCCAGGTCCTGCGCCGGCATACCCTCGGCCGCCTGCTGGCACTGGAGGAGGCGACGCTGGCACTGGCCAGCGGCAAGCGCGACGTGCGCATCGACACCGACGGCGACGACGAACTGGCCTCGCTGTCGCGTGCGCTCGCCCGCTTCCGCGACGACGCCGTCGAGCGCGACCAGCTCGCCGCAGCCCTACGCGTACAGCAACAGCAGCTCGAGCACGAGGTCGCCGCCCGCACCGCCGAACTGCGCGACAGCAATGCCGCACTGGCACGCGAGACCGCCGAACACGCCGCAGCACGCCTCACCGCCGAGAAGGCCGACCGCGCCAAGACCGCCTTCCTCGGCACCGTAAGCCACGAGCTGCGGACCCCGATGGCCGGCATCCTCGGCCTGCTGGAACTGCTCGAGGACACCGACCCCGCGCCCGGGCAGCAGAAGTACCTGGAGCAGATCCGCTCGGCCGCGGTGCTGCTGCTCGAACTGCTGGAGGACATGCTCGACTTCGCCCGCATCGAGGCCGGCGGCGTGCAGGTGGAGAACACGCCCTTCAGCCTGCGCGACACGGTCAACGACGTGTTCGCGGTGCAGGGCACGCGGGCGGCGGCGCGCGGCCTGGCCCTGGTGGCCGACATCGACCCGGGCGTGCCCGACGCCCTGCTCGGCGACCGGCGCAAGCTCAGCCAGATCCTGCTGAACCTCGTCGGCAATGCGATCAAGTTCAGCGACGAAGGCGCCGTCACCGTGCGCATCGCACCGGGGACGCGACCCGACGGCCTGCGCTTCGCGGTCCAGGATCATGGCATCGGCATCGACCCGGCACGCCAGCGCGAGATCCTCGAGCCCTTCGTGCAGGTACGCGACAGCGGCCGCCACCACGGCGGCACCGGCCTCGGGCTGGCGGTGTGCAAGCGCCTGATCGAGGCCATGGGCGGCGAGATCGCCATCGACAGCGCCCCGGGGCAAGGCACGACGGTGAGCTTCGAATTTGCCTTCACGCCGGCTCCGGCACCGGCGTCCCCCAAGGCAAGCGCCGGTGCGTCGCCCGTGCAGCTTGCGCCAGGCCACACGGTGCTGTTGGTGGAGGACGACGCCGTCAATCGCATGGTGGTCGAGCGCTTCCTGCAGACGCTCGACCAGCACCCGCTATGCGCCGGCGATATCCAGGCCGCGCTCGCGACCGTCGACCGGCACAGGCCGGACATCGCCCTCATCGACATGAATCTGCCGGACGGCGACGGCCGCGAACTGCTGGCGCGCCTGCGCGCCCTGCCCGGCGTGCCACAGCTGCCCGCCGTGCTGATGTCCGCGCACGTGCCCGCGAACGAGGTGAAGGCCTTGCTCGATGCCGGCTTTGCCGCCTTCCTGCCCAAGCCCTTCACGCGCGCGCAACTGCAGGCCCTGCTCGCGCGCTTGCTGGGCGACGGCGCGGCGACAGCGCCCGAGCCGGATGCCGGCGACGCGCAGGCAACCGACGCGCGTAATGCGGCAAGGCTGGAATGGGTCAGCGAGGACTTCCTGCGTACCGAACACGACGCGCTCGGCGATACCGTGCTCGGCGAGATCGCAGCGGTCTTCGCCTCGCAGGGCGACACCCTCGTCAGCGCGCTGCTCGACGCCGCGCACGCAGGCGATGCCGGAGAGTGCCGCAGGCTGGCACACAAGCTGCGCGGCGCGGCGTCCAACCTCGGGCTGGAAGCCCTCCGGACACAAGCGGGAAGCCTGGAACAGGACCTCCTGAACGAGGCGCAGCACATCTCGCTCCCCGAGCGCGCGAGTGCCCTGCAGCAGACCTATCGCGAAACCGTCCGCGCGCTGCGCGCCACGCTGGCCCGGCTCGCCGACGACCGGCGCTGAGGCGCTTCAGGACGCGCGGGCCTGGACCTCGACCGCGAGGCGGTAGCCCTCGCCACGGACGGTGGTGATCAGCGAGTCGGACTCGCCTTCGGCGTCGATCTTGGTCCGCAGGCGACGCACGAGCACATCGATCGTGCGGTCCTGCGGATCCCAGTCATGCCCATTGACGGCCCGCGACAGGCGGTCGCGGCTCATGACCTCGCCGGGGTGGCGCACCAGCAGGCCCAGCACCTCGAACTCGCCGCGCGTCAGGGCCACCTCGGCCCCTGCCCGGTCGAACAGCCGGCGGCGGGGCAGATCGAGCGTCCAGCCGGCAAAGCGGAACACCTCCGCGCGCTCGGCCGCCCGTCCCCCGGCACGCAGCTCGCCCGCCCGGCGCAACAGGCTCTTGACGCGGGCCAGCAGCTCGCGCGGATTGAAGGGCTTGGTGACGTAGTCGTCTGCGCCGACCTCGAGGCCGACGATCTTGTCCACATCGTCGTTGCGGCTGGTGACGAGGATGATGCCGATCGCACCGTTACGAGCCCGCAGGTCGCGCGCCAGCGACAGGCCGTCCTGCCCGGGCAGGTTGATGTCGAGCAGCACGAGGTCGACCGGCGTGTGTGCCAGCGTCTGCCACAGCGCCTCGCCGTCCCCCGCCAGCAGGACGGTGTAGCCCTCCTGGCTGAAGTAGGCGCTCAGGCGGGCCTGGGTGACGAGATCGTCATCGACGACCAGCAAGGTGGGCGCGTGCGCATCGCGAGCGGGCTGCATGGCGTTGCCTATCGGGCGAGACAGGATCTGGACTAGCGGATCCCGCCCATGCACAGGTACTTGATCTCGACGAAGTCGTCGATGCCGTACTTCGAGCCTTCACGGCCGATGCCGGACTCCTTGACGCCACCGAAGGGCGCGACCTCGGTCGAGATGATGCCTTCGTTGATGCCGACGATGCCGTACTCCAGGCCCTCGGCCACACGCCACACGCGGGCGATGTCGCGCGCGTAGAAATAGGCGGCCAGGCCGAACTCGGTGTCGTTGGCCATGCGGATCGCCTCGTCCTCGGTGTGGAAGCGGAACAGCGGCGCCACCGGACCGAAGATCTCCTCGCGCGCGATGCGCATCGCCGGCGTCAGCCCGGTGACGATGGTGGGCTCGAAGAAGGTGCCGCCCAGCGCATGGCGCTTGCCGCCGCAGACGATCTTCGCGCCCTTGGCCACCGCGTCACCCAGCAGTTCCTCGACCTTGGCGACGGCATCGGCGTTGATCAGCGGGCCCTGCTGCACGTCGCCCGACAGGCCGGGGCCGACCTTGAGCTTCGCCACCGCCTCGGCCAGCCTGGCGGCGAAGGCGTCGTAGATGCCGTCCTGCACCAGCAGGCGGTTGGCGCACACGCAGGTCTGGCCGGCGTTGCGGTACTTGGAGGCCATCGCCCCGGCCACCGCGGCGTCGAGGTCGGCATCATCGAAAACGATGAAGGGGGCGTTGCCGCCCAGTTCGAGCGCGACCTTCTTCACCGTGTCGGCCGACTGGCGCATCAGCAGCTTGCCGACCTCGGTCGAACCGGTGAAGGAGAGCTTGCGTACGATCGGGTTGGCCGTCAGCTCGCCACCGACTTCGGCCGCCTTCATGGTCGTGACGATGTTGAGCACGCCCTTCGGCAGGCCGGCACGCTCGGCCAGCTCGGCCAGCGCCAGCGCGCACAGGGGCGTGTCCTCGGCCGGCTTGATCACCATCGTGCAGCCGGCAGCCAGCGCGGGGCCCGCCTTGCGCGTGATCATCGCGATCGGGAAGTTCCACGGCGTGATCGCCGCGACCACGCCGATCGGCTCCTTGAGCACGAGGATGCGCTTGTCGGCGCCATGAGCGGGAATCACGTCGCCATAGACGCGCTTGCCCTCCTCGGCGAACCACTCGATGAACGAGGCGCCGTACGCGACTTCGCCGCGCGCCTCGGCCAGGGGCTTGCCCTGCTCCGAGGTCATCAGCACCGCCAGATCCTCCTGGTGGGCCATGATCAGCTCGAACCACTTGCGCAGGATCGCCGCGCGCTCCTTTGCGGTACGCGCACGCCATGCCGGCAGGGCCGCCGCCGCCGCCTCGATGGCGCGCCGGGCTTCGGCCGCGCCCATGTCGGGCACGCTCGCCAGCACGCCGCCATCCGCGGGGTTTAGGACATCGAAGCGGGCGCCATCGTCCGCCTCTGTCCAGGCGCCATCGATGTAGGCACGTGTGCGCAGCAGGGTGTCGTCTTTCATTCGCATTGGCTGCAGCTCCGGGAGTTCGTCCGTTCCGGGGGTGGCGTGCGTCGCGCTCACTCGAACTGCGCCGCGCGCTTCACGCGGCGCTGGCGCACGCCTTCGGCCAGGGTGTCGAGCACCAGCAGGCTGTCTTCCCAGCCGATGCAGGCGTCGGTGATGCTCTTGCCGTACTCGAGCGCCTTGCCCGGCACCAGATCCTGGCGCCCTTCCTTGAGGTGGGACTCGACCATCACGCCGATGATGCGGTCCTCGCCCGCCGCCATCTGCGCGGCGACGTCGTTCGCCACCTCGATCTGCAGGCGGTGCTGCTTGCGGCTGTTGGCATGCGAGAAGTCGATCATCACCTTGCCCTGCACGCCGCTGGCGGCGAGCTCCTTGCACGCGGTGTCGACGCTGGCGGCATCGTAGTTGGGGGCCTTGCCGCCGCGCAGGATGACGTGGCAGTCCTCGTTGCCGCGGGTCGACACAATGGCCGAGTGGCCGGCCTTGGTCACCGACAGGAAATGGTGCGGCGACTGTGCGGCCTTGATGGCATCGACCGCGATGCGCACGTTGCCGTCGGTGCCGTTCTTGAAGCCGACCGGGCAGGACAGGCCGGAAGCGAGCTCGCGGTGCACCTGGCTCTCGGTGGTGCGGGCGCCGATCGCGCCCCAGGAGATCAGGTCGCCGATGTACTGCGGCGTGATCATGTCGAGGAACTCGGTGCCCGCCGGCAGGCCCAGCTCGTTGATCTCCCACAGGAGCTTGCGCGCCAGGCGCACGCCGTCGTTGATGCGGTAGCTGTTGTCGAGGCCGGGGTCGTTGATCAGGCCCTTCCAGCCCACGGTGGTGCGCGGCTTCTCGAAGTAGACGCGCATCACGACGAGCAGGTCGTCCTTCAGGCGCTCGGCCTCGGCCTTGAGCTTGCCGGCGTACGCCATCGCGGCTTCCGGATCGTGGATCGAACAGGGGCCGATCACGACCAGCAGGCGGTCGTCCGCGCCGTACAGGATGCGGTGGATCGACTGGCGTGCCTCGAACGCGACTTCGGCCGCCTTCGGCGTAGCCGGGAACTCGCGCAGCACGTGGGAAGGCGGCACGAGCTCCTTGATCTCCTGGATGCGGACATCGTCGATGTGGATCTTGTTCGAAGCGGGCATGTCGAAACTCTGCGTCATGACTAGGGGTAGCGCGCGATTCTAGCTGAAATCGCCACCACCCCGCCCTGCGACCTCGTAATAACACTTATAGGCTGAACCGACCGGCGGTTTCAGCGTCTGTTCGTACGGTTTCATCGTTTTTCCTGCCAACCACACGCCAGGCACACCTGCCATGCTTATACACCGCCCCTCAGACATCGTTCCTTCCGAGATCACTCCTCGCACGCTTTTCGAACAACGTCGCCAGTTCATGGTCCGCAGCGGACTCGGCCTCGCGGCAGGCGCGGCGCTCTGGCACGGCGTGGGCGGCGAAGCCCGCGCAGCGAACAAGCTGTCGACCGTGGCGTCGCCGCTCAGCACCACCGAGCCGCTGACGAACCTCAAGTCGGTCACCACCTACAACAACTTCTACGAGTTCGGCACCGACAAGGGCGATCCGGTGCAGTACGCGCACCGGATGGCGACCCGCCCGTGGACGGTGAAGGTCGAGGGCCTGGTCGGCAAGCCGCGCACCTTCGACATCGACGAACTGCTCAAGCTCGCCCCGCTGGAAGAGCGCATCTACCGCCTGCGCTGCGTCGAGGGCTGGTCGATGGTGATCCCCTGGGTCGGCTTCCCGCTCGCGGCGCTGCTGAAGGCGGTCGAACCGCAGGGCAGCGCGAAGTACGTCGAGTTCCTGACCCACTACGACCCCGAGATCATGCTGCGCCGCCCGGTGCTGGCCTGGCCCTACGGCGAGGGCCTGCGCCTGGACGAAGCCCTGCATCCGCTGACGATCCTCGCCGTCGGCCTGTACGGCGAGGTGCTGCCCAACCAGAACGGTGCGCCGATCCGCCTGGTCGTGCCCTGGAAGTACGGCTTCAAGAGCGCAAAGTCGATCGTGACGATCCGCCTCACCGAGAAGCAGCCCCCGACCGCCTGGAACCGCGCGGCGCCACACGAATACGGTTTCTACTCCAACGTGAACCCCGAGGTGTCTCACCCGCGCTGGAGCCAGGCCACCGAGCGCCGCATCGGCGAGATCCGCAAGCGCCAGACATTGATGTTCAACGGCTACGGTGAACAGGTCGCATCGCTGTACCAGGGCATGGACCTGCGCAAGGATTACTGACCCCCCGCGACCGCCGCGCCGGCAGGCTTGCGAACGGCTGCCCGGCGTGGACAATGCGGCCCGCAACCACACGATAGAGCGTCTCCCGTAATGCCCACTTTCCTGCGCGCGCCCTCCGGCGCGCAGATTGCCCTGATCAAGGCGGTCGTCTTCCTGATCTGCCTGCTGCCGGCCCTGAACCTCGCGCTCGGGTGGTACGAGGACGCCCTCGGCGCCAACCCGATCGAGACCATCACCCGCGCCAGCGGCGAATGGACCCTGCGCTTCCTGCTGATCACGCTCGCCGTCACTCCGCTGCGCCGCTACACCGGAATGCACTGGCTGCTGCGCCTGCGCCGCATGCTCGGGCTCTTCGCCTTTGCCTATGGCGCAGCGCACCTGACGACCTACCTCTGGCTGGACCAGTTCTTCGACTGGCAGGCGATCGCCAACGACATCCTCGAGCGCCCCTTCATCACCGTAGGATTCGCCGCCTTCGTGCTGCTGATCCCGCTCGCGGCGACCTCGAACAGTTTCGCCATCCGCAAGCTGGGTGGCCGGCGCTGGCAATCCCTGCACCGCTCGAGCTACGCGATCGCCATCCTCGGCGTGGTGCATTTCTGGTGGCTGGTGAAGGCCGACCTGCTCGAACCGCTCGTCTACGCGCTGATCCTGGCGGTACTGCTCGGCCTGCGCGCCTGGTGGCGCGAACTCGAACGGCGGCGCCAGCTGTCGGTGCCGCCGCCAGCCAAGCATCTCGAGCGGCCGGTCATCCGCATCGTGCCGAAGTAGACCGACTCAAGTAGGCCGCCTCGAGTAGGCCGCCTCGAGTAGGCCGCCTCAGGCGCCCCGCACGCCCAGCCGCCACAACGAGGTGATTTCGGCCGCGCGCGCCTTGTAAAGCGGATCGGTCTCGTCCGCAGCCTTGCCGTGGCGCGGGCGGATGTCGTCGCGGCCAAGGACCTTCAGTCCCGCGGCTTCGATCCAGCCAAGCAGTTCGTCTCGGCTGCGCAGGCCGAGATGCTCGGCGAGATCCGACAGGATCAGCCAGCCCTCGCCGCCCTCCTCCAGGTGCGCGGCCAGCCCGCTCAAGAAGCCGCGCAGCATGCGGCTGTCGGGGTCGTACACAGCCTGCTCCACCGCAGCGGTCGGCTTGGCCGGCACCCAGGGCGGATTGCACACCACCAGAGGCGCACGACCCGGCGGAAAGAGGTCGGCCTCGATCACCTCGACACAGGCGTCGAGCCCGAGGCGCGCGAGGTTGTCGCGCGCGCAGCCCAGCGCCCGCGGCGACAGATCGGTAGCGACCACCTGCTGCACGCCGCGGCGCGCGAGCAGCGCGGCGATGACGCCGGTGCCGGCACCGATGTCGAAGGCCCGCGCCTTTGAAGGCAGCGGCGCGCGCGCGATGAGGTCGAGGTACTCGCCGCGGATCGGCGAGAACACGCCATACCAGGGATGGATGCGGTCGCCGAGCGCCGGCACCATCACGCCCTTGCGCCGCCACTCGTGTGCGCCGATCAGGCCCAGCAGCTCGCGCAACGCAAGCACGAAGGGCGCCTGCAGCAAGGCGGCGTGCTCGTCGCCGAAGGCTTCGGCCAGCGCCTCGCGCACCTCGGGCGCCCGCCGCAGCGCAATGCGTCCGCCCGCCTCGACCGGGATCAGCAGCATGCCCAGCGTGCGGGCGCGCTGCGCCTGCGCCATGCGGTGCAGATGGAAGCTTTCGGCGAGCGGGCGCGCCTTGTCGGCTCCC
The DNA here is from genome assembly GCF_000310165.2 of Thauera sp. 63. Lineage (NCBI taxonomy): Bacteria > Pseudomonadati > Pseudomonadota > Betaproteobacteria > Rhodocyclales > Zoogloeaceae > Thauera > Thauera sp. 63. The sequence continues at coordinate 10,422 of NZ_AMXC01000035.1, forward strand.
TTCTTCGGCCGACGGTCGGCTCGCCGCGCCATCGCCTGCAGCAACTGGCGGGCGTTGTGATAGTCGCCCCGCCACAGCAGCGCCGTGCCTTCGCAGGCCAGGCGCCAGGCAGCGTCCGCCGTCATCGTGTCGTCGGCCACGACCACCCGCCTGGGGGCCGGCTGGCCGTTCTCGGAACGCCAGGCGGCGCCGTGCGGGGTGTCGCCCTCGGTCCAGTGCAACTGCGGCTGTTCGCTCACGCCGGTCAGGCCTGCTTCGGCCGGATCGCGTGCTTGGGGCGGAAAGCCTTGATCACCGCGTCGTCGGTCTCGATGTAGGGCCCGCCGATGAGGTCGATGCAGTACGGCACCGCAGCGAAGATGCCGACGTGGCGCACTGCGCCGTCAGCGTCGCGCACCCCTTCGAGCGTCTCGCGGATGGACTTGGGCTGGCCCGGCAGGTTGATGATCAGGCAGCGGCCACGGATCACCGCGACCTGACGCGACAGGATGGCGGTCGGCACGAAGTTGAGGCTGATGCGGCGCATCTCCTCGCCGAAGCCCGGCATCTCCTTGTCGCCGACGGCGAGCGTGGCCTCGGGCGTGACGTCGCGCACTGCCGGGCCGGTGCCGCCGGTCGTGAGCACGAGGTTGCAGCCGGCCGTATCGACCAGATCGACGAGCGTGCGCTCGATCAGCAGACGCTCGTCCGGGATCAGCCGCGCCTCGGCACTCCAGGGCGATGTCAGCGCCTTGCCGAGCCAGTCCTTCAGCGCGGGAATGCCCTGGTCTTCATAGGTGCCATCGGAGGCGCGGTCGCTGATCGACACGAGGCCGATGCGGATGTGTTCGCTCATGGAGTCAGTCTCGCTATCAAGGGCTGAACGGGACATGCGCTGCCTCAGGCGCGCACGTCACCGCTATCGTCGTCATCGTGTTCGTCGGCGCCTTCCGCGTCCCCCGCCTGAGCCTCGGCGGCGGCGTCCTGCGCCTCCTGCAGCTCGCGCAGCACGCGGAAGATCTCGCGGAAGGACTTCGGCGGCTTGCCGGCCTCGCGCTCCTTGAGCGCATTGCGGCGCAAGGTGCGCAGGTACTGCAGGTCGGCCTCGGGCCAGGTCTCGGCGATGGTGCCGAGGACCTTGTCGTCCTCCAGCAGCTGCTCACGCAGGCGCTCGAGACGGTGCATCTTGGCGACTTCGGCGGCCGAGTTGCCGCTGAAGATGTCGAGCTGGGCCTGAATCGGCGCCGGGTCGATCTTGCGCATCAGCTTGCCGATGTACTGCATCTGGCGGCGGCGGGCTTCCATCTTGAAGCCCTGCGCGGCACGGATGGCCTCGTACAGGGAATCGGGCAGCGGCACCTTCTTCAGGCGCTCGGGCGACAGCGCGACGAGCTGCTCGCCGAGATCCTGCAGCGCATGCATCTCGCGCTTGAGGCTGCTCTTGCTGGGCGGTTCGATGAAGTCGTCTTCCTCATCGTGGCCGTGATGGCCGTGGTGGCGCGAATCTGAACGCATTGCGGGTGGGCTTGAGGCTTGAACGGGTTAAGATTATAGCCTTTGCCCGACACCCGCCCGCTCATGTCCGATCAAGGCTTCTCCTTCTCCCAGGCGCACCTGCGCGAAATCGCCACCGACATCCTCAGATACGCCCGCAAGCGTGGCGCCTCGGCCTGCGAGACCGACGTGTCGGAGGGCTTCGGCCAGTCGGTCGGGGTGCGCAAGGGCGAGGTCGAGACGATCGAGTACAACCGCGACAAGGGCGTGGGCGTCACGGTCTATGTCGGCCAGCAGCGCGGCTATGCGAGCACTTCGGACTTCTCGAAGAAGGCACTGAAGGCCACGGTCGAGGCCGCGCTGTCCATCGCCCGCTTCACTGCGCCGGACCCCTGCGCCGGCCTGGCCGACGCGGCGCTGATGGCGCGCGAGAAGGACATGCCCGACCTCGACCTGTTCCACCCGTGGACGATCGACGTGAACGAGGCCATCGCGCTGGCACAGCGTTGCGAGGATGCGGCCTTCGCGGTGGACGCGAAGATCACCAACTCCGAGGGCGCCAACACCTCGATCCAGCAGTCGCATTTCGTCTCGGCCAACAGCCATGGCTTCATCGGCGGCTACGCCACGACCCGCCACGGCCTGTCGTGCTCGGTAATCGCCGGCGAGGGCGACGGCATGCAGCGCGAGTACTGGTACGACTCGCGGCGCGACCCGGCCGACCTCGCGAGCCCGGAAGACATCGGCCGCCTGGCGGGTGAACGCGCGCTGGCGCGCCTGGGCGCGAAGAAGATCCGTACCTGCGAAGTGCCGGTCATCTTCGAGGCACCGCTGGCGGTGGCCCTGATCGGCAACTTCGTGCAGGCGGTCAGCGGCGGCTCGCTGTATCGCAAGTCGAGTTTCCTGCTCGACAGCCTGGGCCAGCCGGTGTTCTCGCCAGTGGTGAGCATCGCCGAGCGACCGCACCAGAAGAAGGCCTTCGGCGCCTCCCCCTTCGACAGCGACGGCGTCGCCACCCGCGAGCGCGAGGTCGTCACCGACGGCGTGCTCAACGGCTACTTCCTGTCGGCCTATTCGGCGCGCAAGCTCGGCCTGCAGACCACCGGCAACGCCGGGGGCTCGCACAACCTGATCGTGAAGCCGGGCGACAAGGACCTGGCGGGCCTCGTCAGGCAGATGGAACGCGGGCTGCTCGTGACCGAGCTGCTCGGCCACGGCGTGAACTATGTCACTGGCGATTATTCGCGCGGCGCGGCAGGCTTCTGGGTCGAGAAGGGCAAGATCAAGCACGCGGTGGAAGAAATCACCATCGCCGGCAACCTGCGCGACATGTTCCGCAACATCGTCGCGGTGGGTAACGATGCCCTGCCGCGCGGCGCCAAGCTGTGCGGCTCGGTGCTGATCGAACGCATGAAGGTGGCCGGGCGCTGAGGAAGCTGCCCGCATCCAGCCCCCAAGCGCGGCAGCCCTCGTGCTGTCGGCCGCGCGGGATCTATAATCATCTCCAAATATTTCACACGCAACCGCAAGGAGAACTCGTGGAACGTCGTTCATTCCTCAAGAAGGCCGGCGTCGGCCTGGCTGCCGGCGCTGCAGTCGGCCTCGCCGCCTGCGGCAAGACCGAGCAGCAGCAGGCCGCGCCGACAGCCCCCGCGGCGCCTGCCGCACCCGCCGTGCAAACCGGCCTGCCATCGATCCAATGGCGCATGACCTCGAGCTTCCCGAAGAGCATCGATACGCTCTACGGCAGCTCCGAACTGCTCGTCAATCGTCTGCGCGAGATCACCGGCGGCAAGTTCGACATCCGCGTATTCCCGGCCGGCGAGATCGTCCCCGGCCTGCAGGCGCTCGACGCCGTGCAGCAGGGCACGGTCGAGATGTGCCACTCGTGCTCGTACTACTACGTCGGCAAGGACAAGACCTTCGCCTTCGGCACCGCGGTGCCCTTCGGCCTCAACGCCCGCCAGATGGACGCCTGGATCATCGGCGGCGGCGGCCAGGAACTGCTCGACGAGTTCTACAGCGCCTACAACGTGTATTCCTTCCTCGGCGGCAACACCGGCGTGCAGATGGGCGGCTGGTACCGCAAGCAGATCAACACCCTGGAAGACATCAAGGGCCTGAAGATCCGCATCGCCGGCATCGGTGGCGAGATCCTGTCGCGCATGGGCGCGATTCCGCAGCAGATCGCCGGTTCGGACATCTACCCCTCGCTCGAGAAGGGCACGATCGATGCCGCCGAATGGGTCGCCCCGTATGACGACGAGAAGCTCGGCTTCTACAAGGTCGCGCCGCACTACTACTCGCCGGGCTTCTGGGAGCCGGGCCCGGTGGTGCACTTCTATGTAAACAAGGCCGAGTGGGACAAGCTGCCGAAGGAATACCAGGCCGCCTTCCGCGCCGCCTCGCGCGAGGCGCACATCCAGATGACCGCGATGTACGACCACAAGAACCCGCAGGCGCTCGCCCGCCTGCTGGCGCAGGGCGTGAAACTGCAGAACTTCTCCAACGAGATCATGAAGAAGGCCTACGACGTGTCGCGCGAGCTGTACGCCGAGGAGGCCGCCAAGAACCCGGCCTGGGCCAAGATCTACACCGAGTTCGAGCAGTACCGGAAGTCGCAGAACGCCTGGTTCAGCGTCGCGGAAGCGGGCTTCGACCGCTTCATGCAGTCGGTGCGCTGACCCCGCCGCGTTCCGGTACGGACAACAAAAAACCCGCGCATCGCGCGGGTTTTTTGTTGTGCTTGAGGACTGCAAGTGCCGGAAGCGTCGCCCCCGGCCCCTCTGACAGCCGCCTCAGTTACCCTGCAGTTGCCGCAGCAGGTCGCTGGCGCTCTGGTCGGCCGCCGCGCCGCTGCCGCCGTCCTGCAACAACTGATCCAGCCTCAACTCCTCCTGCGGCACGGCCTTGGCACCCTTGTCGCCATAGGAAACGATCCCCGGGAAGGCGATGATCAGACCGACCGCCACCAGCTGGATGATCACGAAAGGCACCGCCCCCCAATAGATCGACGCCGTCTTCACCTTCTCCGACGCGACCGAGCGCAGGAAGAACAGCGCAAAGCCGAACGGCGGGTGCAGGAAGGAGGTCTGCATGTTCACCGCGAGCAGCACACCGAACCAGATCAGGTCGATGCCCAGCTTGTCAGCGACCGGCGCCAGCAGCGGCACGATGATGAAGGCAAGTTCGAAGTAGTCGAGGAAGAAGGCGAGGATGAACACGAGGATGTTCACCGCGACGAGGAAGCCAGTCTGCCCGCCCGGCAGCGAGGTCATCAGGTGCTCGACCCAGAGGTCGCCATCCACGCCGCGGAAGGTCAGGCCGAACACGCTGGACCCGATCAGGATGAAGACCACGAAGCAGGAGAGCTTGGTGGTGGAATCCATCGCCTGCTTGAGCAGCGGCATCGACAGGCGCTTGCGCGACAGCGCCATCAGCAGCGCGCCCATGGCGCCCATCGCGCCGCCTTCGGTCGGTGTCGCGACACCGATGAAGATGGTGCCGAGCACGAGGAAGATCAGCCCCAGCGGCGGGATCAGCACGAAGGTGACGCGCTCGGCCATGCGCGACAGCATGCCGAGGCCAAGCAGACGGTTGCCGAGCGCAGCCACGAAGGCGATGCCGATACCGACCATTGACGAGACGACGACGACTTCGTCGCGCGGCGCGCTCTCGGTGTAGATCTGGTTCGCGAACAGCCACGCGCCCGCCACCGACAGCGCGAACAGCACGCCCAGCGAACGCAGGCCGCTCGATCCGTCATCCTGACGCAGCGTGCGCGCCTCGACCGGCATGGCCGGCGCCATCGACGGCCGGAAGATGGCCACCGCGGCGACGTAGAGCACGTACATGCTGGTCAGCATCAGGCCGGGCAGCAGCGCCCCCTGGTACATGTCACCGACGCTGCGCCCGAGCTGGTCGGCCATCACGATCAGCACCAGCGAAGGCGGAATGATCTGCGCCAGCGTGCCTGAAGCCGCGATGACGCCGGTGGCCAGCCGATGGTCGTAGCCGTAGCGCATCATGATCGGCAGCGAGATGAGACCCATCGAGATCACCGAGGCCGCCACCACGCCGGTGGTCGCCGCCAGCAGCGCGCCGACGAAGATCACGGCGAACGCCAGGCCGCCGCGCACCGGACCGAAGAGCTGGCCGATGGTATCCAGCAGATCCTCGGCCATGCCGCTGCGCTCGAGGATGAGGCCCATGAAGGTGAAGAAAGGCACGGCCAGCAGGGTGTCGTTGGCCATGATGCCGAAGATGCGTTCCGGCAGGGCCTGGAACAGCGCGCCGTGCAGCAGGCCGAGTTCGATGCCGATGAGACCGAACAGGATGCCGTTGGCAGCCAGCGCGAATGCGACCGGGAAGCCGAACAGGAGAAACACCACCAGCGACGCGAACATCAGCGGCGCCATGTTTGCGATCAGGAACTCGGTCATTTCGCCACGCCCCCTGCCGCATCCTTGCTCTGCGCCTTGATCGCCGCGACGAGCTCGTCGGTCGAAGAGGCCGCGGCGCCCCGCTTCAGCAGCGGATTGGGGCCGTGCCCGGTGACGAAGGCGATACGCTTGATCAGCTCCGACACCGCCTGCAGCACGAGCAGTGCCAGGCCGAGCGGCAGCATCAGCTTCACGGGCCAGCGGATCAGGCCGCCGGGGTTCTGCGACATCTCGCCGGACTGGATCGACAGCATCACGATCGGCCACGACAACCACAGGATCAGGGCGGCCATCGGCGCCAGGAAGAGCAGGATGCCGATGATGTCGACGATGTTCTGCGCCCGCGGCGACAACCGGCTGGTCAGGATGTCGATACGAACGTGCTCGTTGCGCAGGAAGGTGTAGCCCGCCGCCAGCATGAAAATGGCAGCGAACAGGTACCACTGGATCTCGAGCAGGGCATTCGAGCTTGTGTTAAACAACTTGCGGACGAGCGCGTTGCCCGCGCTGATCACGACCGCGATCAGCACGAGCCACATCACGCTACGGCCGACCCGCTCGTTGATCCAGTCGATCAACCGGGAGATTCGTAACAACAAGGACACGTGAGGACTCCAGAAGCGCGCAGCGACCGGAAGCGTCACCACGCCTGCGCACAGCATCGTGCGGGTAGATTTGGAACCAAATATTATTTCACAGCGGGGCTGACTTTCGCTCGGCGCAATTCTCGAACACATCAAATATGACAAACATCCCGAACACGGGGCAAAGCTGCCGCATCTGCCTCGTTCGCCATGGTGAAACGGCGTGGAATGCGGAGCATCGCCTGCAGGGACACATCGACATCCCGCTGAACGAGACCGGGCTTGCGCAGGCGGAAGCGACGGCAAAGCGCCTCGATGAGACCGCGCAGCGCTTCGGCGCCCTCTACTGCAGCGACCTCCAGCGCACCCGCCAGACTGCCGCAGCGATCGTGCGCCGCCAGGGCCTCACGGCCGTTCACGACGAGCGCCTGCGCGAACGCCACTACGGCTTCTTCCAGGGCCTGACCTACGACGAGGCCGAGCAGCGCCACCCCGAGTTCTACCGTCGCTTCAAGTCGCGGGAGGTGGCGCTCTCGTTTCCCGAATGCGGCGAAAGCCTCGCCGTGTTCGCCGAGCGCGTGCACTCGGCCCTGCACGACATTGCCCGCCGCCACACGGGCAGCAGTGTGCTGGTCGTCACCCACGGCGGCGTGCTCGACATCGCCCGCCGTCTGGCGACGGGCGAGCCGCTCGACACACCGCGGCGCTTTCCGATCCCCAATGCGGCCCTCAACTGGATCGCCCATCGGGACGGCGCCTGGACGCTGCTCGCCTGGGCCGACGAAGCACACCTTGCCGGAGCGCTCGACGAACTGCCGAACGCATGAGATCGACATCGAAGCTGGCGATTAGGACCGGGATTAGGGTTTTCCGCGGATTACGGGGGCAGATCGACGATCCCTATAATCGCATCCAAGTTTTCGATTCTTCTCACCCGAAGTAACAAGGAGACAACGTGGAACGTCGTAGATTTCTGCAGGGCGCCGGCATGGCCGGCATTCTCGCGGCCGGCACCGCGCCGGCCATCGTCCATGCCCAGCAGCAGATTCGCTGGCGCCTGGCATCGAGCTTCCCGAAGTCGCTCGACACCGTGTTCGGCGCGAGCGAAGCCTTCGCAAAGCACGTTTCGGACGCCACCGCCGGCAAGTTCGTGATTTCGGTGCACCCGGCGGGCGAACTGGTTCCGGCCTTCGGCGTGGTCGATGCGGTTCAGCAAGGCACCATCGAATGTGCACACACCGCCCCTTACTACTTCTTCGGCAAGGACGAAACCTTCGCCTTCGACTGCACGATTCCCTTCGGCATGACTTCGCGGGCGATGACCGCGTGGATGTACGCGGGCAACGGCATGAAGCTGATGCGTGAGTTCTACGCTCAGTTCAACATCATCAATTTCCCCTGCGGCAACAGCGGCGCACAGATGGGTGGCTGGTACCGCAAGGAAATCAAGTCGGTCAAGGATTTCGAGGGTCTCAAGTTCCGCGTCGGTGGCTTCGGCGGCCGGGTGCTCGCCAAGCTGGGCGCGGTGCCGCAAAACATCCCGGCCGGCGAAATCTATCAAGCGCTGGAAAAGGGCACGATCGACGCTGCCGAGTGGATCGGCCCCTACGACGATCTGCGCCTCGGCCTGCACAAAGTGGCGAAGAACTACTACTACCCGGCTTGGTGGGAAGGCAGCACCCAGTTCTCTCTGTACATCAACGACAAGCAGTGGAACGGCCTGTCGGCCGAGTACAAGGCGATCATCGAACAGGCTTCCCGTGCCGCCCACCTCGAATGCCAGGCCCGCTATGACGCTCGCAATCCGACCGCATTGAAGCAACTGGTGGCCGAAGGCGCCAAGTTGTCGCGCTTCCCCAAGGACTTCATGGACGCCGCATTCAAGGCGTCGCGCGAGGTCTACGCTGAACTGAACGACAAGAACCCGAACTGGAAGAAGGTCTATCCCGACTACAGCCGCTTCCTGGCCGATCAGGTCCAGTGGGAGTCGGTTGCCGAGGGCAACTACGCCCAGTACCTGGCCGCACAGAAGCTGTAGCCTGCCCTGCCGCCGAGGACGCCCCAACGTCCTCGGCGTTGTCGTTTCCGCACCACCCGTCTCTGCATTACCCGCAATTCCTCGCCGAGCGCGCCACCCGCCCAGCTCGGCATTTTTGTGCTCAAAAGGTTCCAGGCCACCCCAATGGACGCCCTTCTTCGCATCTCTGGTGTCATCGACGCCGTAAGCCGGTTCTTCGGCAAATTCATCATCTGGCTGGTATTGGCCGCAACGCTGATCAGCGCCGCCAATGCGATTGCACGCAAGGCCTTCAACATCGGCTCGAACGCCTTCCTCGAGATCCAGTGGTACCTGTTCGGCGCGGTCTTCCTGCTCGGCGCCGGCTACACCTTCCTGCAGAACGCGCACGTACGCATCGACGTTATCGCAGGCAAGCTGTCCATGCGTACGCGCATGTTCATCGACATCGCCGGCATCATCGTCTTCCTGCTGCCGATGTGCTGGTTCATGATCCAGTTTGCCTGGCCGGTGGTGCAGGGCGCTTATGAATCGGGCGAGATGTCGTCCAACGCCGGCGGCCTGATCCGCTGGCCGGTCTACGCCCTGGTGCCGATCGGCTTCACCCTGCTCGGCCTGCAGGCGATTTCCGAGCTGATCAAGCGCTTCGCCTTCCTCCAGGGCAAGGCTCCCAATCCACTGCTGCACGGCGCGCACGACTCGCACGACGAGCCACATGCCCAGAATGACGTGACCGGCGAGGTGACGAAATGATCGAACTCTTCGCCGCCCACGCGCCCGAACTGATGTTCGGGTCGTTGCTGCTGTTCCTCCTCACCGGCTTTCCGGTAGCCTTCTCGCTCGCCGCCTGCGGACTGCTGTTCGGCTTCCTCGGCATGGAAGCCGGCCTGCTGCCACCCAGCCTGTTCCAGGCCCTGCCGCTGCGGGTGTTCGGCATCATCCAGAACGACACCTTGCTGGCGATTCCCTTCTTCACGCTGATGGGCCTGATCCTCGAGCGCTCCGGCATGGCCGAGGACCTGCTCGACACGGTTGGCCAGGTGTTCGGCCCCATCCGCGGCGGCCTGGCGCTGGCAGTGATCTTCGTCGGTGCCCTGCTCGCGGCGACCACCGGCGTCGTCGCCGCATCGGTGATCTCGATGGGCCTGATCTCGCTGCCGATCATGCTGCGCTACGGCTACAGTCCCGCCGTCGCCAGCGGTGCGATCACCGCATCCGGCACCCTGGCGCAGATCGTGCCGCCCTCGCTGGTGCTGATCGTGATCGCCGACCAGCTCGGCCGCAGCGTCGGCGACCTGTACAAGGGCGCCTTCATCCCGGCATTCGTGCTCATCGGTCTGTATGCGCTCTTCATCATCGGCCTGGCGATCTTCAAGCCATCCATGGTGCCGGCGCTGCCGCCCGAGGCACGCACCTACCGGGAGCCCAATGGCAGCTCGGGCATGCGCTCGCTGCTGGTGTTCGGCCTGCTGGTGACGATCGTGTCCGTCGCCTTCGGCATGCACTACGGCGAGGTGATGAGCGCGATCAGGGGTGAGGAAGTCAATCCGGCGCTCGACGAGACGATCGTCGTCGCGCTCACCGGCGGCACCCTGCTCGCATTCTTCGCCGCGCTGGCCAACAAGCTCAGCGGCCTCGGCCTGTTGTCGCGCCTCACCGAGCGTGTGACCTTCGTGCTGATCCCGCCGCTGGCGCTGATCTTCCTCGTGCTCGGCACCATCTTCCTCGGCGTCGCGACACCGACCGAAGGCGGCGCGATGGGCGCAGTCGGCGGCATGATCATGGCGGCGATGCGCGGCAAGCTCGACATGCCGCTGCTCAAGCACGCCCTGGAATCGACCGCGCGCCTGTCCTGCTTCGTGCTGTTCATCCTGATCGGCTCGACCGTGTTCAGCTTCACCTTCACGGCAATCGACGGCCAGGTCTGGGTCGAGCACCTGTTCGACAAGCTGCCCGGTGGCGAGATCGGCTTCCTCGTGTTCGTGAACACGGTGATCTTCTTCCTCGGCTTCTTCATCGACTTCTTCGAGATCGCCTTCATCCTGATCCCGCTGCTGGCACCCGTGGCCGACAAGATGGGAATCGATCTCGTGTGGTTCGGCGTGCTGCTGGCGATGAACCTGCAGACCTCCTTCCTTACGCCGCCCTTCGGCTTCGCCCTGTTCTACCTGCGCAGCGTGGCACCGGCGAAGGACTTCATCGACCGCGTCACCAGCAAGCGGGTCGCAGGCGTCAAGACGATGGACATCTACCGCGGCTCGATCCCCTTCGTGATCATGCAGATCCTGATGGTGGCCGCGCTGATGATGTTCCCGGGGCTGGTGACCTTCAGCCTAGACAAGAAGGTCGAGGTCGACCTCGACACCATCGAGATCAACGTCCAGGGTGGAAGCGAAGGCGGCGGCTGGGGCCAGCAGAGCGACACCTGGGGCGGCGGCGAACAGACGGGCGGTGGCGCGGCGCCAACCGAGCCCGCGCCAGGCGACGGTACGCCGCCCGCCGAAAGCGGCGGCGGACAGGATCAGGGCTTCGGCACGACCCAGCGCGGCTGGTAAGCCCCCGCCCCCTCGTACAGCAGCGCGCGCCCCGGGCGCGCGCTGCTTTTTCGGGCACCGCCGCATGCTAGAATCCCGCGCTTGAATCCATCGATTCCCCCTTTCCCATTTCAGACGGGCAAGCCATGTTCTCCTCGCAAGACACCCTCGCCAAAGTCGATCCCGAACTGTGGTCCGCAATCCAGGCCGAAAACAAGCGCCAGGAAGACCACATCGAACTGATCGCCTCCGAAAACTACGTTTCCCACGCGGTGATGGAAGCCCAGGGCTCCCAACTCACCAACAAGTACGCCGAGGGCTATCCCGGCAAGCGCTACTACGGTGGTTGCGAGCACGTCGACGTCGCAGAACAGCTGGCCATCGAGCGCCTGAAGACGCTGTTCGGCGCCGAAGCCGCGAACGTGCAGCCGAACTCCGGCTCGCAGGCCAACCAGGCCGTGCTGATGGCCTTCGCCAAGCCGGGCGACACCATCATGGGCATGAGTCTGGCCGAAGGCGGCCACCTTACCCATGGCATGCCGCTGAACATGTCGGGCAAGTGGTTCAACGTCGTCGCCTACGGTCTCAACGAGAAGGAAGAGATCGATTACGACGCGATGGAGCGCCTCGCACGCGAGCACAAGCCGAAGATCATCATCGCCGGCGCCTCGGCCTACGCCCTGCGCATCGACTTCGAGCGCTTCGCCAAGATTGCCAAGGAAGTTGGCGCGATCTTCTGGGTCGACATGGCGCACTACGCCGGCCTGATCGCCGCGGGCTTCTACCCCAACCCGGTACCGCACGCCGACGTCGTCACCTCGACCACCCACAAGACCCTGCGCGGCCCGCGCGGCGGCATCATCCTGATGAAGGCCGAGCACGAGAAGGCCCTCAACTCGGCCATTTTCCCCGGCCTGCAGGGCGGCCCGCTGATGCACGTGATCGCCGCCAAGGCAGTGGCCTTCAAGGAAGCGGCCACGCCCGAGTTCCGCAACTACCAGGAACAGGTGATCGCCAACGCCCGCGTGATGGCCCGCGTGCTGTCGGAGGAACGCGGCCTGCGCATCGTTTCCGGCCGCACCGAGAGCCACGTCTTCCTGGTCGACCTGCGCAACAAGAAGATCACCGGCAAGGCCGCCGAAGCCGTGCTGGGCAGCGCCCACATCACGGTGAACAAGAACTCGATCCCGAACGACCCGGAAAAGCCCTTCACCACCTCGGGCATCCGCATCGGCTCGCCGGCGATGACCACCCGTGGCTTCACCGAGATCGAGGCCGAGAAGATCGCCCACCTGATCGCCGACGTGCTCGACGCACCGGAAGACCAGGCGGTGATCGAGCGCGTGCGTGGCCAGGTGGCCAGTCTGTGCGCGAAGTTCCCGGTCTACGGCAAGTAAGCCGCGCGGCAGGGGGAGTGCCCGTCCGGCACACCCCCTGCCCGCCACGAGCTTCCGGCCATGAAATGCCCCTTCTGCGCTGACCCCAACACCCAGGTCACCGACACACGCGAGAACGAGGACGGCGACGTCGTCAGGCGCCGTCGTCGCTGCGTGAAGTGCGACAAGCGCTTCACCACCTACGAGCGCATCGATCTCAAGATGCCGCACATAGTCAAGCGTAACGGCAATCGCACCGAGTTCGACCACGCCAAGCTCGCCGGCAGCATGAAGCTGGCGCTGCGCAAGCGCCCGGTGACGATCGAGGACATCGACGCTGCGGTGGACCGCATCGAGGCGCGCCTGCTGTCGATGGGCGAGCAGGAGGTGCCGAGCGAAAAGATCGGCGAACTGGTGATGAAGGAGCTCAAGAAGCTCGACAAGGTCGCCTACATCCGCTTCGCATCCGTCTATCGCAACTTCGCCGACGTGGACGAGTTCTCCGAGGTCATCCGCGAAGTGCAGGCGCGTCCGCGCCGCAGCAAGACCGGCAAGGCCGGTCCGGATCCCGAACATGACCTTTTCGGCAGCTGACCATGCTGCCATGGCGCGCGCGCTACAGCTCGCCGCCCTGGGTCTGAACACCACCGCGCCAAATCCGCGCGTGGGCTGCGTGCTCGTTCGCGACGGCGTCACGGTCGGCGAAGGCTGGCATCGGCGAGCGGGCGAGGCCCACGCCGAAGTCCACGCCATACGCCAGGCCGGCGAGGCCGCACAGGGCGCCACCGCCTACGTCACGCTCGAGCCCTGCTCCCATTTCGGTCGCACCCCGCCGTGCGCAGACGCACTGATCGATGCAGGCGTCTCACGCGTCGTCGTCGCCATGGAAGACCCCAACCCGCTCGTCGCCGGCCGCGGCCTGGCACGCCTGCGTGCAGCCGGCATTGTGACCGAGCACGGCCTGCTGGAGGACGACGCGCGCGAACTGAACATCGGCTTCGTGGCCCGCATGACACGAGGCCGCCCTTGGCTGCGCCTGAAGGCCGCGACCAGCCTCGATGGCAAGACGGCGCTGCAGAATGGCGTCAGCCAGTGGATCACCGGCCCTCAGGCACGACGCGATGGCCACACCTGGCGCGCCCGCGCCTGCGCGGTGCTGACCGGCATCGGCACGGTCAAGGAAGACGACCCCCAACTGACGGTGCGCGACGTGACCTGCGAGCGCCAGCCGCTGCGCATCCTGATCGACGCCCGGCTGGACGTGTCGCCCGCCGCTCGCATCCTGCAGGGCGAACCGATCCTGATCGCCACCGCCAGCGAGAACCCGACTCGCCTTGCCGAACTGTCGGCCGCCGGCCACCGCCTGATCGTGTTGCCCAACCCGGCAGGCAAGGTCGACCTACCCCGGCTGATGAGCGAACTGGGGGCCCTCGGACTCAACGAGATCCATGCCGAGGCGGGCTTCAAGCTCAACGGCTCCCTGCTGCGCGAGGGCTGTGTGGACGAGTTGCTCCTTTACATGGCGCCGATGCTGGTTGGCGACGCGGCCCACGGCCTTTTCAACCTGGCCGCACTCAGCAGGCTGGAAGATGCACCCCAGCTGGAGTTGCGCGACGTCCGCCAGGTCGGACGCGACATCCGCCTGATCGCCCGCCTGCCCCGCGCCTAACGCTGCGTCGAACCACAGACGGCGCAACCGGGGTCGCGCCCGAAGCCGACGCTGCGCCACTCCATCGCCAGGCCATCGAGCAGCAGCAACCGCCCCGTGAGCGGCGTTCCGCAACCGACGATCAGCTTGAGCGCCTCTGCTGCCTGCGTCGTCCCGATCATGCCGACAATGGGAGAGAACACGCCCATCACGGCGCAGCGCACCTCCTCGATGTCCTCGCCTTCGGGGAACAGGCAGTGATAGCAGGCCGCCTCCGGATCGCGCATGTCGAACACCGACACCTGCCCATCGAAGCGGATGGCGGCCCCGGAAACCAGGGGTTTGCGGTGCTTCACGCAGGCACGATTGACCGCATGCCGGGTTGCGAAATTGTCGCAACAGTCGAGCACCAAATCCGCAGCGGCGACCTGCTCGTCGAGCGCCGCATCCTCGAGCCGCGTATGCAGCGGCACGACGTTGGCAAGCGGGTTGATGCGCTGCAGGCTGGCTCGTGCCGACTCGACCTTGGGGTGCCCGACCATCTCGGTCGAATGCATGATCTGGCGCTGCAGGTTAGTGAGATCGACCGTATCGTTGTCTGCGATCACCAGCTTGCCCACGCCGGCGGCGGCCAGATACATGGCAACCGGTGACCCCAGTCCACCTGCGCCGATCACGAGCACCTTAGCGCTCAGGATAGCTTCCTGCCCCTCCACCCCGATCTCGGGCAACAGGATGTGGCGGCTATAGCGCAGGAGCTGGTCGTCATTCATGGATAGGGATCCGTGGCCTTGCTTGCTTACTTGTATTCGCGCAGATCGACCGGCGTGTCGTCGTGATCGCCATGCGCGTGCTGGTCCCAGGCCTGGATGTAGACCTCGTGCGACTGCTTGATCAGGCGTTCGGGGGAAATCAGGTTGTGGCGCTGCGTCTCTTCACAGAAGTACACGAGCGCACGGACCAGCTTCGAATACAGCGTGTTGTCGAGCGCATAGCCCGCTTCACGCAGCGCGTCCTCGAGGGTTTCGAGGGAGTAGTCGAGCACCGAGTAGCGAACGCGCAGGCAGAGCGGATCCGGAGTCCGCTCGACATGCAGATCCTTCAGTACCCGCAGGGCCAGCCACGCGCGTTCGACCTGCCCGGGCGGCAAGGGCTTGAAGCGGATCTCCCGCGCCTTCTCGATGCCCGTTCCCGGCGCAGGGTGGTCGTGATGCCTGCCTGCCAGCTTGTAGGCGGTCTCCCGACGCATCGCGTTCCCCTTGTCGCCTTATGGCTTTTTATTCTGGACGATCTGCAGGCCCTTGAGAAGGTTGATCGCCTGCATCAGCTGGTGATCGTCCTTGCTGGCGAGCTCGAAACGGACCGGCTCGGCCTCGTCGTCGCCGTTGTTCTGCCCTGCTTCCTGCTTCGCCTTCTGCTCGGCATCCGGGTCCTTGTCGTTGCCCAGGTGACCCTGCAGGTCGGCCTCGCGCACACGGCGGCTGGAGCCATTCGCGCTTTCCTCGACGACGATGTCCGGCTCGATACCCTTGGCCTGGATCGAACGGCCGCTCGGCGTGTAGTACCGGGCGGTCGTGAGCTTGATCGCGGTACTGTTGTTGAGCGGCAGGATGGTCTGTACCGAGCCCTTGCCGAAGGTCTGCGTACCCATCACGACGGCACGCTTGTGGTCCTGCAGCGCCCCGGCCACGATCTCGGACGCCGAGGCCGAACCGCCATTGACCAGCACCACCATCGGCACGTCCTTCGCACCAGCCGGCAGCCGGCGCAGGAAGTCGTCGCGCGAACCACGCAGGTAGTCCTCGGGGGTCGCGCGGTACTCGCGCTTGGCATCCTCGGTGCGCCCGTCGGTCGACACGACCAGTTCGCCGGCCGGCAGGAAGGCCGCCGACACACCCACTGCGCCATGGAGCAGGCCGCCCGGGTCATTGCGCAGATCGAGCACCAGGCCTGACAAGGGGCCTTCGGTCGTCAGCTTGCCCAGGTGCTCGACCACCGCCGCTGCGGTGTTCTCCTGGAACTGGGCGACGCGCAGGTACGCGTAGCCCGGCTCGACGAGCTTGGATTTCACGCTCTGCACCTTGATGACTTCGCGCGTCAGGGTCAGCACGATGGGACGGCTCTCGCCCTTGCGCATGATCGTCAGCGTGATGTCCGTCCTGGGCTTGCCGCGCATGCGCTTGACCGCATCGTTCAGGCTCATGCCCTTGACCGGCGTTTCGTCGAGCTTGACGATCAGGTCACCCGCCTGGACACCGGCGCGGAAGGCAGGCGTGTCCTCGATCGGCGAGATCACCTTGACGAAGCCGTCTTCCATGCCGACCTCGATGCCGAGCCCGCCGAACTCGCCCTGCGTGCCGACCTGCAGATCCTTGAAGGCCTCTGCGTCGAGATAGGCCGAATGCGGATCGAGACCCGACAGCATGCCGCTGATCGAATCGACGATCAGCTTCTTGTCCTCGACCGGCTCGACGTAGCCCTGCTTGATCGCATTGAACACGTCTGCATACGCGCGCAACTCCTCGACCGGCAGCGGCACCTGCGTCGTGCGGTCGGCATTGGCGGAGAAATTGAGACTGAGCATCACGCCGGCGAACACGCCAGTCATGACAAGGCCGAGCTGTTTCAGCTTGCTGCGCATGAGAACTCCATCGGGGAAGCGGCCCTTGCCCTTCGCGCCGGATTAACTAGTTGAGTCGCACCCACTGCATCGGATCGAGCGGACGACCCTGATGGCGGAGTTCGAAGTATAAACCCGATTCCCCGCCCCCTCCGCTGGTGCCCACGCTGGCAATGGCGTCGCCACCGGCCACCGCATCGCCGACCTCCTTCAGCAGGGCATCGTTGTTGCCGTACACCGAAAGATAGTCGCCGCCGTGGTCGACGATGATCAGGTTGCCATAGCCCCGCAGCCAGTCGGAATACACCACTTCCCCGCCGGCGACGGCCCTGACGTCTGCACCGGTGCCAGCCCGGATGAATACCCCCTTCCAGGTCGTGCCACCTTCCGCCCTTGGAGCACCAAAGCGCCCCACGAGTTCTCCGCGTACGGGAAAGCGCAGCTGGCCGCGGAGCTGGGCGAAGCGCACGCCGGTCGGTGTCGCGCCGGCACTGTTGCGGACTTCCCCGACAACGGGCTCGACCCGTTTCGGTGTGGGGGCGGGCGCACGGCTGGCCGGCGCCGGGGCGCGTCCCGCGCTGGCCTGCGCCTGTGCCGCAGCGCGCGCTGCCGCT
>NZ_AMXC01000036.1:0-26766 GCF_000310165.2 Thauera sp. 63
GCCCCCCTGCCGCGCCGCATACAGACGCAGTGCCCCCTACTTCACGAGCAGATCGGGCAGATAGAGCACGATCGACGGCGCGAAACTGATGATCACGACCGACAGGCACATCAGCAGGAAGAAGGGGAAGGCGGCATACACCACCGTGCTCAGGTTCGACCCGGTGATGCCCTGCAGCACGAACAGGTTGAAGCCCACCGGCGGCGTGACCTGCCCCAGTTCGACCATCAGCACGAGGAACACACCGAACCAGACCGGATCGAACCCCGCCTGAACCATGATCGGCAGCGTCACCGGCAGGCTCATGACCACGATCGAGATCCCGTCGAGGAACAGGCCCAGCACGATGTAGAGCGCCGCGATCAACAGCAGCAGGGTCCAGGGCGAGAGCTCCATTGCCGCGATCGCCTTGGTCAGCCCGTCCGGAATGTGCATGTAGCCGATCGCGGTCGCGAGCACGGCTGCCGCCACCAGGATCGAGCACACCATGCACGAGGTGCGCACCGCCGCCATCAGGGAATCGGTGATCACCGACCACGTCAGCTTGCGCAGGATCGCCGTCAGCACGATGGCCGCGAACACGCCGACTGCCGCGGCCTCGGACGGCGTGACGATGCCCGAGTAGATCCCGCCCAGCACCGCCACGATCAGGATGCCGATCGGCACCAGATCGACGAAGGCACCGATCAGCCTCTTCAGCGTGATGCCCCCCAGGCTGGCCGGCGCCAGTTCGGGCCGCATGACGCAGCGGATCATGATGTAGGTCGAGAAGATGGCCGCCACCATCAGCCCCGGAATCACGCCGGCGGCAAACAGCTTGGCGATCGACACCTCGGCCAGCACGCCGTAGATGATCATGATGATCGACGGCGGAATCAGCAGACCCAGACTTCCGGCGCCCGCCAGCGAACCGAGCGAGAGGCTGCGGTCATAGCCGCGCTCGGCCAGCGCGGTGGTGGTGATCTTGCCCACCGTTGCCGTGGTGGCCGAGGTCGAACCGCTGACCGCGGCGAACAAGGTACAGCCCATCACGTTGGTATGGAGCAAGCGCCCCGGCAGCCACTCGACCAGCGGCGTCAGACCGCGGAACAGGCGCTCGGAGATGTCGGAGCGGAAGATGATCTCGCCCATCCACAGGAACAGCGGGATCGCCGCCAGCTCCCAGGTACTTGCGCTCTTCCACATCACCGACTTGGCGATGACACCGATCCGGTCGACGGAGAAATCGGCCACGAACGCCAGGCTGGCCACCGCCACCAGCAACAGCCCGGAGAAGATCCAGACCCCGAAGCCGAGCGCGATGAAGATCAGCGCCAGCACCACCGCAGCAGAAATGAATGCTTCCATGTCGGTCTCCTCACTCCGCCGCAGCGACCGGGCCGCGCTCGCCGATCATCGGTTCGCCGGACACGATACGTATGGCATAGGCCACGAGTTGCAGCAAAAAGATGCTGAGACCCAGCAGCAACAGCCCCTCGGGAATCCACAACGGCACCTGGGCGACCGTTTCGCTGACCGCGCCACGCGTCCAGTTGCGCGAGATGCTGCTCCAGAAATAGAGCCACACCATCGCGAACACACCGAAGCAGGCCGCGACACAGGTCACTTCGGTCAGCTGACGCATCGCGCGGCTGCGGATGCGGGCAAGCAGGATGTTGACCCGGATCAGCCCGCCCTGCTCCAGCGTGTAGCCCAGGCCGAGGAAGGTACTGGCCGCCACGCCGTAGCCGACGAATTCGTCGAGCACGTAGGTCGAACTGTCGAACACCGCGCGCAGCACGATTTCCAGCAGGATGTGCCCAACCATGGCGGCGACGATCACCGCCGCCATGATGGCCCCCGCACGCGTGAGAAGATCCACCAGCGAGAGGAAATGGCGCATGATCAGTTGACACTCCCGTTGGCGGCCACCGTGGTCGCCACCTGCTGGCGCTGGCGGTATTCGGCGATCAAGGCCTCACCATCCTTGCCGGCGCGCTTCACCCACGCGGCAATCACCGGCTCGGCCTGCTCCTGCAGATAGCGGCGGAAGGCCGGATCGACCTTTTCCGCAATCGTGACCCCGCGCTTGGCGGCGGTGTCGTAGTTGCGCTGGATCACCTTGTCGATATTGCCCCACAGGAACAGCTCGGTTTCCTTCGCCGCATCGAGCACCGCCTTCTGGCCGGCGGCCGGCAGCTTGTTCCAGGTGTCGAGGTTCATCGTCACCATGTTGATGGTGGTGTCGTAGTTGAGTGCGGTGAAGTGCTTGGCGTAGTCGTTGAAACTGGCGCTCAGACCCGACTCGATCGAGGTCAGGACACCCTCGATCCCGCCCGTGGTCAGCTGCGGCACGATGTCGGCCCAGCTCAGCTGCACCGGCGCGGCGCCTGCCGCCTTGAAGACAAGCGTGCCGTTGGGGTCATAGGTCCGCATCTTCAGCCCCTTCACCGCCTCGGGCTTGTCGTACGTGCGCGAACCCCAGAGTCCGCTGGCCGGCCACGGCGACGCGTACAGCAGCTTCTGGTTGTAGCGCGCAAGCTCCTTGTCGTAGTAGGGCCGGGCGACCTCGTACAGCATGTAGGCTTCACTCGCGTTCGACACCAGGAAGGGCAGCGACGACAGCACGAAGATGGGGTTGATCCCGCCCAGGGGCGGCACGAAGGTGTTGGCGATCACGACTGCGCCATCGGCCACGGCATCGAGCTGATCCTTGGACCGGAAACCGAGCGAGGCACCGAAGTGATGCACGATCTTGATGTCGCCCTGGCTCTTGGTCTTGAGCAGTTCGGCGAAGTGACGGTCACCCTCTCCTTGCACGGACGTCGCGGGGTACTCGTTGGGCATGTCCCAGACATAAGTCTGCGCACTCGCTGCAGAGCTCAGCGCAAACAATGCGGAAATGGCGAGACGCCGGATTGCTTTGGTTTTCATGCTTCATGACTCCTTTGGTTTACGGGATGGGAACGATCGATGGAAATACCGACTCATCCGCCCTGCGTGAAACGCGCAGACCGGTGCTTCTTGTCACCTGTTTTAATTTGTTGTTTGGCCCACCTGATCTGGCCTGAAAATTGACGCGGTTAATCAAAAGGCTGTGGAACTCGTCCACGCCACCCCAATTCATCCTGCATCCAGCGGGCAAGGCCGAGGAGCACGTGATCATTGCGATGCGCGCCGATCAGTTGCAGCCCCAGAGGAAGGCCGCATGACGACACGCCCGCAGGCAAGGTCACCTGTGGGGCCCCCAGCCATTGCCACGGCCGGCTCTGATCGGGACGGCCGGTCGCGGCCAGACCTTCAGGCGCAGCGCCGGGCGCGGCCGGCGCCAGGATCGCGTCGTAGCGGCGCATGACCAGCACGAACCGCGCCAGCGCACTGTCCCGCTGCGTGCGCAAGGCGTCGTATTGCTCGCCGTCGATCGCCAGGCCCTCCTCGATCAAGGCACTCAGCGCCGGACTCAGCTGATCGCGATGCGTGTTGTATTCGAATGCCAGGGTCTGAGCGGCTTCGTAGGCCATCAGCCGCCGGTGCGCCTCGACCCATGCCGGGCCACCCTCGGCCCCGAGCAATTCGGTGGCATCGCACTCGACCTGCACGCCGCAGGCACGCAGCGTGTCGACCGCACGTTGATGCAGCGCCAGCATCTCGGGGGCGACCGTGCCGAACGCGCTGCCGTCGATCGCCAGCACCGCTTGTGGCGGACGTTTCGGCGGTTCTGCCGCGCTTGCGGCACGGCCCAGCAAGGCCTGGACGTACTGCACGTCCGCCACGTCGCGGGCAAGAAAACCCAGCGAATCCAGGCTGTGCGCCAGCGGCATGATGCCGCGCGAAGCGTGGTTGCCCACGGTGGCCACATAGCCGACCACGCCACAGTAGGCGGCCGGCCGGATCACCGAGGCCGCGGTCTGCGAACCCAGGGCCAGTGGCACCATGCCCGCCGCCACGGCGGCCGCCGAGCCGCTCGACGAGCCGCCCGGGGTGTGCGTCAGGCGGTGGGGATTGGCGGTCGCGCCGGGCGTGAAATAGGCAAACTCGGTGGTGACCGTCTTGCCCATCACCCGCGCACCCAGCTGCGTCAGCGCGCTGACACACGCCGCATCCGCCTGCGGCGTGCGTCCCTGCCAGATCGCCGAGCCCCGTTCGGCACGCAGGCCGCGCACGTCGATGGTGTCCTTGACGCCGATCGGAAGACCGCGCAGTGCGCCCTTCCTGACTTCTGCCTCGCACCCGGCTTCGGGCCACAGTTGCCGCCAGGCGCGCACGGCGGGCTCATGGCGCTCGATCTGCCCGCGGCAGCTGAGCCAGACATCGTCCGCCAAGCACTCGCCACGCGCGATCGCGTCGCGCATTGCGGTCAGGCCGAGTCGGTACAGGGATGACATGCGGCGCTCCTCAGTGTGCCTGCAGCGCGCGTTCGAACAGCGTGGCGGGTACATCGACCACGCCCCCGCCGATCCGTCCGGCCACGCCCTGGGCGTCGATCATGCCGATCAGCACCAGCGGTCCGACGCCGGCCGCGACACAGGATGCCGCCGCCGTCGCGCACAGGCCCCGGACCAGCGGTGGCGCCTTGCTGGCCAGCACCTGCACGGCGCGCTGTGCCGCATCGGCCGGCAGCGACGCCGCCACCCCTTGCGCGACCAGGGGTGCAAACTGCAGCGACTGCCCGCCCAGGCCGGCGAAATCCACCACCGCGCTGTCGCCCAGGGCGCCCTCGGCCTGCCGCCCCTGGTGTGCCGGCTCGATCGTCCCTTGCGGAACGGGTGCCGGGACGCAGACCCACTGCCCCGGACGGGACGCGAGCTGGATGCCGAACTCGACCCCGTTGCCACCCGCCCGGGTGACGATGGAAGCGCCTTCCACCCCTTCTGCCGCACTGGCCGCCAGGGCAGTCGCCCCCATCCACACATTGAGCGCAAAGGCCGGCGACTCGGACAGGAAGGCGCTGACATCCTCGCTGACCGGGGGGCTGCGTCGCAGCAGCGCCGCGCTCACCAACTGCGAGCCCACCACGGTGCGGGCATGGCAGTCGTCGCCTTGCGCGCGCGCCTCGGCCAGCAAGGGCAACAGATCGAGCGGCGTCTCGAAGCCGCCCGCCAGCCAGTCGGCGAACGCGCCGTTGAGCCAGCGCAGATGCGGCACCAGGCCGTCGTCGAGACGACCCAGGCGGGTGGCGTGGGTCTGCCCTTCGTTGAGCGCAACCCACACCGGCGCCAGCGCCTGCGCCGGATCGGCAATCTCGAACACCGCCATCGAGGCGCTCAGCACGCCCGACAAGGGCACCAGCAGCCGGTGCGCCTGGGCCGAGGCGGTGCGGATGCGCCCCGCGCGCAGGGCCGCGATCGCCTCGTCGACCGATGCGCTCCAGCCCTCGAACACCGCGGCCTGCGCCGCCGAATGCAGCACCGGCGCGGGGATCTCCTGTGGTGACCGATAATCCGGGCCGGCATGGAAGATGCGCTGCGCACAGTCGGCGATCACGTCACGCAGGCGGCGCACGCCGATGCACTGCGGACGCACGGCCATGACCTTTTCTGCGGCGAGGGTGTCGGCGGCCGCCGCCGAATGCTCAAGCCTGTCCATGGGACGCCTGCACCCAGGTTTCGCTGAAGGCCAGCGCCGCAGACGCCGCACGGCTGCCGAAGAAATCCCGCTCCACGGTCGCGCCCGGCAGACGCTCGCCATTGACCGCCACCCAGCCGCTCGTGGCCGGCTGGAAGACGGAGAACATCTCGTGCACGCCGGTCTGGGTCTTGTCGGCCGGCACCGCTGCCATGAAGGGGCGCTGCAGGCCCTCCCAGTGCAT
Source organism: Thauera sp. 63 (assembly GCF_000310165.2). Taxonomy (NCBI): domain Bacteria; kingdom Pseudomonadati; phylum Pseudomonadota; class Betaproteobacteria; order Rhodocyclales; family Zoogloeaceae; genus Thauera; species Thauera sp. 63. The sequence goes on from NZ_AMXC01000036.1 coordinate 5,789, forward strand.
CTCCAGGCTCAGGCCTTCCTGCGCATGCGTCGCGCGCTGGATGTGCAGGTCCTTGCCCTCGTCGTGGCAGGAGAACTGCGCACCGCCGACGATGCGCACGCTGTCGAGCAGCGCGGTGCACGGACGGAACAGTCCGAAGTGCTTGACGAAGTCATCGACCAGATAGCGGGCCATGACCGGGTTGTCGGTCAGCATCAGGCGTCGCGCCTTGGGGTACTCGGGCTGGTAAGGCGCCTCGAGCACCAGCATCGCCTGACCGACGCCATGCGGCGACAGTGCGATGCGGAAGTAGAGCGCCAGGGCAGACCAGTCGCCCTCGGGGTCGGTCTTGAGGTAGATGAACGGATTGTCTCCGGTCCAATCCACCGCGCCGGGTTTAACGGTTGTGATCATGATTCGTGCTCCCGAGAAAGGTCAAAGCCAGGTCTTGCGCAGTTCCAGATAGTCGGACGTCGGTGTCCAGCCCAGAAGATCCCGGGCCTTGGCCGACGAGAAGATCGAGGCACGCGGCTGCTGCTTGAACACACGCGGGTTGTTGAGCTCGGGCAGCTCGCCGAAGCGGCTGCGATACCACTCCAGGGTCGGCTCGGGACGGCTGGTGTCGTCGGCGCTGAGGAAGAAGGTGCCGTAGCGCAGCCCCTCGACCTCGAGCGCGGCACGAAAGCCGCGCGCCACATCGGCGGCGGTGACGTAGTAGAACAGCCAGTTGCGGTCGGGCGCTTCGACGAACTTCACGTACTCGGCAAAGCTCTCCGGCATCACGACCGCCAGCGGCCGCAGGCAGATCACGTCCATGTTGCTGCCATGGACGAAGCTCAGGCCCATCTGCTCCATCACCAGCTTGCTGACGCTGTAGGCCTGCACCGGACGGCATTCGTGGCGCTCGTCGACCTGCAGGCTCTGCGGCCGCCAGTCGGGGCGCATCTCGGACAGGCCGCAGGCTGAAATGCTCGAACACAGCACCACCTTGCTGACGCCTGTTTCCGCAGCGGCCTGCAGTACGTGCCAGGTACCGCGCACGTTGACGTCGATGTACTTCTCGGGCGCGGCTTTCCAGTCGAAGTCGATGGCAGCCAGGTGCACCACGGCGTCGGCGCCCTTGAAGGCCTGACGCAGGGAATCGAGATTCATCACGTCCGCCTGCACGTATCGGGTATCCACCCGACCCGCCACGAGATCGGCGTTGGTTACATCGAATTGCGATACCAGCTCGCGCAACACGTAGGTTCCGACGCGGCCCGAGCCGCCGGTCACCACCACTTTTCTAATCGTCGCCATGGTCTTTCAGAGATCCAGAGTTAATGAAGGCGTCAATGCGCGCGAAACACAGATCATCATGTGGCTGTTCGCCTGCCGCTCCTCGGGCGTCAGGACCGCATCCCGGTGGTCGGGCACGCCCTCCAGCACCACTTGCTCGCAGGTGCCGCACACGCCGTCGCAGCACGACCATTCGAGGTTCATGCCGTCACGGCGCAGCACTTCGAGGATCGTCTCGCCCGGCTCGACACGGAACTGCTTGCCGCTGCGCGCCAGGACCAGATCGAAGGCCTCGGCTTCGCCCACCGCCTTGTTCGGGTTCTCGAAGCGCTCCAGGTGCAGCTTCCAGGCCGGCCGGGCCTCATGGATGGCTACCAGGTCATCCAGCAGACGCAGCGGACCGCAGGCGAACACGGAATCGCCCGCCCCCAGCGTGCTCGCCCACTCCTCGAGATTCATGCGCCCCGTCTCGGCTGCATAGCGGTAAAACACCCGCTCCTGCGGCAGCTTGTTCAGGGTTTCGCGCAGACTCACATCCTGGCGCTCGCAGACGAGATAGATCAGCCGCCAGTCGCAACCCTGCGCCTCGGCCTCGAATGCCATCGGCAGGATGGGCGTGATGCCGATGCCGGCCCCGATCAGCGTGACACGCTGGTCGGGCACGAACGGAAAGTTGTTGCGCGGCCCGCGGACCTGCAGGCGCATGCCGACCTCGGCGCGATCGCACAGGAAAGCCGATCCGCCCCGGCTTTTCTTTTCCCGCAGCACGGTAATGCGCCACCTGGGTCCGGAAAAGGATTCGCCGCACAACGAATACTGGCGAATGTATTCCTGCCCATCGGCGGTCCACCGCAGTTCGATATGCGATCCTGCGGTCCAGGGGGGCAGATCGCCCCCATCGACGGCCACCAGATCGAAGGCGACGTTTCGCCCGCCGGTGACCGTCCTGGCCGCAATCTCGACTTCAATTGCGTTCTGATGTGCTTGCATCAAGAGCCCCGATCAGACGTTTGCGGCGTCCGCCTTGCGATACTTGTCCACAAGCCAGTCCTGATAACGCCCGATGACACGCTCATGCGCACTGAGGCGGCCACGCGGTGCGAAGCGGGACTCCCCTCCGACCTGATAACGGCGCCACGCGGAATAGTCCTCGACCATCACCGGATAGAGTTCCTCGCGCTCGCGCAGCCAGCGTTCCTTGAATTCGGGATCCTCCAGGGTCGCTTGCGGATACAGCCAGGTTGCGCTGTACCAGGACTGCTTGGCCGAATGCGGCAACCAGAGGAAATACTTGACCTTGTCCGGCATCGCGACGATCAGCAGATTGGGCGCCACCGTGATGTAGGCCAGGCGCGAACGCTGCTCTTCGGTCAGCAACGGAAGAATCGGATGTGCGGCCTTGCCCGATTTGGTGGGACTGGCATCGGGAAACTCGGACACCAGGTCGTAAGCAATGATGCCGTTCTGCGGATCGTTGTAGATTGCATCCTCGTCCAGGCGCTCGGCAGAAATCTTGTGCATGCTGCCCCAGGATTGGCCGTGCAGATGGAGGCAGTGATAGCACTCGTCCATGTACTGCTTCCAGTTCCACTCGTTGAATTCCATGTTCAGCGGCTCTGCGGCATGGAGGGTGGACATCTGGTAATTCGCCAATTGACCCTTGAGCTTTTCCAGACGGGGCGCCAGCGGTGCGATGCTTTCGTCGAAGGTAATGAACAGGAAACCTTCCCAGATTTCGGAACGAATGACCGGCAGACAGGCTTCCTTCTTGTCGAAGGTCGGATCTTCATTCAGCCCGGGCGCCGAAGTCAGCGCTCCGCTCAGGTCATACACCCAGGAATGCATGGGGCAGCGGATGCGGCGCACATTGCCGCGGCCTTCGGCCAGCAGCAGGCCACGGTGCTGGCATACGTTCGCCAGCACCTTCACCGAACCATCCTGCTGACGGACGATCATCAGCGGATCCTTGCCGACCGACAGCGTGTAGTAATCGCCCGGATTCGGAATATCATTGACATGGCCAATACAGAACCATTCGTGGCCCCAAACGGCACCCATTTCGAAATCGAAGAATTCCGGGTCATTGAAAACCTTTGGCGGCAAAGCGACCGTCGCATTCGACTGGGTCGTGCTCGCATCGAAGATCTGAATTGGAATACTCGCCCGCTTGCTCATGTCGTCTCCTGTATTGAAAATGTTTCGAGAGCGAGACGTAATCTAGGGACTCACATCCGATCGGGCCATTACAGTTTTTCGAGCGCCGCTTAGAAAAATCCTTCGCCCCCCTTCCCGTCATGATTTCCCGCAAATACCTCTACCTGATTTCGCTCGCCGATGAACGCCACTTCGGCCGCGCGGCAACGGCCTGCCACGTGTCGCCCTCCACCTTGTCCACGGCGATTCGCGAGCTGGAGCAGGAGCTGGGGGTTGTCCTGGTGGAGCGTGGCAAATCCTTCGTGCGCCTCACCGCCGAAGGCGAATGCGTGCTCGCGCACGCCCGCCGCGCGGCTGCCGGCGCCGGAGAACTGCACCAGGCGCTGGACGCCTTGCGCGGCGGCCTGGGCGGCCAGCTGCGCCTGGGCGTGATCCCGACCGCACTCGCAGTGGTGTCCTCGCTCACCTCGCCCTTCGCGCTGCGGCACCCACGGGTGGACATCGACGTGCGTTCGGCCAGCACCCAGGCCATCCTCGGGGCCTTGCGCGACTTCCAGCTCGAGGCCGGCGTCCTCTACACCGAGTCGGCCACCTCGCCCGACCTGCATTGCCTGCCGCTGTGGGCGGAAGACCTGGTGTTCATCACCCGCAGCGGCGGCCCGCGGGCGGCAGGGGACGACATCGCCTGGCGCGACGCCGCCGCCGAGCCGCTCTGCCTGCTGTCGCGCGACATGCACCACCGGCAGACGGTCGACCGCGTGTTCGCCGAACTGGGGTGTGCGCCGCGCGTGGGGCTCGAGACCAATTCCCTGACCAGCATCCTCGCCCACGTCCGCGCCGGCCCGTGGAACGGCATCCTGCCGCGCAGCGTGCTCTCCCTCATCGGCGCCTCGGAGGGCCTCCATGCGCTGCGTCTGGTGTCGCCCTGCGTCGAATGGCGGACCGGACTCGTCACCCTGGCGCGCGATCCGCAGCCGCCCCTGAGCGCGGCCCTGCTCGCGCTTGCCGCACAGCTCCCGCCTTCGGGCTGAAGCCTCTTGTTCGATTAAACCGAACAAACCTTCTGAATAATTCGCTTCGTCGGAATTAACGCCTCGCCTATCGTCCCGTCGTTGAACGCCGCCGCGGAGCGATGACGATGACGACCCCCTTGCCGAAAACTGCGGACCTGGATGCCCTCATCCAGACCCACCGCACCCTCCCGGGCGCCACCCTGCCCATCCTCCACGCCATCCAGAACGCCTGGGGCTACATACCCGACGAGGCCCTGCCGCGCATCGCGACAGCGCTCAACCTGTCGCGCGCCGAAGTACAGGGTGTGGTCAGCTTCTATCACCACTTCCGCCGCACGCCGCCGGGCCGCCACGTGGTGCAGGTGTGCCGCGCCGAATCCTGTCTGGCGATGGGCGCGGACGCCCTCGAGGCGCATGTCCGGGCCACGCTGGGCATCGACGTCCACCAGACCAGCGCCGATGGCGCAGTGACGCTGGAGCCGGTGTATTGCCTGGGCAACTGCGCCTGCTCGCCGTCCATCCGCGTCGATGACGACATCCACGGCCGGATGAGCCCGCGCCGCTTCGATGCCGTGGTGGCCGAACTTCGAGCCACCTCCGGCGAAGGAGTCACGGCATGAGCGCCCGCATCTACGTTCCGATCGATTCCGGTGCGCTGTCGCTCGGCGCCGAACAGGTCGCCCGCGCCATCCGCCGGGAAGCGGATGCACGCGGCATCGCCGTCGACATCGTGCGCAACGGCTCGCGCGGGCTGTTCTGGCTCGAACCCCTGGTCGAGGTGGTCACGCCCCAGGGTCGTGTCGCCTACGGCCCGGTGCAGCCCGAAGACGTGCCCGGCCTGTTCGACGCCGGCTTCCACCACGGCGCCGCCCACCCGCTGTGCCACGGCCTCACCGCGCAGATCCCCTTCCTCGCCCGCCAGGAGCGGCTCACCTTCGCCCGCGTCGGCCTCACCGATCCGCTGAGCCTGGACGACTACCTCGCCCACGGCGGCTTCGAGGGCCTGAAGCGCGCGATCGCGCTCGCCCCCGCCGACGTCGTGCAGGCGGTGACCGACTCCGGACTGCGCGGACGCGGCGGCGCGGCCTTCCCCACCGGCATCAAGTGGAAGACGGTGCTCGACACCCCGGCGGCGCAGAAGTACATCGCCTGCAACGCCGACGAGGGCGACTCCGGCACCTTCTCCGACCGCATGCTGATGGAAGGCGACCCCTACTGCCTGATCGAAGGGATGACCATCGCCGGCCTCGCGGTGGGGGCGACGCAGGGCTACATCTACGTGCGCTCCGAATATCCCCATGCCTTCCGCACCCTGCAGGCGGCCATTGGGCGCGCCCGCGCTGCCGGCTGGCTGGGCGCGAGCGTGGCCGGCTGCGGCCGCGCCTTCGAGCTCGAGGTGCGCATGGGCGCCGGCGCCTACATCTGCGGCGAGGAGACCGCGATGCTGGAAAGCCTGGAAGGCAAGCGCGGCGTGGTGCGCGCCAAGCCCCCGCTGCCGGCGATCGCCGGTCTGTTCGGCCAGCCCACGGTGATCAACAACGTCATGAGCCTGGCCGCGGTGCCGCTGATCCTTGCCCGCGGCGCCGCCTTCTACCGCGACTACGGCCTCGGGCGTTCGCGCGGCACCCTGCCCTTCCAGCTCGCCGGCAACCTGCGTCACACCGGCCTGGTCGAGAAGGCCTTCGGCGTCACCCTGCGCGAGCTGCTGGAGGACTTCGGCGGCGGCAGCGCCAGCGGCCGGCCCCTGCGCACCGCACAGGTCGGCGGCCCGCTCGGCGCCTACGTGCCGGCGACGCAGTTCGACGTGCCGCTGGACTACGAGCAGTACGCCGCCATCGGCGCCATGGTCGGCCACGGCGGCATCGTCGCCTTCGACGACACGGTGGACATGGCCAAGATGGCGCGCCACGCGATGGCCTTCTGCGTGGCGGAGTCCTGCGGCAAATGCACGCCCTGCCGCATCGGCTCGGTGCGCGGCGTGGAGGTCATCGACCGCATCATCGCCGGCGAGGAACGCGGCCGGAACCTCGCGCTGCTCGATTCGCTGTGCGACACCATGCTCGCCGGCTCGCTGTGCGCCATGGGCGGCATGACGCCCTACCCCGTGCAGTCCGCCCTCAAGCACTTTCCCCAGGACTTCGGCATCGACACCGCCGCAGCCGCAGCCGCCTGAGGCGCCCCGCGCACGGCAAGGAGACACCCCATGACGATCTTTCGCGAACCCGACTACGGCACGCCGCAGCGCACTTCCAGTGAGATGGTGACGCTCGTCATCGACGGCGAGCCCGTCACCGTACCCGCCGGCACCTCGGTGATGCGCGCCGCCGAGCTGGCCGGCAACCGCATCCCCAAGCTGTGCGCCACCGACAGCCTGGAGCCCTTCGGCTCGTGCCGGCTGTGCCTAGTCGAGATCGAAGGCCGCCGCGGCACGCCGGCGTCCTGCACCACGCCGGTCGAAGCCGGCATGGTGGTGCGCACCCAGAGCCCGCGCCTGGCCGAACTGCGCCGCGGCGTGATGGAGCTGTACATCTCCGACCACCCGCTCGACTGCCTCACCTGTCCGGCCAACGGCAACTGCGAGCTGCAGGACATGGCCGGCGTGGTGGGCCTGCGCGAGGTGCGCTACGGCATGGACGGACGCAACCATTTCGACGCCGCCAGCGCGGTCGCGCCCGACAGCTCCAACCCCTACTTCAGCTACGACCCGGCCAAGTGCATCGTGTGCAACCGCTGCGTGCGCGCCTGCGAGGAGATCCAGGGCACCTTCGCGCTGACGATTTCCGGCCGCGGCTTCGAGTCCCGCGTCACCGCCGGCATCCAGCAGTCCTTCCTCGAATCGGACTGCGTCTCCTGCGGCGCCTGCGTGCAGGCCTGCCCGACCGCGACGCTGATGGAAAAGAGCGTCATCCGGATGGGCCAGGCGGAGAAGAGCGTCACCACCACCTGCGCCTACTGCGGCGTGGGCTGCTCGTTCAAGGCCGAGCTCAAGGGCAATGAAGTCGTGCGCATGGTGCCGCACAAGGACGGCAAGGCCAACATGGGTCACTCCTGCGTGAAGGGCCGCTTTGCCTGGGGCTACGCCACCCACCCCGACCGCATCACCACGCCGATGATCCGCAACACCATCGACGAGCCCTGGCGCAGCGTGAGCTGGGACGAGGCACTGAACCACGCCGCCAGCGAGTTCCGCCGCATCCAGGCCAAACATGGCCGCAGCGCGGTGGGCGGCATCACGTCCTCGCGCTGCACCAACGAGGAAACCTACCTGGTGCAGAAACTGGTGCGCGCGGCCTTCGGCAACAACAACGTCGACACCTGTGCCCGCGTGTGCCATTCGCCCACCGGCTACGGGCTCAAGCAGACGCTGGGCGAATCGGCCGGCACGCAGACCTTCGAGTCGGTGCTGCAGGCCGACGTGGTGATGGTGATCGGCGCCAACCCCACCGAGGGCCATCCGGTGTTCGGCTCGCTGCTCAAGCGCCGCATCCGCGAGGGCGCGAAGCTGATCGTGATCGACCCGCGCGACATCGAGCTGGTGAAGACGCCGCACGTGCAGGCCGACTACCACCTCAAGCTGATGCCCGGCACCAACGTCGCCGTGGCCAACGCGCTGGCGCACGTCATCGTCACCGAGGGCCTGGTCGACACGACCTATGTGGCCGAGCGCTGCGAGGCGGCGTCCTTCCGCCAGTGGTGCGAGTTCGTCTCCCGGCCGGAAAACGCGCCGGAAGCCACCGCCGCCCTCACCGGCGTGCCGGCCGAGACGGTACGCGGCGCGGCACGCCTCTACGCAACCCAAGGCAACGCCGCCATCTACTACGGCCTGGGCGTGACGGAGCACTCGCAGGGCTCGACCATGGTGATGGCGATCGCCAACCTCGCCATGGCCACCGGCAACGTCGGCCGCATGGGCGTGGGCGTCAATCCGCTGCGCGGCCAGAACAACGTGCAGGGCTCATGCGACATGGGCTCCTTCCCGCACGAGCTTCCGGGCTACCGGCATGTGTCCGACGCCACCACGCGGGCGCTGTTCGAATCGGCCTGGGGCGTCACGCTCGACGCCGAGCCCGGCCTGCGCATCCCCAACATGTTCGAGGCTGCGCTCGACGGCAGCTTCCGCGGCCTCTACATCGAAGGCGAGGACATCGCCCAGTCCGACCCCAACACCCAGCACGTCGAAGCCGCGCTGCGGGCGATGGAATGCGTGGTGGTGCAGGACATCTTCCTCAACGAGACCGCCAAGTTCGCCCACGTCTTCCTGCCCGGCGCCTCCTTCCTGGAGAAGGACGGCACCTTCACCAACGCCGAGCGCAGAATCTCGCGCGTGCGCAAGGTGATGCCACCGCTGGCCGGCATGGCCGACTGGGAAGTGACGATGGCGCTGTCGCGGGCGCTGGGCTATCCGATGGACTACACGCATCCGTCCGAGATCATGGACGAGATCGCGCGCCTCACCCCCAGCTTCCACGGCGTCAGCTACGACAAGCTCGAGCGCCTGGGCAGCATCCAGTGGCCGTGCAACGAGGCCGCCCCCGAAGGCACGCCGATCATGCACGTCGAGCGCTTCGTGCGCGGCCAGGGCCGCTTCATGCTCACCGCCTACATTCCCACCGACGAGCGCGCCAGCAAGCGCTTCCCGCTGCTGCTGACCACCGGCCGCATCCTCAGCCAGTACAACGTCGGCGCGCAGACGCGGCGCACCGCCAACATCGTGTGGCACGCCGAGGACCGGCTCGAGATCCATCCGCACGACGCCGAGGAACGCGGCATTCAGGACGGCGACTGGGTCGGCATCGCCAGCCGCGCCGGCGAGACGGTGCTGCGCGCCACCGTCACCGCGCGCGTGCAGCCGGGCGTGGTCTACACCACCTTCCACTTCCCCGAGTCCGGAGCCAACGTCATCACCACCGACAATTCCGACTGGGCGACCAACTGCCCGGAGTACAAGGTCACGGCGGTGCAGGTGGTCGCGGTCAGCCAGCCTTCCGGCTGGCAGCAGCGCCATCGCGACTTCAGCGCCCGCCAGCAGGCCTACCTGAAGGGCCAGCGCGTCGTCGCCAAGGAGCAGGCCGATGCTTGAGCCGCCTGCCCGCTCGCCCGACCACCGCCTGGCGAACGCCTGCGCCGCGGACGAGGCGATGCTGCCGCACGAACACGTCACCGTAACCCGATCGGCGTGGACGGGGCCGGACCCGCTGTCGGCCCATGAGGCGTGCGACACCCTGATCGAAGAGACGCCGGTCGCCCTGGTCTACAACGGCATCTCGCACGCGGTGATGCTGGCGACGCCGAGCGACCTGGAGGATTTCGCCTACGGCTTCAGCCTGACCGAAGGCATCGTGTCGCGCCGCCAGGACATCTACGGCATGGACATCGTGTCCGTCGGCCAGGGCATCGAGGTCCGCATCGAGCTGGCCGCCGAGCACTTCGTCCAGCTCAAGCACCGCAGGCGCACGCTGGCCGGGCGCACCGGCTGCGGCCTGTGCGGGGTGGACAGCCTGGCGGCGGCGCTGCGTCCGGTCGCCACGCTCGAACACCGTTCTGGCGTATCCCGTGCTGCGCTGGCGCGGGCGCTCGACGAACTGGGGCAGGAGCAGGTCCTGCACCGCCTCACCGGCGGCGCGCATGCCGCAGCCTGGGTGTCGGCCAGCGGCCAGGTCCAGCTGGTGCGCGAGGACGTGGGCCGCCACAACGCGCTCGACAAGCTCATCGGCGCCCAGTTGCGCTGGGGCAACGATCCGCGTGCGGGCTTCGTCCTCGTCACCAGTCGCGCCAGCTACGAGATGGTGCACAAGACCGCGGCGGCCGGCATCGGCTGCCTCGCCGCGGTGTCGGCGCCGACGGCCCATGCGGTGCGACTGGCGGAAAGCGCCGGCCTCACCCTGGTCGGCTTCGCCCGCGGCCAGCGCTGCACCGCCTACACATCTCCCGACACGATCACCGCCTGAGCCCCGACATGGATATCGACAATCTCGCCCGCATGGCCAACCGCATCGGCGACTACTTCACCGCCTACCCGGATCGCGACGAGGCCGCAGTCTCGATCGCCAGGCACATCGAAATGTTCTGGACGCCGCAGATGCGCCGGGCGCTGCTCGACCTCGCGACCAGCGAGGCGCGCCCGCAGGCCTTGCAGCCCCTGGTGGCGCACGCCGTCTCGAAACATCTCGCCCGGCCCGCCGCCACGCACGATCAAGGATGAGCCCGGCTCATCCAGGCCGGTTCGCCACCCAGATTCCCGCGCCCACCAGTCCCAGCGCCAGGAACACCGTCTGCGACAGCTCCTCGCCGAGGAACAGGCCGCCTGCCAGCACGCCCATCACCGGCGTCAGGAAGGAGAAGGTCGACAAGCGTGTCGCCGGGTAATGCCGCACCAGCCAGAACCAGCCGACATAGCTGACGCCGGCGACGATGACGACCTGGAACAACATGCTCGCCCAGACCAGCGGACTCGGCGCGAACACCCCGGGTTCGCCAAGGATCAGCGACAGCAGCGGCAGCACCAGCGCTGACACGCCGAGCTGGTAGAGCAGGGTCTTCTCGGCACTGATGCGGATCAGCGCCGTTGCCTTGACGGTCAGCGTGGTCGCCGCCCAGAAACCCGCGCCGATCAGGATCAGCAGGTCGCCGACCCACTCCCCGCCGGCCGACGAGATCAGCCCTTCGCCGAACAGGATCAGCACGCCCGCGAAGGCCAATGCCATACCCGCCCATTGGGCCCGCCGCATCGGCTCCTGCGGTAGCAGCCAGACCGCGCCGAGCGCGACAAAGAAGGGCGCGGTGTAGAGGAAGATGACCCCGCGCGAAGCGCTGGTGTGTTGCAGGCCGATGAAGATCAGCGCGAACTCGGCGGCAAAGAGCAAGCCCGCAAGCAGGCCGGGCAGCAGCGTGCCGTCACGCTGGAACACGTTCACCCGGCGCACGAATGTCCAGCCGAGGACGATCACCGTTGCCACGATCGAGCGCAAGCCGGCCTGCCACACCGGCGAAATCCCGGTACTCGCCAGCTTGATCGCCACCTGCTGCACGCCCCAGATCATGCAGAACAGGATCATCAAGCCGATGGCCATACGGTCGAGTTCGGTCTTCATATTCGAGATGGATCACCCGGGGATGAAAAGCCGGATTATCGGCGCTCGCAGCCAACAAGGCGAGGCCGGAGGCACCGGCATGGTGCGCGGCTCACCGGCGCCAGTTGAGCACCCACAATGCCAGTCCGCCTGCGACCACGCCCCAGAACGCCGAACCGATGCCGCCCAGCGACAGCCCGGACGCGGTCACGAGGAAGGTCACCAGCGCGGGTTCGCGCTGGGCCTCGTCCTTCATCGCCGTCGCCAGCCCGCCGCCGATGGTGCCGAACAGCGCCAGGCCGGCGACGGCCAGCACCAGTTCGCGCGGAAAGGCAGCGAACAACGCGCCCACCGTGGCGCCGAACACGCCCACCAGCAGGTAGAACACCCCGGCGAACACGCTGGCGAGGTAGCGCTTCGCCGGATCCTCGTGCGCCTCGCGCCCCATGCAGATCGCGGCGGTGATCGCCGCGAGGTTGATCGCGTAGCAGCCGAAGGGCGCCAGCACCAGGCTCACCGCCCCGGTCCAGCCCACCACCGGCGACACCGGCACCTTGCCGTAGCCGGCAGCACGCATCACCGCCACGCCGGGCACGTTCTGCGAGGTCATCGTCACGACGAACAGCGGCACGCCCACGCCGATCATCGTCTGCCAGTCGAACACCGGCATCGTGAACACCGGCGTCGCCATCTCCAGCCGCAGCGTGTCGAAGTTCAGCAGGCCCTGCACCGCCGCGACCGCGCTGCCCAGGGCCAGCACGAGCAGCACCGCGTAGCGCGGCAGGAGCCGGCGCGCGAGCAGGTAGGCGGCGAACATCGTGAACACCAGCCCGAAGCGCTGGCCCATGGCCACGAACACCTCGATGCCGAAGCGCACCAGCACGCCGGCCAGCATCGCGGCCGCGATACCGGGCGGAATGCGGTCCATCACGCGCTCGAAGCCACGCGTCACGCCCGCCAGCAGGATCAGCACGGCACAGAATATGAAGGCGCCGGTCGCCTGCTCGAGACTCACGCCGGCCAGCGCCGTCACCAGCAGGGCCGCGCCCGGGGTCGACCAGGCGGTGACCACCGGCGCGCGATAGCGCAGCGACAGGCCGATGCAGGTCACGCCCATCGCGATACCGAGCGCCCACATCCATGAACTGATCTGCGCCGGCGTCGCGCCCGCCGCTTCGGCAGCCTGGAAGACGATGGCGGCGGAGCTGGTGAAGCCGACGAGGACGGTGACGAAACCGGCGGAAAGCGGAGCGAGGTAGGCGCGCATGACAAGACGAAAAGGTTGGGACGGGCGCGGGGCGAGCCAGCGCTGCCGCGATCGAACAGCGTGCCGGCCCTGCCTCAGGCCGGCTCGCTCACGGCCAGCCGCAGACCGAAGCCGACGAAGACCAGGCCGGTCAGGCGGTCGAGCCACCTCACGACGGCGGGCCGGGCAAGCCAGGCCCGGACCTGCAGGGCGAGCGCAATCATCAGTGCAAACCAGACAAAGGACAACAGCACGTGGATCAGCGCGAGAAGGAAGCTGAAGCCCGCGACATCGACGCCGGCCGGCACGAACTGGGGCAGGAAGGTCAGGTAGAAAACGCCCACCTTCGGATTGAGCACATTGGTCAGGAACCCCCGCAGGAAGGCCGCCAGCCATCCCTCGCCATCCTCCGTCGCCACACCCGGCTCCAGCTGCAGGCCGCCCCGCCGGGCGAACAGCAGCGTCGTGCCCATCCACACCAGATAGGCCGCCCCCGCGAGCTTGACCGCCGAGAACAGCAGGCCGGAGGTCGCCAGCACTGCACCCAGCCCGACGGCGACGACCGCGCCCCACACCAGGCAGCCGGCCGCCACGCCCAGCGCGGCCAGGACGGCGCGCGCGACGCCGCCCGCCACCGAGGTCCTCAGCACCAGCGCGGTATCGACGCCGGGCGTCATCGCCAGCACGGCGGCAGCAAAGGTGAACGCCCACAGGCTCTGCGCAATCGTCATCGGGACACTCGTTCCGGGAAGTCAGCACGCAGTTTAAGGCCCTGCGGCCAATCCGCCGAATGTGAGCGCTGTGGTCGCGATGCGGCAGTGGCGAGGGGCGCAGCCGCCGCTCAGTCCGCCGCGGCCACCCGCGGGCCGGCGCAGGCCAGGGTGTCGAACTGCGCGGCGAGTCCGTCGATCTCGGCGAGCAGCCGTTCGCGCTGGGTCGGAGAGGCGGCATTGAACACGTCGGCCAGCAACTGCAGGGTCAGTTGCCGGTTGTGCGCCACCTGCGCGCGATGTGCGGCCGGGGCCGTGGCATCGGGCGGGGCGCGCAACGCGGCAATGCGCGCGGCGAACTGCTGCGGGTCGTCACGCACCCGCAGTGCGTCGATCACGCCCTGCTGCCATTGGCGGCGATTCTCGAGCCACTGCTCGGTGGTGGGCTGCAAGGCGTCGCTCCAGGCCGCGACCAGCGCGCGCTGGCCGTCATCGAGGCGGCCGAACCAGTTGCGCAGGCGCTTCTCCATGCGCTCGACCTGCGCCGCACGGCGCACCTCGGCGCTGCCGTCGAGGAATTCCTTGCGCGCGTCGCGATCCCGGCGCGCGAAGGCCGCCGCGAGTTCGGCCACCTGCTCGTCCGACAGTCCGGCGAGCAGCACGCCGGCGTCGTCGACCAGTTCCGTGCGCAGCTCGTCCCACCACGCCTCGCCCTGGCGCAGGAAGGGCTCGAGCTCGTGCGCGGCGATGCGCTCGCGCTGCAGGGTGTCGCGCGCCTCGCGCAGCAGGCCGACGTAGTCGGGCAGATGAGCGCGGCAGTGCCAGTCCAGCCGCGCGGCGAGCCGCTGGTCGAGCAGGCTGCGCTGGCCGGCGTCGAAACTGACGTAGTCGCGCAGATACCAGGGCACCAGCCAGTCGAGCTGGGAATAGGCGAAGCGTACGCCGCAGCCGGCGAGCAGCAGCGCGGAACACAGCAGGATCAGCAGTCTTGCGCGAGCGATCATGAGCGCTCAGAGCGCGGCACCGCGGACAAAGTTCGCACCGGACCGGGGCAAGACCGGCCCGCATCGATCGGTGGCTTGAGTCGGTGGCTTGAGTCGGTGACGTCAGTCGATAACGTCAGTCGATGACGACGGGCTCGATGGCGCCGATGAACTGCAGCCGCGCGCGCAGCGCCTTGGTCACTTCAACGCGGCCGTCCTCCCTCACGCGCAGCGCGTGCTCGATGCCGAAGCGGCGCGTCTGCTCGCGCCAGCCGTCGCCGGCGAGGTAGGCGGGCTTGCTCGCGGCGTCGGACAGGGTGCCGACCGCCTCGCCCGCGGCGCCCTTGGGCGTCAACAGGATGGTGAGCGACTGCGTGCCGCGTGCGGGCTGGCCGGTGCGCGGGTCGAGCAGGTGGGCGTGGCGCACGCCGTCGAGCATGAAGTAGCGCTGGTAGTCGCCCGAGGTGCCGACCGCCTCGCCGTCGTACAGCGGCAGCGTGGCCAACGGCGCGGGCTCGCGCGGATGCTGGATGCCGATGCGCCACGGCTGGTCGCCCTTGCGCCCCAGTGCCAGCACGTTGCCGCCGATGTTGATCAGCGCGTTGGTCACGCCCTGTTCGCGCAGGATGGCCGCGGCGCGGTCGAGCGCATAGCCCTTGGCGTAGCCGCCGAGATCGAGCTGCACCGCGGGGTTGCGGCTGCTGACGCGATTGCCGTCGATGACGAGGTCGCTCATGCGCGGCCTGGCCGCGAGCAGGGCCGCGAGCTTGTCGGGGTCGGGACGCACCGGCACGAAGGTGTCGGTATGAAAGCCCCACAGCGCCACCAGCGCGCCCAGCGCCGGATCGAACAGCTCGTCGCCGGTGGCGGCGATGCGCTGTGCATCCTTCAGCATCGCGGCCAGCTCGTCAGACACCGTGGCCGTCTCGCCGCGCGCGAGCGCCGCGTTCAGCGCGGTCAGTTCGGAAGGTTCCCAGGCATGGTAGGCCCGATGCAGGCGGTCGAACTCGCGCAGCACAGCCGCCGCCGCAGCGTCCGCGGCGGCCTGGTCGGCCGCATACACCGCGACATCGACGCGGGTGCCGAACACGAAGGCCTCGTGGCGGAACACCTCGGCGCGCGAGCACGCGCCCAGCAGCAGGATGCAGGCGAAAAGGCCGAGCCAGCGCAGCCAGCCGGCCGCCGTCGAAGCGGGCGACGCCATCAGTTGCAGGCCTGCTCCAGCTTGTCGATGACCAGCCCGGCGACGTCGAAGCCCTGCTGCGTGGCGATCTCGACCATGCAGGTGGGGCTGGTGACGTTGATCTCGGTGAGGTGTCCGCCGATGACGTCGAGCCCGACGATCAGCAGGCCGCGCGCCCACAGGATCGGCGCCAGGCATTCGGCGATCTCGCGTTCGCGCACGGTCAGCGGCATCGCCACGCCGCGGCCGCCGGCCGCGAGGTTGCCGCGCGTCTCCCCGGCCTGCGGGATGCGCGCCAGCGAAAAGGGCACGACTTCGCCGCCGATGATCAGCACGCGCTTGTCGCCCTCGGCGATCTGCGGCAGGTAGCGCTGCGCCATGATCGTGCGCGCGCCTTCCTGCGTCAGCGTCTCGATGATGACGTTGCGGTTGGGGTCGTCCTTCCGGACGCGGAAGATCTGGCTGCCGCCCATGCCGTCGAGCGGCTTGAGGATGACGTCGCCGATCTCGTCGATGAAGGCCTGGATGTCCACCGCGTCGCGCGCGACCAGCGAGGTCGCCATGAACTGCGGGAATTCGGTGATCGCGAGCTTCTCGGAATGGTCGCGGATCGCGCGCGGGTTGTTGAACACGCGCGCGCCGGCCTGCGCGGCATCCTCGAGCAGCCAGGTGGCGGTAACGTACTCGAAGTCGAACGGCGGGTCCTGGCGCATCAGCACGGCGTCGAAGCCCGCCAGCGACAGCGCCTGCTCGGGTCCGGCCGGGGCGTACCAGGGCGCGTCGCCCGCCAGCAGGTGGATCGGCAATGCGCGTGCGCTGACCGCGCCGTCGCGCCAGGTCAGCGCACCGCGCTGCATGGTCCACACCTGGTGACCGCGGGCGACGGCGGCCCGCATCATGGCGATGCTGGAATCCTTGTAGGCCTTCAGCCCGTCGAGCGGGTCGAGGATGAAGGCCAACTTGAGCGCACGGCTCATGCCGCCTCTCCCACGGCCTCGGCCGGTTCGGTCTCCTCGATCTCGACCGAGGCCGCCAGCAGCGCGAGACGCGCGACCACGCCATAGGCGTAGAACCGGTTGGGCGGCGCGTCCGGCCCCTGGGCGACGTCGGGCAGGGTGCAGCAGGTGTCGAAGGCCAGCGGCTTGAAGTGCATGCCCGGCGCGTTGAGGTTCTCGTCGCGGCCGCGCTCGGTGTGGACCCGGTAGAAGCCGCCCACCACGTAGTGATCCATCATGTAGACGACCGGCTCGGCGACGCCGTCTTCCACCGTCTCGAAGGTATGCACGCCTTCCTGGATGATGACCTCGTGCACCTCCAGCCCCTCCTTCACCACCGCCATCTTGTTGCGCTGGCGACGGTTCAGGCCGACCACCTCGGAGGCGTCCTTCACCGTCATCACGCCCATGCCGTAGGTGCCGGCATCGGCCTTGACCACCACGAAGGGCTCGTCGGTGACGCCGTACTCCTTGTACTTGGCGCGGATGCGGGTGAGCAGCGAATCGACCTGCGCCGCCAGGCATTCCTCGCCGGTGCGCTCCTGGAAGTTGATCTGGCCGCAGACGCCGAACTCGGGGTTGATGCGCCACGGGTCGATGCCGATCTCCTCGGCAAAGGCGCGCGCGACACGGTCGTAGCACTCGGCATGCTTGGACTTGCGGCGCGAATGCCAGCCGGCGTGCAGCGGCGGGATCAGCCACTGCTCATCCAGCCCCTTGAGCACGGTCGGGATGCCGGCGGACAGGTCGTTGTTCAGCAGCACCGCGCAGGGGTCGAAGTCGTCCAGGCCGATGCGGCTGCCACTGCGGCGCAGCGGCTCGAGCGTCAGCGTCGCGCCATTGGCCAGTTCCAGCACGGTCGGCGCGGCGATGTCGGGCAGCAGGCTGCCGATGCGCACGTCCAGCCCGGTGAGGCGCAGGATCGACACCAGCTTGGCCACGTTCTGCAGGTAGAACTGGTTGCGGGTGTGGTTCTCGGGGATCAGCAGCAGCTTGCTGGCGTCGGGGCAGATGCGCTCGATCGCGGCCTGTGCCGCCTGCACGCACAAGGGCATGAAGGCGTCGTTGAGGTTGTTGAAGCCACCGGGGAACAGGTTCAGGTCGACCGGCGCGAGCTTGAAGCCGGAGTTGCGCAGGTCGGTGGAACCGTAGAAGGGCGGCATGTGGTCCTGCCACTGGCTGCGGAACCACTTTTCGATTTCGGTCGCGTTGTCGAGGAACTGGCGCTCCAGTTCGAGCAGCGGCCCGGTGAGGGCGGTGGTGAGGTGCGGGACCATGGATTGTCTGTCTCTGGAAGAGCCGCTGCCGGCCGGCAGGCGGCGGATGGATTGGCCGGGATGTTACACCATGGCCGCGGCCGCCCAATGACTGCGAACGACGTCTGAAACACGGCACACGGCAATGACGGACCGGCGCCCGGTCAGGCCGCCGGCGGCTTGAGCGGCAGGCTGCGCGCCTCCTTCACCACCTCCATGACCACATAGGTATGCGTCTGCTTGACGCAGGGCAGGCCGGAGATCTGGTCACCCATCACCCGCCGGTACGCATGGATGTCCCGCGTGCGGACCTTGAGCAGGTAGTCGAAGTCGCCGGCGATCATGTGGCAGGACTCGATTTCCGGGATGCGCCGCACCGCCTCGTTGAAGCGGCGCAGATCCTGCTCCGTGGTGCTGGTCAGCAGCACCTGGACGACCACGATGTGCCCCGCACCGATCGCATCGGGATCGAGATCCGCATGATAGCCCCGGATCACGCCGCTCTTCTCCAGACGCCGCAGGCGTTCGGCACAGGGCGTCTTGGTGAGGCCGACGCGGCGCGACAGTTCCACGATCGACAGGCGGGCATCGGCCTGCAGTTCGGCCAGAATCTTGAAATCGATGCGATCCATTGCAGTGCAGCAGTCTTTCGGACTGTCATTAGGCATTCGGACGGGAATTATGTCCGTATAGATTGAAATTTTGGAGCCATTAACTATTGTTTTTAGCAAAGAATTCGGCCGATCTGATCGCCCCCCGCGGGGCCCGTCGCACCCGACACCTGCCGGAGTCCCACACCGTGGATCACCTTGCCTTGCTCGCCTCCTCCACGCTGGCTGCCGCCGCCCTGCCGGCAAACCCGCGCCCTGCCCTGCGCGCCGCCATCGATGCCGCGTGGCGCCGCCCGGAACCGGACTGCATGCCGCCGCTGGTCGAGGCCGCCCGGTTCGACGAGGCCACCCAGGCGCGGATAAAGGGGCTGGCACGCAGCCTGGTCGTCGGCCTGCGTGCCAAGCGCAGCCGCTCTTCGGGCGTCGATGCGCTGATGAAGGAATTCTCGCTCTCCAGCCAGGAAGGCGTGGCCCTGATGTGCCTGGCCGAGGCGCTGCTGCGGGTGCCGGACAAGGCCACGGCCGACCGCCTGATCCGCGACAAGCTCTCTGAGGGCGACTGGCGTTCGCATGTCGGCAACAGCCCCTCGCTGTTCGTCAATGCCGCGACCTGGGGCCTGCTGATCACCGGCCGGCTGGTGTCGACAAGCAGCGAGGCCAGCCTGTCCGCCGCGCTCACCCGCCTCGTCGCCCGCGGCGGCGAACCGCTGATCCGCAAGGGCATGGACCTGGCGATGCGCATGCTGGGCGAACAGTTCGTCACCGGCCGCGACATCGACGAAGCGCTGGAGCGCGGCCGCACGCACGAGAAGCAGGGCTACCGCTACTCCTTCGACATGCTGGGCGAGGCGGCGATGACCGCCGAAGACGCCGAACGCTACTTCCGCGACTACGAGCGCGCGATCCACGCCATCGGCAAGGCCTCGGCCGGGCGCGGCGTGGTCGACGGCAACGGCATCTCGGTCAAGCTTTCCGCCCTGCACCCGCGCTACACCTGGTCGCAGCGCGAGCGCGTGTTCGCCGAGCTGCTGCCGAAGCTCAGGACCCTGTGCCTGCAGGCCAAGGGCTACGCCATCGGCCTCAACATCGACGCCGAGGAAGCCGACCGGCTGGACATCTCGCTCGACCTGCTCGAGGCGCTGGCGCTGGACGACGCGCTCGCCGGCTGGGCGGGACTGGGCTTCGTCGTGCAGGCCTACCAGAAGCGCGCGCCGTGGGTGCTCGACTTCGTCATCGACCTCGCGCGCCGCAGTGGCCAGCGCCTGATGCTGCGGCTGGTGAAGGGCGCCTACTGGGACGCCGAGATCAAGCGCGCGCAGATCGACGGCCTCGCCGGCTACCCGGTGTATACGCGCAAGGTCTATACCGATGTCGCCTACCTCGCCTGCGCGAAGAAGCTGCTCGCCGCACGCGACGCGATCTACCCGCAGTTCGCCACCCACAACGCCCACACCCTGGCGGCGATCTACCATCACGCCGAGAACACGTCCCACGGCACCGCCTGGCGCGCCGGCGACTACGAATTCCAGTGCCTGCACGGCATGGGCGAACCGCTCTACGACCAGATCGTCGGCCACGCCGAACGCCACCGCCTGGTGCGCATCTACGCGCCGGTCGGCAGCCACGAGACCCTGCTCGCCTATCTGGTGCGTCGCCTGCTGGAGAACGGCGCCAACACCAGCTTCGTCAACCGCATCGTCGATGAGAACGTGCCGGTCGACGAGCTGATTGCCGATCCGGTCGCGCAGGCGGCCGCGCTCGCCGGCACGCCGCATCCGCGCATCCCCCTGCCGGCCGAGCTGTACGGCGCGCAGCGCGCCAATTCGGCGGGCATCGATTTCGCCAGCGAGCCGGTGCGGGCCCGCATCGCCGCCGCCCTGCAGCGCAGCCGCGACACCACGCACCGCGCCGGCCCGATCGTCCCGGGCATCGGCGCTCCGGACGCCAGCCGCGCCCGCGCGATCGCCAACCCGGCCGACCAGGGCGACATCGTCGGCCAGGTCGTGGAGACCGCGACCCACGAAGTCGAGGCGGCCCTCGCCGCATCGGCAGCCATCGCCGGCAGCTGGGCGCACACGCCGCCGGCCGAACGCGCCGCCAGCCTCGAGCGCGCCGCCGAACTGCTCGAACGGCACGCCGACGACCTGCTGGCGCTGGCCGTGCGCGAAGCCGGCAAGTCGTGGAGCAACGCGGTGGCCGAGCTGCGCGAGGCGGTCGACTTCTGCCGCTACTACGCGCAGCAGGCACGCGGCTTCGACAACGGCAGCCATCCGGCGCTGGGGCCGGTGCTGTGCATCAGCCCGTGGAACTTCCCGCTCGCCATCTTCGCCGGCCAGCTCGCCGCCGCGCTGGCCGCCGGCAACCCGGTCATCGCCAAGCCCGCCGAGCAGACGCCGCTGATCGCCGCGGCCGCGGTGCGCCTGTTTCACGCCGCCGGCGTGCCGGCCGCGGCGCTGCAACTGCTGCCGGGCCGCGGCGAGACGGTCGGCGCCGCGCTGGT
>NZ_AMXC01000037.1:0-26685 GCF_000310165.2 Thauera sp. 63
GCGGGCGCTCCTCCCACTGGCCGTGGTAGATCGCACCACCGCCCAGTGCCACGCCGAGGGCGCCGGCGCCGGCCGCCATGACCGGGCCGGCGTTGGGGCTGTCCCAGGCCGGCGCCTGCACACGCCAGCAGGTGAGCGCACGACGGGTGTTGCCGAGCAGGGCGTAGGTCAGCGCGGTCAGGCGCGCGGGCAGGGCGTTGAGCACGTCGTCGATGCGCGCGGCCGCCCAGCCGAAGCGCAGGTAGCGCGGCGTGCGGTAGCCCCACATCGCGTCCAGGGTGTTCGCCAGCCGGAACAGCAGCACGCCAGCGCCACCGCCGAGCAGGAACCAGAACAGGGCGCCGAACACCGCGTCGTTGCCGTTCTCCAGCACCGATTCGGTGCCGGCGCGGGCGACACCGGCAGGATCGAGTTCGCGCGTGTCGCGGCTGACGATCCAGCCCACGCGCTCGCGCGCCGCTGCGAGATTGCCCGCGGCCAACGGTGCGGCGACCGCCTCGGCGTGCTCCGCCAGGCTGCGGCCGCCGAGGCTGAAGTACAGCAGGGCGATATCCACCGGCCAGTGCGCCAGCGGATGCGCTGCCCTCGCGATCAGCGCCAGCGCCACCCACGGCAGCACCGCGAGCGCCCACGCCAGCAGGCCGGCGAGGCGGTGCTCGCCGACGATGCGGCGCACGGCGTCTTCGACCGCGCGCGCCCAGCGACCGAAGCCGACGAGCGGATGGAAGCGGCGCACCTCGCCGAACAGGCGGTCGGCGAGCAGGCCGGCGGCGAACTTGGCGACGAGGATCAGGGCAAAGGACATGAATGGGAGGAGTCGAAATCGAAACGCGATGCTGCATTGCCGCGAAGGCGGCGCGGGCGTGGGGTGCCACCGTTGGAGCGGTTCGCGCGCCTGCCTGTCTCCAGCGTTCGCGCTTACGGCCGCGCGATCGGCGATAATCCGTCCCCCGAACCGAGGACCCCGGATTCTACGCCATGTCTCCTCCGATCACCCTGATGGTGCAGGGCACCACCTCCGATGCCGGCAAGAGCACGCTGGTCGCCGGCCTTGCGCGTGCGCTGCGCCGTCGAGGTTTGCGCGTGGCGCCATTCAAGCCGCAGAACATGGCGCTGAACTCGGCCGTGACCGTCGATGGCGGCGAGATCGGCCGTGCCCAGGCGCTGCAGGCGCTTGCCGCCGGCGTCGAACCCCACACCGACTTCAACCCGGTGCTGCTCAAGCCCTCGAGCGACATCGGCGCCCAGGTCATCATCCACGGCCGCGCCGTCGCCAGCCTGTCGGCACGCGACTACCACGCCTACAAACCCACCGCGATGGCGGCGGTGATGCAGAGCTGGGATCGCCTGTGCGCGCAGTACGAGGCGCTACTGGTCGAAGGCGCGGGCAGCCCGGCCGAGATCAACCTGCGTGACCGCGACATCGCCAACATGGGCTTCGCCGAAGCGGCCGACGTGCCGGTGGTGCTGGTGGCGGACATCGACCGCGGCGGCGTGTTCGCCCATCTGGTCGGCACGCTCGAGTTGCTGTCGCCCTCCGAGCAGGCGCGGGTGAAGGGCTTCGTCATCAACCGCTTCCGCGGCGACATCGGTCTGCTGCAGTCGGGCCTCGACTGGCTGGAGGCGCGCACCGGGCGCAAGGTGTTCGGCGTGCTGCCCTACCTGCACGGCCTGTTCCTCGATGCCGAGGACGCGCTGGCCGACGGCGCGGCCGACGTGAAGGCGGGCGAGGGCGCGCTGCGCGTGGTGGCGCCGGTGTACCCGCGCATCTCCAACCATACCGACCTCGATGCGCTGCGCCTGCATCCGCAGGTCGATTTCCGCTGGGTCGGGCCGGGCCAGCCGATCCCGCCAGCCGACCTGATCGTGCTGCCGGGCTCGAAGAGCGTGCAGGCGGATCTGGCCTGGCTGCGCGCGCAGGGCTGGGAGGCGGCGATCCGCCGCCACCTGCGCTACGGCGGCAAGCTCGTCGGCATCTGCGGCGGCTTCCAGATGCTCGGCCGAAGCCTGGCCGACCCGCTCGGGCTGGAGGGTGCGCCGGGCGCGCGTGACGGCCTCGGCTGGCTCGACATGGAGACGGTGCTCGAGGCCGAGAAACAGCTCGTCAATGCGACCGGCCATCTCGATGCTGCGTTCGGCGGCGCAGCTGCGGTCGTGGCCGGCTACGAGATCCACATGGGCGTGTCGCGCGGCGCGGCGCTGCAGCGCCCGGCGCTGTGGCTGGCGTCGGGCGAGGGCCTGCGGGCTGACGGCGCCGTGTCCGACGATGGCCAGATCCTCGGCACCTACCTGCACGGTCTGTTCGATTCGCCCGACGCGCTGGCTGCCCTGCTGGACTGGGCCGGGCTGAAGAACGCCCACCGGGTCGATCTCGCCGCCCGTCGCGAAGCCGATCTCGACCGCCTGGCCGACGCGGTTGAAACCTATTGCGATCTCGACGCTCTGTTCGACAACCTCCTGCCCGCGAAATCGTCCCGATGAGCACCGACACCCCGCGCCTGCACGGCGCCGAAACCTCCCCGCTCGGAAAGCCGGTCGCCTACCGCGACACCTACGCGCCCGAACTGCTGTTCCCGATCGAGCGCCAGCTCAAGCGCGACGAGTTGGGCCTGAAACCCGAGGCGTTGCCCTTCGTCGGCGAGGACCTGTGGAACGCCTACGAGCTCTCCTGGCTCGATCCGCGCGGCAAGCCGGTCGTGGCGCTGGCGCGCTTCCGGGTGCCGGCGTCCTCGCCGCGGCTGATCGAGTCGAAATCGCTGAAGCTCTACCTGAACGCCTTCAACCAGCAGCGTTGCGCCGATGCGGACGAGGTCAGGGCAACGATCGCGCGCGACCTGTCGGCAGCGGCAGGTGCCGAGGTGGGGGTCGAGGTCGAGCCGCTCGCCCTGCGCCCGCAGCGTGCCTTCGGCTACCCGGACGGCGTCTGCCTCGACACGCTCGATATCGCCATCGATACCTACCAGCCCGCGCCCGAACTGCTGACAGCGGGAGGGGCGGAGGTCAGCGAGACGCTGTATTCGCACCTGCTCAAGTCCAACTGCCTGGTTACCGGCCAGCCCGACTGGGGCATGCTGGTGGTGCGCTACTCCGGGCCTGCCATCGCGCGTGAGGGCCTGCTGCGCTACATCGTGTCCTTCCGCGAGCACAACGAGTTCCATGAGCAATGCGTCGAGCGTGTGTTCTGCGACGTGCTTGCGCGCTGCCGGCCGCGTGAGCTTGCGGTGTGGGCGCGCTACACCCGGCGCGGCGGACTCGACATCAACCCCTTCCGGGCGAGCCGTCCGGGGCTGCTGGCGGACGAGCGCATGGAGATCCGGCAGTGATCGACGCGCGTTTTTGACTTGTGTTAAGCCCATGACTTTTTTCACCATTTTTCGATCGAAAAAGGTGTTTCCGATCGTGTTCGCAAGTGGGAAAATGCGGGCCTCTGGTTTAACATCGGACCTGCCTCAAGCGGGCCATCACATCAACGAGGAAAGGAATATGAAACTGTTCGTCGCAGCCGCGGTTGCCGCGGGTCTTCTCTCGAGCGCTCCGGCTTTCGCCAGTGCGGACCTCGCCAAGGCCAAGAACTGCATGGCCTGTCACGCGGTGGACAAGAAGCTGGTCGGCCCGGCCTACAAGGACGTCGCTGCCAAGTACGCCGGCCAGGCCGACGCCGTCGCCAAGCTGGCGACCAAGGTGCAGAAGGGTGGCGTTGGCGCCTGGGGCCAGATCCCGATGCCGCCCAACCCGCAGGTCAACGAGGCCGACGCCAAGGCGCTGGTCGAGTGGATCCTGGCGCAGAAGTGATTTCGCGCACCGGGCCTGCATGACGGGCCCGAAACAGAAAGGCCGACACAGTGTCGGCCTTTTTTGTATGTCGAACCGGTCGGACCCGACTCAATGCAGCGGGAACACCATGGACGGTTGCTGCAGCCACGAACGCACTTCGGCGGCGGGTGCCGGGCGGGCAAAGTAGTAGCCCTGCATGATGTCGCAGCCCAGCATTTGCAGCGCCTCGGCCTGTTCCGCCTGCTCGACGCCTTCGGCCACGATGTCGAGATCGAAACCGCGCGCAATGCCGGTGATGGCGGAGATGATCGGGTTGGTCATCGGACCTTCGAGGTCGCGCACGAAGCTGCGGTCGATCTTCAGCGTGCTGACGGGAAATTTCTGCAGGTAGGCCAGCGCCGAGTAGCCGGTGCCGAAGTCGTCGATCGCCACGCTGACGCCGGCCGCACGCAGCGCGCGCACCTTGGCGGCGACGCCGGCCGAGTCGTTCATCATCATGCTTTCGGTGATCTCCAGCTCGATCTGCCCGGCGGGTAGGTCGTGCCGTTCGAGACATTCGGTGACCGAGCTGACGATGTCGCGCTTGTCGAAATCGAAAGGCGACAGGTTCACCGACATGCGCAGTTGGTCATGGCCTTCGTGGCGCCACTGCGCCAGCTGTGCGCAGGCCTGCTCCAGCACCCACGTGCTGATCTCGCCGATCAGGCCGAGTTCCTCGGCCACCTGGATGAAACCGGCCGGTCCGAGGCTGCCGAGCACCGGGTGGTTCCAGCGCAGCAGGGCCTCGAGGCCGACGATCCGGCGCTGGGCGAGGCTGACCTGGGGCTGGTAGTGCAGTTCGAATTCGGCGCGGCCGAGGGCGTCGCGGAGGTCGTTCTCGAGCGTGATGCGTTCGCGGTGATGCGTGTTCAGTGCCGGGTCGAAGAAGCGGAACGCGTTCTTGCCCGAGCGCTTGACCTGATACATCGCGATATCGGCATGCCGTGTCAGGTCCTCGGCGGTGGCGCCGTCGCGCGGGAACAGCGAGATGCCGACGCTGACCGTGGCGCGGTACTCACCCTGGCTCAGCATGATCGGCGCAGCCAGGGCGTCGAGGATCTTGGCGGCGATGACTTCGGCGTCTTCCGGCGTGTTGATGTCGGGCAGCAGTACGGTGAATTCGTCGCCTCCGAGTCGCGCAAGCGTGTCGCCGCGTCGCAGCGTGGCAGACAGCCTCGCGGCGATGGCGCGCAACAGGGTGTCGCCTTCGGCGTGGCCGTAGGTGTCGTTGACGAGCTTGAAGCGGTCGATGTCGACGAACATCACGGCCAGCGCCCCGGTGCGGCGTTGGGCCTGGGCGATGGCGAGTTCGAGCCGGTCCTTGAACAGCACGCGGTTGGGCAGGTGCGTGAGCTGGTCGTGATAGGCCTGGAAGGAGATGATCTCCTCGGCACGCTTGCGCTCGGAGATGTCGCGCGCCACGCCATAGAGACCCGCCTTGCGTGGATCGGCGCCCTGCGCCTGCATCGGGATGCCGGTAAGCGAGACGGTCACGCTGTCGTCCTCGTGGGCTGCGCCGCGATTGCGGCGCAGCCGCAGTTCGACGTTGAAGCTCTCGCCGGGCAGGGCACTCGGCTGTGCCAGCAGGGTGCAGATGCGCTCGACATCCTCCGGCATCACCAGTGTGGTGAAGGGACGCCGCATGAGGCTGTTGCGCTCGTAGCCGAGCAGGGCTTTCACGCGTGGGTTGATGTAACTGAAGCGGCCTTCGGCATCGAGCGTGAAGATCAGGTCGGGCGAACTTTCCACCAGGTAGCGGTGCAGGCGTTCCGAGGCCTTCAGGCGCTGGCTCATGGCGCGGTTGGCCTTCTCGAGCGCGGCCTTGTGCAGGGCACTGTCGACAGCCCGCTGAAGCTGGGCGACATGGTAGGGCTTGCGCACGTAGTCGTCGGCGCCGCGGCGCAGTGCGCCGATGGCGGCGTCGATGGCGTCCTCGCCGCTGATGATGATCACGGCCTCGTCGCGGCGGTGTTCGACCAGCCAGTCGAGCAGCGCCAGGCCGGTGGCGTCCGGCAGCCGGTAGTCGAGCAGCACGAGGTCGTAGTGCTGGTGCTCGAGCTGCGAGATGGCCTCGGCGATGCTGCCGGTCTCGTCGAACGTGCGACCGGCATGAGCCAGGACGTGCGGGAAAGTACGGCGCAGCGCCGGATCGTCATCGACGATCAGGATGCGGAACACGGCTTCGCTGGCGCCTGCGTCTCGCGGGGGCCGGAAGGGTTGATCGCCCGGAATCGACATGTGGCGTCAGCGCTCGTCAGGAGGATTATTCGCAACGAGCATGATGCAACACTCAGACGGAATGTTCCAGCGGCAGGAAGATCTGGAAGCTGGTGCCGCTGCCCGGTTGGCTGCGACACAGTATCGTCGCACTCCATTGCGACAGAATTTCGCGCACGATCGACAGACCCACGCCCTGGTGTCCGCCGCCCTTGCTGCTCGGGCGGGGCGAGAAGAGGTCAGCCATGCGGTCGGCGGGCAGACCAGGACCGTTGTCCACAAGGCGGATCTCGACGCAGGATCTGCCGTCGACCGAGACCTGCGACGACACCGACACCACCAGGCGTTGGCCGGGCAGCAGCGCTTCGGAGGCGTTGCGGAACAGGTTGAGCAGCACCTGCTTCAGCGCCGATGGCGGAATGGCGGCGATCGGCACGCCTTTTGCGGCGCGCAGTTCGAGCTGGATGCCATGCTGGTTGAAGAGCGCGTCGCCGTAGATCGAGCGCAGGTCCAGCAGCAGCTCGGGCACGCGGCAGCGGGCAGGCTCGACGGCCTCGACCGGCAGGTCGCCGGCGCTGCGCAGCAGGTTGTCGATGCGGTCGAGCTCGGTGTTGAGCAGCACCATCTCGTTTTGCAGCGGCGCGTCCTGCGGGCGTTCGAGTCCGAGCATCTCGAGGCGGCTCTTGAGCACCGTCAGCGGGTTGGTGGCTTCGTGGGCGATCTTGCGCACATGCTCGCGGAAGCGTTGCTGCAGCATCGCCTCGCGATCGGCGAGCGCGTGCTGCTGGCGCAGGGCAGCGCGCAGGGCGCGGACGGCCGCCCCCAGCAGGGCCGCGTAGCGCCACTGCAGTTCGCTGCCCAGCTCGTCGTCCTGCTCGATGGCGATGAGCGCGACCGAAGGATGGCCATTGGCGGTCAGCGGCAGGCAGCAGAAACCGCGCCCGCCCAGCCAGCGGGCGACCTGCCAGTCGGCCAGGCTGCGGCCGGGGCGCCCGCCCTGCGGCGCGAACACGGTGACCTGTTCGCTGCGTGCGCACAGCGCGATGACGCTCGCTTCGTCGTCCAGGCGCAGGTGCAGTTCCTCGATCAATCCGGTGGGCGAGCCGGGCGGCATGCGCAGCATCGGCGCCAGCCGCCCGGCGCCATCTGCCGACAGCAGCACCGGCGCCGCAGGCAGGCCGAACAGGGGGCAGGCGATGGCCAGCCGATCCTCGATCTCCTCACGCTCGAGGTCGACGAAGGCGGCGGTCAGCAGGCCCAGCATGCCGGCGCTGCGATAGGGATCGTCGGCGAGGCTGGCCGGCGGCCGGGCCTCGAGCGCCGTGCTGCCCGTGGCGGGCGGCGGGTAGGCCGCGTGGCCGGATACGATGTAGCCGATGTCGGTGCGCAGGCTGGTCAGCGTCGGTTCGGCGAGTCCGCACAAACGCGCAATCTCGCCGAGCCGCGCCTGCCAGTCGTCGTCGGCGAGGCGTTCCGCGGCAACGCTCAGGCGCAGCAGCGGATGCGCGCCCAGTAGTTGCTCTTCCATGGCCGTGCCCAGCTCGAGCGCATCGCCAAGGCTGGCGGGCAAGCCGCAGTCACGCACGAGATCTGCCAGGGGGCGCGTCGTTCGCCTGTCAGCCGAGGTGCCGCTTCGGCCGCGTGCGCCGGTGCCGAATCCGCGCCACAGGCCGGCAAGATAGGCCTCGTCGGGCCGGGCGTAGCCGGTTTCCATCGCCAGGTGGAGCGCGCATTCGGCCCGCAGCAGCGCGTGGTCGGGCGCGGCGCCGATTGCACTGGCGCGGCTGCCGAGTCCCAGCAGCCAGGCGCGGAGCAGGTCGCTGCCGATGCGTTCGAGGCGGCGACGCAGCACGGTGTTGAGTCCGTCCGCCAGTTCGCCCTCGGCCAGTGGCTGCGCGACCAGCAGCGCCAGGCTCAGTGCCGGATCGCGCGCGACCACCAGCGCGACCTCGGGCCAGTTCGGCGAACTGGCCGACAGCAGGCGCAGGATCGTCGCGGCGCCGTCTGCGCGTGGCTGAAGCTCGAAGTGGCTGGGGACGGCAGGATGCATGAGGGCTACGGCCGCTAGTCGTACTGGATGACCGATTCTAGACGGCCGGGCGCACGCGTGGCGTGATGCAGTTTGCGGTGGACGCCGCGCCGGACATCAAGCCTGCAGGCTGTCGGCGAAGGCGAGGCCCGTCAGCAGGGCGCGGTTGATGCGATCGAAGGGCAGGTGCAGCGCTTCGGCCGCCTTGTTCAAGCCGGCGCCGTCGAAGGCCTCGCAGTGCTGCGCCAGGCGCAGGAAGGGGGCGAATTCGCCTTCGCCATGCACCAGCGCATCGGTCACGCTGGCGGGCAGGTTCATCTCGTCGAGCACGGCCTGCATCGAGGTGCCGAGCAGCAGGTGCAGCAGCGAGAAGGCGCCGGTGATGAACAGGTTGTCGCGTTCCGAGGCATCGAAGTAGCTGGCGCCGACCTCTTCCATGAAGCGGCCGCGGGCGATCGCGGTCTGCATCATCGATGGCGCGCTCGGGTCGCGGCTGGCCGTCACCAGCAGCAGCGACAGCCACTTGTTGAGCGCGTTGTAGCCGAGGATGCTGACCGCATGGCGGAAGGACTGGATCTCGCACATCAGGCCGAAGCCGGCCGAGTTGATGTAGCGCAGCAGCTTGTACGACAGCGCCACGTCCTGCTTGAGCACGTTCTCGATGTCGCGGATCTCGGCGTTGTTGCGCACCAGGTTGAGCAGGCGGACGATCTGCGCGTGGCCGGGCGACAGTTCCTTGGCCGGCGGGTTGCCGTGCAGGAAGAACCAGCCCGAGGCGCCGTCGAAGCCCGCGCCCACCGCCTGGCGGAAGGCATTGACGTCGGGCAGACCCCAGGCCAGCTTCAGCCCGGGCGCACCCGCGGGCGCCATGCCGCGCCGCACGTCGAGGATCGCGAAGCGCCAGTCGATGTCGGGCGGCAGGGCGGTGCCGGCGGCAAACCAGGTCAGGTTCATCGGCACCCCGCTGTCGCGCAGCCGGGGCATCAGCGCCTGGGTCTGCGGGTGGGCCAGGGTCTGGGCCGGGATCTCGATCGTCGTGTTGTCCGGGATCTTCCAGTCCATCAACTCCAGCGTCGGTACCAGGCGGCCGAGGCTCACGAACACCGGATGGTGGGTCGGCCAGACGTCGCCGAGCGCGTTCAGCGTCTCGACGACCGCAGCCACGTTGGGACCATGCGCGATCAGGCGGTTGGCGGTGATCGCGCGATTCTTGTTCACCACGGGTTCGCGGGTCAGCAGGGTGGTCTGGCTCATGGAGGCTCCGGAGTCGGCGGCGGGTGACGCGTCAGATCAGTTCGTGGGCGGGGCGAAGGTGAAGGCGTCGGCGAAGAAGGCGTCGCCCGGCAGGCCGCGCTGGCCGCAGAAGTCCGTACGTGCAGCGTCGATCATGGCCGGCGCACCACAGGCATAGACCTCGTGGCCCGACAGATCGGCGAAGTCGTCGAGCGCCGCCTGATGAACCAGGCCGCGACGCCCGGCCCAGTCGGTGGCCCTAGGCGCGTCCGACAGCACCGGGATGTAGCGGAAGCCGGGCAGCGCAGCTTCCCAGCTGTGCGCGAGGTCGTCCAGGTACAGGCCGGCGCGGTCGCGCGCACCCCAGTAGAGGGTGATCGGGCGCTTCAGGCCGATCGCAATGGCGTGCTCGACGATGCCCTTGATCGGGGCAAAGCCGGTGCCGCCCGCGACCATCACGATCGGGCGCGCCGAATCCTCGCGCAGCCAGAAGCTGCCGTGCGGGCCTTCGAAACGCAGGATGTCCTTTTCCTTCATCGCCTCGAACACGTGGGCGGTGAACCTGCCGCCGTCGATGCGGCGCACATGCAACTCGATGTGGCCGCCGTCGTGCGGTGCGTTGGCGATCGAGAAGCTGCGGCGCTGGCCGTCGGCGAGCAGGATGTCGATGTACTGGCCGGCGCGGAACTGGAAGTTCTCGCTGGCGGGCAGCTTGAGGTCGATCAGCATCACGTCGTCGGCCAGACGCTGCAGCTTCTGTACGCGGCAGGGCAGCTTCTTGACCGGGATGTCGCCGGCGCGGGTGACGTTGCGCGCCTCCACGACCAGGTCGGACAGCGGCCTGGCACAGCAGAACAGCGCATAGCCCTCGGCGCGGTCGGCGTCGCTCAGCGCCCCGGCGGAATACTTGCCGTACTCCACCGATCCGGTCAGGACCTTGCCCTTGCAGGCCCCGCAGGCGCCGTCGCGACAGCTGTGCGGCAGTAACAGGCCGGCGCCGAGCGCGGCCTCGAGCACGGTCTGGTCGGGAGCAGCGTCGAATTCGTGGCCGCCGGGCTGGAGGGAAATCCGGTAGGTCATGGTGCGTGTGATAATTACAAAATGAAAAGAATTCTGATCGTCGGCAGTGGCGACGTTGCCATCCGCTGCCTGCCCTGGCTGATGCGCCGCTTCCGCGTGTTCGCGCTGGTGCGCCGTCCCGAAGCCGCTGCGGACCTGCGTGCCGCCGGTGCGGTGCCGGTGCGGGCCGACCTCGACGACCGTCGCAGCCTGATGCGGCTGGCGGGGCTGGCAGACGCCGTGCTGCACTTCGCGCCACCGCCCTCGCAAGGGGCCGGAGATCCCCGCATGGCGCGGCTTCTGGCGGCGCTCGGAGCCGGCCGGAGTCTACCACAGGGCCTGATATACATAAGCACGACAGGGGTTTACGGCGACTGCGGCGGCGCGCTGGTCGACGAGACGCGGGCCTGCCGCGCCAGTACCGCGCGTGCGCAGCGTCGTGTCGATGCCGAGCGTCGCCTGCGCGATTTCGGCCGCCGCAGCGGCGTGCGCGTCGCCATCCTGCGTGCGCCGGGCATCTATGCCGCCGACCGCCTGCCGCTCGACCGCCTGCAGCGGGGCGATCCGGTGCTGACCGACGACGACGACGTGTTCACCAACCACATCCATGCCGAGGATCTGGCGCGGCTCGCCTGCCTGGCCCTGTTTCGCGCGCCGGCGGGGCGGGTGTACAACGCCACCGACGATTCCGACCTGAAGATGGGCGACTACTTCGACGCCGTGGCCGATGCCTTCGGCCTGCCGCGTCCGCCGCGGCTGCCGCGCGGCGAGATCGCGCAGCGCCTGTCGCCGCTGACGCTGTCCTTCATGAGCGAATCCCGCCGGCTGGACAATCGTCGCCTCAAGCGGGAACTGTGCGCCGGACTGCGCTATCCGACGATTGCCGACGGACTGCGCGACGCAGTGCGCCGCAATGGCTGAACCCGCGGGCCGTCGTGCTTCGGCACGCTGCGCGGCCCTCATTTCCCTCCATCCTCCGACCGACATTCAGAGCGTTTTCCTATCGACATGCTGACCCTCAAGGCCCTTCACATCATCTTCGTCGTGAGCTGGTTCGCCGGCCTCTTCTACCTGCCGCGCCTGTTCGTCAACCACGCCATGGTCGAGGACGCGGCCACACGCGAGCGCCTTGCGATGATGGAGATGAAGCTCTATCGCTTCATGACCCCGCTGGGCATCCTGGCCGTGGTGTTCGGCTTCTGGCTGTGGTTCGGCTACGGCTTTGCCGGTGGCTGGCTGCATGCCAAGACCCTGCTGGTCATCTTCCTGATCGGCTATCACCTGTACTGCGGCCGCCTGCTGCGCGACTTTGCCGCCGGACGCAACACCCGCAGCCATGTGTGGTTCCGTGTGTTCAACGAAGTGCCGGTGATCGTGCTTGCGGTGGTGGTCTTCCTCGTCGTGCTGAAACCCTTCTGATCCATGGTCCGCGGAGGAGACGACATGCCGCAGCAGACGGCGACGGGCACAGACAGGCCCGTGGATCTGGCCGAGTACAACTGGCAGGCCCATTCGGTGCTGGTGGTCGATGACGAGGAGGGCATGCGCAACTTCCTCGAGCGCACGCTCGCCCGGCGTTGCGGCATGGTGCAGGCCGCGGCCGACGCCGAGCATGCCGCCGAGCTGATGGCGCGGCTGCATTTCGACCTGCTGATCCTCGACATCGCGCTGCCGGGCAAGTCGGGCATCGAGTGGCTGCACGAACTGCGCGAGCACGGCTATACCGGCGACGTCATCCTGGTCACCGCCTTCGCCGACATGGAGACCGCCATCGATGCGCTGCGTGGCGGCGCGTCCGACTTCATCCTCAAGCCCTTCCGCGTCGACCAGATCCTCAATTCGATCAAGCGCTGCTTCGAGCGCGCCCGCCTGGCACGCGAGAATTTCGTGCTGCGGCGCGAACTGGCCGGCCTCGCGGCCGACCCCATCGGCCTGGTCGGTCACTCGCCGGCGATCGAACAGTTGCGCGGCCTCGTGCGGCGCGTCGGGCAGATGCCCAGCACCGTGCTGCTGCTGGGCGAATCGGGCACCGGCAAGGAGGTCGTGGCGCGTGCGCTGCACCAGACCAGCCCGCGCGCCCAGCGCCCCTTCGTGCCGCTGAACTGCGCGGCGATCTCGTCCGAGCTGATCGAAAGCGAGCTGTTCGGCCACGTGAAGGGCGCCTTCACCGGCGCCACCGAGACCCGCAACGGCCTGTTCTACTACGCCCACGGTGGCACGCTGTTCCTCGACGAGATCAGTGACCTGCCGCTGGCGATGCAGACGCGGCTGCTGCGCGTGCTGGAAGAGCGCAGGCTGCGCCCGGTCGGATCCGAGCGCGAGGTGCCGGTGGATGTGCGCATCATCGCCGCCTCCAACCGCGATCTCGCGGCGGAGGTGAGGGCCGGCCGTTTCCGCCAGGACCTGTACTACCGCCTCGCGGTCGTGGATATCCGCATGCCGCCGCTGCGCGAACGGCGCGAGGACATCCCGGACCTGATGCGCCACTTCATGCAGCAACTGTCGGTGCAGCTGGGCGTCGCGCCCCTGCCGCTGTCGCACGAAGTGGTGAGCCGGCTGGCCGCCTACCCCTGGCCCGGCAACGTGCGCGAGTTGCGCAACTACGTCGAGCGCTCGATGATCCTCGGCAGCTTCCCGTCCGAGCCGGTGTCCGGCGCCGACGTGGCGCCGCTCCTGACCGACGAGCTGGAGCTGAGCCTGGCCGAGGTCGAGCGCCGTCACATCGAGCGCGTCACCGAGGCCTGTGGCGGCAACAAGACCGAGGCTGCACGCCGGCTCGGCGTATCGCGCAAGACACTCGAGCGCAAGTTCGCCGAGTGGAGCGAGGCTGCCGTCGCCGACGCGCTGGAGCGCCGCGCCTGAGGGCGCGGCCTCCCGGTTTCTGCATGCCGCGCAGCCGATGACTCCGCCCCGCCCCCCCGCGCCCTCGCCACTCGGCTGGCGCAGCCCGCTTGCCGCGCTGCGCGCGTCGGTGCGCGCCAAGCTGCTGTTCCTGGTGCTGGCGCCGCTGATGCTCGGCTTCCCGATCATCATGGGGCTGACCTGGTACTGGGGCGAGACCTACTACCACCGCCTGATGGTGTCCAAGGTCGGCAGCGACATGTCGACCGCGCACGGCTATTTCGAGCGTGTCATCGACAACGTGGGCATGCGCGTGACCGGGCTGGCGAATTCGCACGAACTGGCACTGGCACTGCAGCTCGAGATGCTCGACGCGGTGCTGAAGGCGCGTCGCGCCGAGCACGCCCTCGATTTCCTCAACCTGCTCGATGTCAGCGGCCGCGTGCTGCAGTCTTCCGGCAACCTCGCCCCGGGCAGCGACCGCATGGGGTGGCCGGTGGTGGCGCAGGCGATCCGCTCGGGTAGCGACAGCGTCATCGACCTGTTCTCCGCGGATGAGCTCGGTGCCCTGTCGCCCGCCTTGCGCGAGCGTGCCCGCCTGACGCTGATCGACACGCCGCGTGCG
The DNA here is from genome assembly GCF_000310165.2 of Thauera sp. 63. Lineage (NCBI taxonomy): Bacteria > Pseudomonadati > Pseudomonadota > Betaproteobacteria > Rhodocyclales > Zoogloeaceae > Thauera > Thauera sp. 63. Next base: position 13,818 of record NZ_AMXC01000037.1, read on the forward strand.
GTTCAGGACGGGCGCCGGGTCGAGGAGCGCGGCATGGTCATCCATGCCGCCGCACCGGTGCGCGATGCCCGCGGCAACCTGGTCGCGGTGCTCGAGGGCGGCGTGCTGCTCAACGGCAACCTCGATTTCGTCGACAACATCAACGCCATCGTCTATCGCGAGGGCACGCTGCCGCTGGGCGGCAAGGGCACGGCCACGCTGTTCCTCGGCGATGCGCGCATCGCCACCAACGTGCGCCTGTTCGAGGGCGAGCGTGCGCTCGGCACGCGCGCCTCGCAGGTCGTGCGCGACCACGTGTTGCGCGACGGCCGCACCTGGCTGGAAACCGCCTTCGTGGTCAATGACTGGTATGTCTCCGGCTACGAGCCGGTGGTCGACAGCCTCGGCGAACGCGTCGGCATGCTCTACGTCGGCTTCCAGGAAGCCCCCTATCGCGTCGCGAAGTACGTGGCGCTGGCGGTGGTGGCGACGATCTCGCTGATCATCAGCGGGCTCGGCGCCTTGTGGACGCTGCACTGGGCGCGCAGCGTCTTCCGCCCGATCGAGCGCATGCACGCCACCATCGGCTGCATCGAGGCGGGCGACGCCGCGGCGCGCGTCGGTCGCATCGACAGCCGCGACGAACTCGGGCGGCTGGCGACCGAGTTCGACCGCCTGCTCGACAGCCAGGCCGCGCAGCGTGCCGAACTGCAGTCGCTCAACGCCTCGCTCGACCGCAAGGTGGCCGAGCGCACCGCCGACCTCGCCGCTGCCAACGCGGAGCTGCGTGCCGCGCAACGCCAGCTGGTGATGCGCGAGAAGCTCGCCGCCATCGGCGAGCTGACGGCCGGCGTCGCGCACGAGATCAGCAACCCCACCGCCGTCATCCAGGGCAACCTGGACCTGATGCGCGAGGAACTCGGTGCTGCGGCGCAGCCGGTCGCCAACGAAATGCGGCTGATCCACGAGCAGGTCAACCGCATCCGCGTCATCGTCACCAAGCTGCTGCAGTTTGCCCGGCCGGGCGAGTTCGCCGGCTACGTCGAGGCGGTGGACGTCAATGCCGCCGTGGCCGATTGCCTGGTGCTGACGCGCCAGCACCTCGCGCGCGCCGAGGTGAAGGTGGTGCAGCAACTGCAGGCGCGCGAGCGGGTGCAGATCAACCTGCAGGAGCTGCAGCAGGTGCTCATCAACCTCATCGTCAATGCCGTGCAGGCCATGCTCGGGGGCGGTACCCTCACGCTCGAGACGGCCGACCGCGACCCGGCGACGGACGCCCGCGGCGTGCGCATCACCGTGCGCGACACCGGCAGCGGCATCCGCGGCGAGGACATGGCGCGCATCTTCGATCCCTTCTTCACCACCAAGAAGCGGCAGGGCACCGGTCTGGGCCTGTCGATCAGCCATACGCTGGTCGAGCGCTACGGCGGCCGCATCGAGGTCGACAGCACGCCCGGCCTCGGCACGGCCTTCACGGTCAGCCTGCTGGCCGAACCGGTCTATCGCAACGACACCGCCCCGGACGGCCGGGGCGCCGACGACTCAACGGACGCACACGCAACATGAAAGTGATGGGTTTTGCCGGCTGGTCCGGCAGTGGCAAGACGACGCTGGTCGAGCAGGTCATCGGTGTGCTGACGGCGCGCGGCTACGCGGTCTCGCTGGTCAAGCACGCGCACCACAGCTTCGACATCGACCACGCCGGCAAGGACTCCTGGCGCCACCGCCAGGCCGGTTGCCGCGAGGTCATGGTCAGCTCCGGCCAGCGCTGGTCGCTCACGCGAGAGCTGCGCGGCGCGCCCGAGGCCACGCTCGATGAACTGCTCGACAAGCTCGGTCCCTGCGACGTGGTGCTCGTCGAAGGCTTCAAGCGCGCCGAAATCCCCAAGATCGAGGTGCATCGCGCCGTGGTGACCGAAGCGCTGCTGTTCCCGGACGACGGCCGCATCGTCGCCGTGGCGACGGATACCGGGGTGCCCACCACCCTGCCCACGCTGGACATCAACGATCCGGAGGCGGTGGCGGATTTCGTGGTGGGCTACCTGGTCCTGTGAATCGCCTGCCCGCCGCCCCGGTTGGGCTTCGAGCGCAAGGTGGGGCGGTGCTACGGGAGGGTCAGCGCTCGATCACGCGTTTCCGCAATCCAAAGGCCAGCAGGCTGATCCCGAGCAGGGCGAGGACGCCGGGCTCGGGGACGCTGACGACTGGCGGGGCGGAGGAAATGGCTCCGACGGCGTCGATATCGGCCCCGACCGTCGTGCCGGTCGTCGCGCCTTCGGTCAGAACGTCGGTCAGACGAATGTAGGAAAAGAAGTCCGATGTGCCGAATCCGAATGCGTCGATATCGATGCCCGACGTGGCGCCGAATACCGAGCCCACGTTGAACCAGTTAGAGCCGTCCTTGCTGATGTCGACGATCGTGTCTTCCACATCGGGTCCGACCTCGAAGATCCACAGGTCGAGCCCGTTGTCGCCACTGCCCGTCAGCGAGTTGTCGGTAAAGCGCAGCACCAGTCGACCGCCGGCACCGAGGCTCACGTACTCAGGATCAGCCCCTTCCGGGTAGTTCGGGATACCGAGGGCCTGGCTGGTGTCCTGGTAGGTGGCGGTTGGAATTGCGCCACCGCTGAAAGCTGGATCGTACGAAACGACCGCATCGGCGAAAGACGCTGCTCCGCCGGGGAATTCCACGCCCTTGTAGAGCGCTGCAGACGCCGAGGCACTTGCGAGAAGGCCGGCGCAAACTGCCAGGGACCTGAAACCCTGCCGTAGACAACGCGTCATTTCCATGATGGCTCTCCATTTCCGCGGTGGAATCGTGTGGAGAGCGAAGCATGATCGAGGCCAGTGATGCAGGTCTTTGTTCTTGAATATGTTTTTTATGCATCAAGGTCGCTTGGCGAACCGAGTGTAAAAATGCTCGACAGGCACGACCTGGGGAACTCGTTGGCTCGGTCGTGACCGTGGAGGCCCTGCAGCCACCCTCACCCCCGAGGCATCAAGCCGGCTTCTGCCCTTCCAGAATCTTGAAGAACACCGTCTCCAGCGACACCGCCGGCTTCACCGTCACCAGTCGGCCGCCTTCGGCCTGAAGCCGCGTCAGGAAGGCTGGCAGGGCGGCTTCGTCGAGTTCCTGTTCGTATTCGCCTTCGCGGATCGCCGCGTGTTCGCCATCCAGCGGCGCGCTGGCCTGGTAGCGCACGATGAAGCGGTCGGCGCGCTCGCTCACCAGGTCGCGCGGCGAGCGGGTGGTCAGCAGTTCGCCCTGGTGGATGAAGCCGAAGCGGTCGGCGATGCGCTCCACGTCGTGCAGCACGTGCGAGGTGAAGAAGATCGCGCCGCCGTCGCGCTTGTATTCGGCCAGGATGTCGACCACGTCCTTGCGCCCCACCGGGTCCAGGCCCGACAGCGGCTCGTCCAGCACCAGCAGGCGAGGGCTGACGACCAGCGCATGGGCCAGCGCCACGCGCTGCGCGTTGCCCTTGGACAGCTCGCGGATGCGGCGTTTGGCGTTCTGCGCCACCGAGAAGCGTTCCAGCCACTGCATGCACCAGGCGTCGGCATCCGGCCGGCGGATGCCGTACATGTCCAGCGCCATGCGCAGGATCTCGAGCGGGGTGAATTGTTCGTACAGCGCGGGCGATTCGGGCACGTAGGCGATGCCCTTGCGCGACTCCGCCTCGCGCGCCGACACGCCGTACAGCTTCACCTCGCCCTCGTAGTCGTTGATGACGTCCAGCATCACCTTGATCGTGGTGGACTTGCCCGCGCCGTTGGGGCCGACGAAGCCGAACACCTCGCCTTCGGTGACATCGAAGCTGACGTTGCGCAGCGCCTGTACGGTCTTGCCGCGGGAGCGGAAGGTCTTGCTGACGGAGTGGAATTCGAGGGCGGGGGTCATCGGAATGTCGTTCCTGTTCTCACATCTTCACCACGCCAACGCCCGCAGCCCAGGCGGCTTCGGCCAGTGCTTCGTCCTGGGTGGCGATCGGTAGCTGTTCACGTAGTGCGAGTTCGAGATAGCTTGCGTCATAGGTCGTCAGGTCGAAGCGCAGCGCCAGTGACAGCACCGTGCTGGGTGCAGGCGATTGCGTGTCGAACTCGATCGGTAGCGCCTGGATGCGGTCGACCACTTCGCGTGCGGCCTGCGCAACCACCCGACCGCGTTTGCAGGCAGTGCGAAGTACGTTGGTGTACTCGAGTTGCAGCAGTGTTGGGGCGACTGCACGTTCCGTCTCGAGTCGCTGGGCAATGGCTTCGGCGTAGGGTGTGGCCTGGTTCGCGATGAACCAGCCGCATACGACCGAGCTGTCGATGATGAAAGCCATCAGGCCAGCCCTTCCCTTGCCAGTTGCTTCAGGTCGCCCTCCAGTTCGATCGCCTCGCGTAGCTTGCGCAGTTCGGCAAACGTCTCACGAACGTTCTGCCGGCGTTGATCCTCTGCCTCCGCATGGCTGTCCATGACCACGAGCCGTGCAACAGCAACGCCCCGCCGGGTAATCGCAACCTCCTCTCCCCGCTCCACACTGGCGAGCAGCTCGGAGAAGCGGTTCTTGGCTTCGAAAACGGGAACGATTTTCATGGCTAACCCAATTCTTTATATGGCTAGCTATATTCTAGGCGGCACGACTTGGAAAAGAAAGCGAACCCGGCTTCCCGCTATGGCCGCTCCAGCCCGGCGATCTTCAGTTCCTTCAGCCGGAACCGGCCATCGGCGAATTCGTAGCCGATGCGCAGCGGGTCGTTGGGGAAGGCCTCGAGTTCGCCGCTGTCGATCAGCGCCTGCGGGTTGGTCAGGGGCTGGCCGACGCGGGCTTCGTAGCGTTGCTGAGCAGCGCGCAGGGTGATGAGGCCTTGCAGGCGGGCGATGCGCTTGTCAAGCATGCCCTGCAGCTTGGGGTCGCTGGTTTGGGCGCGCTCCTGCTGCAGGAAGTCGAGGGCGGCACTGTCGTCCTTCAGTTCACCTGCGGCGAGCATGATGGCGAACTTGCGGAAGCCGGCGGCGTTGTCGGTGGCGCGTTCGGCGGCGATCTCCAGCGAGGCGCGTGCGCCTTCGACGTCGTGCAGGAAGAAGTACTGGTTGAAGCCGTAGAAGAAGGGCGGGATTTCGTCCCAGGTGCGGCACTCGGTGGCGCGCTTGAGCAAATCGTTGCCTTCGGCCACGGCCCCGCCCCATGTCAGCAGGGCGTTGCCCTGGTAGTAGTTGTCTTCGTGGCAGGGGTTCAACTGCGCGACCACGCGACGCGCACGGATGGCGAAGGAGGCGTTGGCTTCGGCCGCTTCGGGGTTGTCGCTGGTGGTCGCAACGGCGCGGATGGATTCGATGTTGGCGGCCAGAAAGCGGTCGCCGCCGGTGAGCAGCAACTGTACGGGGGCGGAGACGACGACACGGTCGAATACTTCGGGCGGCGGCTCGGTGCTGGCGGGCGGACGCATGGCCCAGATCGCGGCGAAAACGCCGAATCCCAGTGCCGCAATGGCGAGCGGCAATGCGTTGCGTGACTTCATCAGGAGAACTTCTTGCGGTTCAGCGCCCACACCGACAGTGCGAACAAAGCTGCGGCATAGGCCAGCGTGGAGACCACGCGCAGCGGCCAGTCGTCGGGCAGGAACTGCCAGTCTCCGTACAGCGAAATCATGCGCACATCCAGCGCGGCGAGGTCGGGCAACAGGTAGCCGAGCAGGCTGAGGGAAGACTGGTAGGTGTCGGCGTTCCCGACCAAAGTGCTATCACGTGTCAGCAGTGCGACGATGCCGGAATAAGAGCGCGCTACCAGCGTGAAGCCGATGGTGCCGATGAGTACGAAGCTCGGCGTGGTGGAGGTGACGGCGATGAAGGTGCCAATGGCAAGTACGACGAGGAGGTCGAGCGCGATAAAGACTACGGTGATGACGTAAGGCAGGCCAAGGTCGGGCGGAGTGGCTTGAGTGTAGCCGTAACTGATCCACGTAGTCAGGACGGCAAGCAGCGATGCAAGGATGATTAGAAGAAAGAGTAGGAGTGTGGCGATGGCGGTGATGCGACCTAGCAGAAACTGATAACGCGGACGTGGGTATGTCAGGGATGTTAGGTGTAATTTACGGTCGAACTCGCGAGAAAAAAGGTCTTGCACTAGGAGAATGGCAATTATGGGCGCTGCAACCCTCATCAGCGATAACCCAGTGTCCAGCGCGACCGTGCTCGGATGTCGAGAGCTGAACTGCGATGCAAGCAATACTCCGCCTAAGAAAGACGCAATGAGCCACGCAAGTAACAATAAATAATGTCCTCGAACCGCTAGACGCAAGGATGTTGAGAGCTCTTGAATTGGAGACATCTTCGGATCGCCACGGGGGAGGGTACGAGGTTAAAAGAGGGCCGCTGGACTAACCAGCGACCCTCTAAGTCACCTTAAAGCTAGGCAAATTTATTTGGCGCTTACGGAGTGGTCGGAGTGAGTTTATCCGTTGCAATTGCAGTGGCAAACGCTGCAGTTGTGCAGTCGCCTCCGGGATACTCGCTGGTAACTGTGCCGCGCTCAGTCGAAGCATACGGAACAGCAGATCCAGTCACGGGTTCGTTCTCGGTTGTACAAACGGGAGGATCAGCATCCGTGCAAGTCTCGACTGGAAGAGTTCGCGTTGACTTGCGACCAGTAGGGTGGCATGCGGCAATCACGATCGACCGCGAATTGCAGTCAAAACCGCCCAAAACGTCCTTTGACAAATTGATTGTCACGTTCTCTGCAAGCATTTCGCAGTCGGTGTCTTCAATGACGTTCGTCGAGCCTGGGAAGTCGTCAGCCAGAACTGCATTCGAGACAAGAAGACCAGCGACGATCACGAAAATTTTCTTCATCATGCTTCTCCAGGAGCAGTTACTTCAACGACGAAATGACGGCCGTAATGCCATTCTTCACATCAGCGACCGCTGAAGTGTCATTAGCCTTCGCGCGATATTCGTTAAACTGCGGAATCGCAATGGCAGCCAAGATGCCGATGATCGCCACGACGATCATCAGTTCGATCAGGGTGAAGCCCTTCTGAATCTTTTTCATTGAAGTTTCTCCTTCGAGGTTCGGCGGTCGTTTCCGCTTGTCGTCATATACGCAAAGGGCGTGCCAGCTCGAAAACCCGCAGTTTCCGTGATGGAGTGCCGCGGTTTGACACTCGATCGGGTTCACCCATGACAAATGCGTCGTCGAATGTCAGGAGTGGACAAACGGCATAAAAATAAAAAAGAACAAGAATAATAAATAAATGATATTTGTTGGTGCACTTTACTTCTTGGGTGCCCGTCGCTGGGCCGACGCGTTCGAGCTGGCTGGTTTCTGTTGCGCACCGTACTTGCGGAACACCTCGCGCGCATCGGCCTCGGCGCGCTCCTGCGTGCAGATCAACGGGTCGTCGTCGTGGCCGCTGAAGAAGTCGTCGGCCTGGGCGGCCATCACCAGCTTGATGGCGTCTTCTTCGCTCTGGTCGTAGCGCTCGTATAGCAGGGTGGCGACTTCGTCGAGGTGCTGTTCGTAGGTCATGGGCATCGTGGGTTTCGTCCTAGCGGAGGGTGATATCGAAGACCGATTGCCGCTGGTGCCGTATCGACAACAGGTACACCGTTCCTGTGACATGGGCGTAAAGCACAAGGTAGTGCGCCATGACGTACTCCCGCAGTGATGCCGAAGCGTCGAGCCCGTGCAAGAGATGATGCACGCGCTCGATGCAGAGTTCGGCTTCCGCCGAATCCGTGATCCGGGAGAGAAAGTCACGACCGATGTCCGGGTGGCGTTCCAGCGTCGGTACGAGCATGTCGGCCAGTTCGTCCAGCAGCGCGACGGACGCGCCCGGCGCTTCGGCCTTGGTCAGGAATGTCTCGATGCCGTCGAGGTTGCGCTCGAAATTGCGCGTGACCCGGACTGCGGCACGTACGCTCATGCGCGGGCTTGCTTGCGTTCTGCCAGGGCATCTCGCGCGTCGCGCGTATGGCCAGCGTTGACATCCTCGAGCCCGCGCCTGGCTTCGTCGAGCATCAGCAGGTGGATTTGCGCCTGCTCTAGACGATGGTAGTAATCGAGCCGGCGCGCATCGACGAGCGCGACGCTGGCCTCGCCGTTTCGGGTGATGATCTTCTCGGCTCCTGCCCTGACCTGATCGGCGAGTTCGGACAACTGCGCCCGTGCGGTTGTAAGGGAAACGATGTCCTGAGTCCGGATTGGCATGGCGAGGCCTCGGTGCAGAATTCGGGTTTGAATTCTAGTTCACGGTGAGTGGAGGGGCCAACTGCGCATTCGCCCTCAACGGAGGGTGACGAACTCTTCGGCGCTGGTGGGGTGGATGGCGAGCGTGCGGTCGAAGTCGGCTTTGCGGGCGCCCATCCGCACGGCCACGGCGAAGCCTTGCAGCATTTCGTCGGCACCGTCGCCGATGACGTGCAGGCCGACGATGCGCTCGTCGTCGCCGGCGCACACCAGCTTCATCGCCGTCTTCGGCCGATGCTCGGTGAGGGCGTGGGCCATGGCAGTGAAGCGGGTGGCGTACACCTTGACCGTGGCGAAGCGGGCGCGCGCTTCGTCCTCGGTGAGGCCGACGGTGCCGATCGGCGGATGGCTGAAGACCACGGTGGGGATGCAGTCGTAATCCAGCCGGCTGTCGGGCAGGTCGAGGAAGAGCCGCGCGGCCAGCTTGCGCCCGGCGGCGATGGCGACCGGGGTGAGTTCGGCACGGCCGGTGATGTCGCCGAGGGCGTAGACGCCGGGCGTGGTGGTGTTCTGGAAGGCGTCGGTGGCGATGAGGCCTCTCTCATCCGCGGCGAGTCCGGCGGCGGCGAGGTTCAGCCGGTCGGTGTTGGCGCGGCGGCCGGTGGCCCACACCAGCGCATCGACCTGCAGCGGCGGGCCATCGACGCGCTCGATGCGTAGGCTGCCGTCGGCCTCGCGGGCGATGCGCTGTACCTGGGCACCGAAGTGGATGCGCACGTCGTCCTGCTGCATCTGGGTGGCCAGTTCGTCGCGCAGCAGGGCGTCGAAGGGGCGCAGCAGCTGCGCGCCGCGCACCAGCATGTCGACCTCGCTGCCGAGGCCATTGAACACGCCGGCCAGTTCCACCGCGATGTAGCCCGCGCCGACGACCGCGACCCGCCGCGGCTGATGCTCGAGCGCGAAGAAGCCGTCGGAGTCGATACCGAGTTCAGCACCCTCGATGTCGGGCACGACCGGGCGGCCGCCGGTGGCGATGACGATGTGCGGCGCGCTGAAGCGCTGGCCGTCGACCTCGATGCAGTGGGTGTCGGCGAAGCGCGCAAAGCCATGAACGACCTCGACACCTGCCTTGCCCAGCATTTCGGCATAGATGCCGTTGAGGCGGGCGATGTAGGCGTCGCGCCGGGTCTTGAGGGTGGCCCAGTCGAGGGACACCGTTGCGGCGGCGAAGCCGTAGCCGGGCGCGTCGCGCATTGCCTGGGCGATGTTCGAGGCGTACCACATGACCTTCTTGGGCACGCAGCCCACGTTCACGCAGGTGCCGCCAAGCCGCGCGGCCTCCACCAGCAGCACGCGGGCGCCGTATTCCGCCGCGCGGCGCGCAGTGGCGACGCCGCCGCTGCCGCCGCCGATGACGATGTAGTCGTAGGTCTTCATCATTCGTTCTCCGTTGGTGCAGTCCTGAGTCGCGTCATGGCGTGCGACATCCAAGGGGTCAGTCCAGCCCGATGACCTGCCCCAGGGGCGACAGATCGTAGCCGCCGAGGCGCTGCGCGAGGGCCTGCGATGCCGGGCCGGCGTGTGCGCGCAGCAGGTCCTGGAACAGGCGGCGGAACAGGATGTCGCGGGGCAGGGCGAGGTCGAAGGCTTCCCAGCCGAGCGGCAGGAAGTCCAGCCCGAACTCCGCCGCGGCGGCGCGGGTGCCGGGGGCGCAGTCGGCGTCGTCGCGGGCGACGATGCCGGCGGCCTCGCGTTCGGTGTGGGCGGTGGCGACGACCGTGCAGTCGACGGCCGAAAAGCCGCGGCTGGCGAGGGCGGATTCGAGGAAGTGGCGCGAGCCGGCGCCGGCCTGGCGCATTGCCCAGCGGTAGTCGAAACCGGCCAGCGTCTCGATGCCGTCGATGTGCAGGCCGCGGCGCAGGATGACGCCCTGTTCGCGCAGCGCGAGCCGCACCAGCGCCCACTGGCGGTGACCGCCGAAACTGCGCAGCAGCGTTGCGTGCTGCTGTTCGCTGTGCTCGACGCCGCCCCAGTGCAGGGCGCAGACGTTGGCGCGGCGGCGGGCGAGCAGCTCCAGCCCGGTGAGCGTGCCGGTGGGGCTGTAGGCGACGAAGGCCTCGGCGCCGAGCGAAGGCGCCAGCGCCGACACGGTGGCGGCCAGCAGCGGGTCGTCGCTGCCGGTGATGAGCAGGCGGTCGGTCAGGGCGCCGCCGTGGGCCTGCTCCAGCAGCCATTCCTCGAGCAGCGCGCGCGGAAACAGCCACTTGCCACCGATGCGTGCGGCCGGGATGTCCTTGCTGTTGGCGAGCTCGTAGAGCTTCTTCTCGTTCAGGTTGAGGAAGGCGGCGGCTTCGCGGACGGTGAAGCAGGCGCCGGGCGCGGCTTCATCGCGCGGCGTGGCCGGTCCCGGAACGCGGACGTTGCGCGGACTCATGCGGGCCTCAGCCGGCTCCGGCCGGCAGGTCGCGCGCCGCTTCGGCCAGTTCGTCGCGGGTGTTGATGTTGCGGAAGGCCGCTTCCTGATCGTCGAAGGGGACTTCCACGATCTTCAGCGTGCCGTACCAGCGGTCGATCTTGCGCCCGCCGCCGGCCAGGAAGTCGCCGAGGTGGCCGGCGAGGTCGCGGCGGCACAGGCAGAACACCGGGTGCGGCTGGTCGAAGGTCCTGGCGACCGCCAGTTGGGCGCCGGCTGCGTGCAGGGCCGCGGCCAGACGCTCGACCAGGTCGGCGGGCAGGAAGGGCGAGTCGCAGGGCGCAGTGACGACCAGCGGGTGGGCTGCGCGCGACAGGGCTGCGTGCAGCCCGGCGAGCGGGCCGGCGAAGCCGCCGATGTCGTCGCCGAAAACCGGGTAGCCGAAGGCCTGCCAGGCCGCGAGGTTCTGGTTGGCGTTGATGATCAGTTCGTCGACCTGCGGTGCCAGTCGTTCCAGCGCGTGCGCGGCCATCGGCCGTCCGGCAAGTTCGACCAGGCCCTTGTCGACGCCGCCCATGCGGCTGCCCTGGCCGCCGGCGAGCAGCACGCCGGTGATGCGGCAGTCGGCGGGGCGGGGGGCGTTCGGCGTGGCGGCAGGCGTGGTCATGGTCAGGCTCGATGGGGTGCGGTGGTCGGGTGTGTGCTTGCGCGCGCGGTGTTGTGCGGCTTCATTCCCGGATGAATCGGTCGGCTCCGGTGAACAGCAGGTAATGCTTGCCCTGGGCGCGTCCGACCATGGTCAGGCCGATGTTCTGCGCGATCTGCCAGCCCATGTGGGTCAGGCCCGAGCGCGACACGAGAAACGGAATGCCCATCTGCGCGGTCTTGATCACCATCTCCGAGGTCAGCCGGCCGGTGGTGTAGAAGATCTTGTCCGCGCCCTCGAGCCCGTCGAGCCACATCTGGCCGGCGATGGCGTCCACCGCGTTGTGGCGGCCGACGTCCTCGAAGAACATCAGGATCTCGCAGCCGCCGGGCGTGGCCTGTGCCAGCGCGCAGCCGTGCACCGCGCCGGCCTGCTTGTAGATGGACTCGTGGTGGCGCACGGCCTCCATCAGCGCGTACAGCGTCGACTGCTTCAGCATGCGGTCGTGTGGCAGACGCACCTGGTCGATCTCGTCCATCAGGCCGCCGAAAACCGTGCCCTGGCCGCAGCCGGTCGTCACCGTGCGGCTGCCGAGCTTCTCGTCAGCGTCGCGCAGGCCGTTGCGGGTGGTCACCGACACCGCGTCGACCTCCCAGTCGACCTGCACCGAGGCGATCTCGTCCAGGCTGCGCACCAGGCGCTGGTTGCGCAGCCAGCCGATGGTGAGGGCCTCGGGCGCGGCGCCCAGTGTCATCAGCGTGACGATTTCGCGCTTGTCCACGTAGAGCGTGAGCGGATGCTCGCCGGCGATGGCGGTGGGCACGGTTTCGCCATGCTCGTTGATGGCCGGGATCTCGACGGTGAGCGGGCGGCTGGCCTGGCTCAGCAGGGGGCGTTGGGACGCATTCATCGGGGGCGTTCGCTGGGTTGCGGTAGGCGTCAGGCGGACGATTGTAGCGGCTTGCCGGCCAGGGGGTGGCGGGGCGCGCGGGTTTTCACGGTCGCGATGCGGCGATCGGCGACGTATGCTGTGGACTTCATAAGCCGATAAAAGATGCGGGTGCGAGGCATGGAGAAATTCCCGGTTGCGGTGGTCATGGAGTGCCGCCGCCTGAACAATCCCTGGGTGGACGAGGCCTGGGAGGCGGTGGGCGTGGTCCCCGCCTTCGATCTGGCCGATCCCGCGCCGCTCGAGATCGTGTCCGAGCCGGACCGCCGCCAGTGGCGCATCGGTGGCTGGGCGATCGAGCTGTTCCGCGACGAGGCGGACAACTACTTCCTCAACATGAGTTCGCCGATCCCCAAGGTGTTCGTGATGTGGCGCAAGGAAGGCGAACTGGCGCTGCCTGCGGCGGTGTCGGCGAGCTATGGCGAGGCGGCGCGCTGGCTGGATTCGGGCGAGCAGGTCGACGGTGTGCCGATGTCACGCGACATCGCCGACTGGGTGGGCGATTTCGTCAACACCCACTACAAGCCGGCGCCGCGCAAGAAGGTGCGGCGCAATGATCCGCTGGCGCCGGACCGGGGGCGGGCGTGAGCGCGGGCGGCTTCCTGTCGCGCTGGTCGAAGCGAAAGCTGGCTGCGTCGCTCGAGGCCGCCAGCCAGCCCACGGCGGCCGACGCGGACGTGACCGTGGAGGTCGCGGCCGCCCCCGCC
>NZ_AMXC01000038.1:0-26077 GCF_000310165.2 Thauera sp. 63
TTGCGAAACCAAGCAGCCTAAGCTGCCGACCACAACAACCAAGCACCCACACTTATCGGTTGTTCAATTTTTTAAAGAACTGCTGCCACCCGGCAGCGAAGAAGCGAGATTATGCTCAACTTCACACAACCTGTCAAGCACTCACCGAAACTTTTTTAACCGCGTCGCCCGAATCATCGAACAACCCAAAGCCCCGGCGAACCGCCCGCCTCACCCCTCCAGCCCCGCCGCCGCTTCAGAAGAGACCGCGTCAGCGCTGAAAGAGGTGCGCATTATAGACACACAAACAACATCGTCAACATCAATTCACAACAAAGAAATCTATGCGCGCATACGCAAGTCAGAAGCCGGGCGCGGCGGCGTAATTCTCGAAGCGAGTGTTCTCGCCGATGAAGGTTAGACGAACGGTGCCGGTCGGACCATTACGATGCTTGCCGATGATCAGCTCCGCCGTCCCCTTGTCCGGAGAGTCGGGGTTATAGACCTCATCGCGATAGATGAACATGATGATGTCCGCGTCCTGCTCGATAGCGCCGGATTCGCGCAGATCGGACATGACCGGGCGCTTGTTGGGGCGCTGCTCGAGGCTTCGGTTGAGCTGCGACAGCGCAATGATCGGCACATGCAACTCCTTGGCGAGCGACTTCACCGAGCGCGAGATCTCCGACAGCTCGGATGCGCGGTTGTCGCCCTCGCGGGTACCGCTCATCAGTTGCAGGTAGTCGATGACAACCAGACCGAGGCGACCGCATTGGCGCGCGAGCCGACGAACCCGTGCACGCAGATCGATCGGATTGAGACCCGGCGTCTCGTCGATGTAGAGCGGGGCATCGTAGAGCTTGCCCATCGCCATCGTCAGCCGCTGCCAGTCGTCATCGGTGAGGCGGCCGCTACGGATCTTCTGCATGTCGATGCGCCCGACGGACGAAATGAAACGTGTCGCCAACTGGGTGCCAGGCATTTCCATGGAGAAGATGGCCACCGGCAGACGCTGTTCGATGGCGATGTGCTCGGCGAGATTGAGCGCGAAGGTCGTCTTGCCCATGGCGGGACGGCCGGCGACGATGATCATGTCCGACGGCTGGAGACCCGAGGTCTTGTCGTCGAGATCGACGAGGCCGGTCGGCACCCCGGTGACCTCGGACGGATTGTCGCGGTCGTAGAGTTCCTGGACCCGGTCGACGACCTGCTTGAGAATCGGCTGAATGGAGACGAAACCACTGGCGTGACGCGCACCCGCCTCCGCGATCTCGAACACCTTGGCCTCGGCTTCGTCGAGCAGGGCCTTGGCATCCTTGCCGGATGGACTCAGCGCGCTCGCCGCAATCTCATCCCCCACGGCGACCAGTTTGCGCAAGATTGCCCGCTCACGAACGATTTCGGCGTAACGCCGGATGTTCGCCGCTGACGGGGTGTTGTTGGCAATCTCGGCGATGTAGGCCAGGCCCCCCGCCTGCTCCGCCTCGCCATTTTTTTCCAGCGACTCGAATACGGTCACGACGTCTGCCGGCCGCCCCTGATCGATGAGCTTGGTGATGTGGCGGTAGATCCGGCGGTGATCGTCCCGATAGAAATCCGCCTCGTTGGCAAGGTCGGCAACCCGCTCCCAAGCCTGGTTGTCGAGCAGGATGCCGCCAATCAGGGACTGCTCGGCTTCAAGTGAATGAGGCGGAAGCTTGATCTGCGCGACCTGGGGATCGGACGCGTAGTCGGAAAAACGGGAAGACGAAGAACTCATCACGAACACCCTTTGAAACCGATGCATCGCATTCTAGCGACGCACGTCATGCCCGAACGTGCGGCAATACGTAACGGAAAATCCGCAGCCCGAGCGCGCCGACAGGAAGCAAAAAGGGCTGCACCAGGCAGCCCTTTTCATCAGCGCCCAGAAAGCGTGCGGAATTACTGCTCGCCGACCACCGAGACGGTGATGGTGGCGACCACGTCGGCGTGCAGACCAATCTCCAGCTGCACTTCGCCAACCTGCTTCAGCGGGCCTTCCGGCATGCGGATGGCAGCACGATCGATGGTGAAGCCCTGCGCGGCCAGCGCTTCGGAGATATCGGCATTGCCGACCGAGCCGAACAGGCGGCCATCCATGCCAGCCTTGCGGGAAACCTGAACGGTCACGCCTTCCAGCTTGGCGGCAGCTTCCTGCGCAGCAGCCAGCTTTTCGGCCTGGACGCGCTCGAGTTCGGCGCGACGGGCTTCGAACTCAGCCAGGTTGGCTTGCGTGGCACGCTTGGCCTTGCCTTGCGGAATCAGGAAGTTGCGGGCGTAGCCGTCCTTGACCTTGACCACGTCACCGAGGCCACCGAGGTTCACGACCTTTTCGAGAAGAATGATTTGCATGAGTTCTATCCCCTCTTACAGGTGCAGGTCGGTGTAGGGCATCAGAGCCAGGAAGCGGGCGCGCTTGACGGCGACCGACAGCTGGCGCTGGTAACCGGCCTTGGTGCCGGTGATGCGCGCCGGCATGATCTTGGCGTTCTCGGTGATGAAGTCCTTCAGGATCTCGACATCCTTGTAGTCGACTTCTTCGATCTTCTCGGCCGTGAAGCGGCAGAACTTGCGACGCTTGAACAGACCACGACCACCGCGATCATCTTTCTTCTTGAACTTGGACTTGGGCTTGAAAGCCATTTCAGTTTCCTTCGAGAAATTCGATTGTATTCAGGTGCAGCACCGGACTCCGACTCCGCAGGCTTCTTGCCGCGAGGAATCCGCTGAGCCGCACCGCCGCCCCGGGCTTCGCTGCTGCCAGCACGCTGGCGAGATCGCCAACGGCCACCGCCTGCACTTCCACCGAAACGTCGCGGGTCAGCCCCGCTTCGACCTGTTTCGATTCGTGTGCCAGCACGCAGCTTGCGATCGGCACTCCGGCAGGCGTTCGACGCAGCGGCAGCAACTCGGCCACGCGCGCATCGAGGCGCAGTTCATTCAATCCCGGGTCAGGCAACTCAGGCGGCAGCCGCTTCGCTGTCGGCCGGCTTCGCTTCGTCGGACGCCGTGCTCAGCGAGCGCGACTTCTCTTCCTTCATCATCGGCGAAGGCGTGGTGACCGCCTTCTTCATCTTGATGGTGAGGTGGCGCAGCACTGCATCGTTGAACTTGAAGGCGTGCTCGAGTTCGTTCAGCGTCTCGCCGTCGCACTCGATGTTCATCAGCACGTAGTGAGCCTTGTGCACCTTCTGGATCGGGTAGGCCATCTGGCGGCGGCCCCAGTCTTCCAGGCGGTGGATCTGCCCGTTGCGGCCGGTCACGAGCGTCTTGTAGCGCTCGACCATCGCCGGCACCTGTTCCGATTGGTCAGGGTGGACGATGAAGACGATTTCATAATGTCGCATGCAAACTCCTTGCGGTTGGTTGTTGCAGCCCCCCGGCATGCGGTCCGGTGGAGCAAGGGAAGCCCGGCAGTCTATCAAGAACTTCTGAAGAATCAAAGCCCGGCGCATTGTTACCGCCTTGTCTCGGCTGCGTTACAAAAGCCTGCTTACACTCTGCCGCAGCGCGCAGATGACCGCCTCGCCTAGTATCCAGTGCATCGGGGCCCTGCCCTGCAAGGACAACACGAACGAGGCAGACCATGAATACCACCCTAACCCGCAGGCTCGCCGCCACCCTCCTCTGCGGCGGCATCCTTTCGGCTTTCGCGCCGGCCGCACTGGCTGACCGCGATGATCGCGGCCCGTACTGGGGCCACCAGAAGCACGCCCACAAGCACAAGCACCACCACCGCCACCACTGGGACGAACGCACCGTCTATCGCGAGAAGGTCATCATCCGCGAGCGTCCGCGCTATTACCGCGAACCGATCGTCCATCACCACTACTACGAGCCGGCCTACCGCTCGTACAGCCACAGCCGCGCGCCGGCAGTGGTGATCGGCGTGGACATCCCGCCGCTGGTGATCCCGCTGCGCTGACGGCCAGCACCGGGACCGCCTCCACGCGTCAACGCGGGCGGCTGTCCCAGATCTTCTGCAGGCGCTTTACCGACACGGGCATCGGCGTCCTGAGTTCCTGTGCGTAGAGGCCGACGCGCAGCTCCTCCAGCAACCAGCGGAACTCCTCCAGCGCGGGGTCCTCGACGCCGGCCCGACGGCGGGCGAGGCGCTCGCGCTCCCAAACCTGTGCGAGCTGCTTCCATTCGGCCATCGCCTGTGCGTCGCGCGCCGGATTGTTGCGAAGTTTGTCCAGCCGCACCGCGTCGCCCTTGAGGTAGCGCGGGAAGTGCGCCAGCCTTTCCCACGCGAAGGCGACGAGAAAATCCTTGGGCAACAGCGCGGCAAGTTGCGCCTGGATGTCGGCGACAAGCTCGGGGAAGGTCTTCAGCCCGGCCAGGCGCTTCTGCAGCCCTGCATGCTCGGCAAGGAGCTGCCCGGTGAGACGCATGAATTCCTGCGCAACCAGACTCACCCGCGTCTTGGCCTCGGCGCAACGCTTCGCGAACGCATCCGCATTGGCAGGCAGCGGCTCGAGCAGGCAGCAGCGATTCAACGTCGCCTCGACCAGCCTCGCCTTCAGCTCGGCCTCGGTGCCGAAGCTCATGTACTGCAGCGCGAGTTCGCGCAGGCCGGGCAAGCGCTCGACCGCGCGCACCTGATCTCTCAGGTTGAGCGCGAACAAGCGGGCGAGGCCGCGCCGATGCACGCTCGCCGCCTCTTCCGGCGTGTCGTAAGGTCGCAGGGAAACGCTGTCGCCGTCGTCGTGCAGGGCAGGAAACCCGATCACCTCGCGGCCCGCGACGCGGACTTCGAGCAGTTCGGGCAGTTCGCCGAACGTCCATGCGGTGAAACCGGACAGCGCTGGCGCAGCCGTGGCCGGCGACACCGGTGCATTGCCCCCTCGCCCCGCTGGCGCGCCCTGGACGGCACGACGCTCGGCGTCGGCGCGCCCGCGCATCGAAGCGTCGCCGGACGCCCGCGCAGCCTGGCCTGCATCATCGCCGGCCGCTGCCGCCGCCCCGACGCCCGCGGCCGACAGCGCGCCCGCAAGCGCACCGCCGATCTTCGCCGCAGAGAAACGCGCCGCCACCTGCTCACGGAAGCGTGCGCGCAACTCCATCAGGTTGCGCGACTGGCCCATCACCCGGCCGTGCTCGTCGATCACGCGGAAGTTTATGAAGCAGTGCGGCTTGAGGTTCTCCGGGCGGAAGCTCTCGAGCGGCAGCTTCAGCTGCACACGCTCCTCGACGAAGCGCTGCAGCATCTTCAACAGCGGCTCGTCGGTGTCGAACTCGCCAGCCTC
Organism: Thauera sp. 63; assembly: GCF_000310165.2. Classification (NCBI taxonomy): domain Bacteria; kingdom Pseudomonadati; phylum Pseudomonadota; class Betaproteobacteria; order Rhodocyclales; family Zoogloeaceae; genus Thauera; species Thauera sp. 63. The sequence goes on from NZ_AMXC01000038.1 coordinate 5,250, forward strand.
GAAGGCAAGCATGAACGCCGCCGCGCTCTCGGCCACCGGCTGAAGGCGGTGGCGGTGTTTCTGCGGCACGGTCTTCATCAGCGCCGCGACCTTCTCTTCCAGCAGGCCCGGCACCAGCCACTCGCAGCGGTTGGCGGGAATCTGGTTGAGCATGGCGAGCGGCACGGCGAGCGTCACGCCGTCGTCGGCTTCGCCGGGCTGGTGCAGGTAGGTGAGCTTCAACTTCTGCCCGAGCACCTCCAGCGTCGGCGGGAAGCGGTCGGTGGTGACCCCTTCCGCCTCGTGGCGCATCAGCTGCTCACGCGACAGGTGCAGCAGCTTCGGCTCGGCCTTCTCGGCCTGCCTGCGCCAGGCCTCCAGGCCGGCGACGTCGCAGACCTCCGCCGGGAGCTTGCTGTCGTAGAAGGCCTCGATCAGCGTCTCGTCCACCAGCACGTCGGGGCGACGCGACTTGTGCTCGAGGCGTTCGATCTCCGCCACCAGACGCTGGTTGTGGGCGAGGAAGGCCATCGCGCGCGCCGGCCCCTCGGCGATTTCGCCCTGCACCAGGCCCTCGCGGATGAAGAGCTCGCGGCACAACGCGGGGTCGATGTCGCGGTAGGCCACGCCGCGACGCGGGTAGATCACCAGGCCGTACAGCGTTCCGCGCTCCCAGGCGCGCACCGCACCGGAGGACTTGGACCAGTGCGGCTCGAAGACCTGGCGCTTGATCAGGTGACTGCCGACCTCCTCCACCCACTCCGGCTCGATGCGCGCGATGCAGCGGCCGAAGAGGCGCGAGGTCTCGACCTGCTCGGCGGCCACGATCCACTTGCCCGCCTTCTTCGCCAGCGACGAACCGGGATGCGGCCAGAACCTGATGCCGCGCGCGCCCAGATACGAACCCGCCTGCGGCCCCTTGGTTGCGTACTCTCCGTCGTCCACCTTGCAGCCGACGTTGCCGAGCAGGCCGGCGAGCAGCGCCTTGTGGATCGCCTCGTAGTTGGCCGGTTGCGTGTTCTCCTTCCAGCCGTGCTCGGCGCACAGCGAATGCAGCTGGGTGAACACGTCGCGCCACTCGCGCATGCGCATGTAGTTCAGGAAGTGCTTCTTGCACCAGGCCTTCTGCTTGCTGGACGATTCATGGCGCTGCACCTCGTCCCAGGCCTTCCACAGGTGCCAGTACCACAGGAACTCGGACTTCTGGTCCTGTTCCCCGCCGCGGAACTTCGCATGCGCCTGGTCGGCGCCGCCGGGGCTGTCCTGCGGGCGCTCGCGCGGGTCCTGCACCGACAGCGCGGCGGCGATCACCAGCAGCTCGGCGAGCGCGCCACGGTCCCGCGCAGCGAGGATCATGCGGCCGATGCGCGGATCGAGGGGGAGCTTGGCGAGTTCGTGCCCGATCGGCGTCAGCGCGCGGGCATCGTCGTCGGTGACGGCGCCGAGCTCGGCGAGCAACGCATAGCCGTCACCGATCAGGCGCGACCCGGGCGCGTCGATGAAGGGGAAGTCTTCCACTGCGCCCAGCTTCAGGGCCTTCATGCGCAGGATCACGCCCGCGAGCGAGGAGCGCAGGATCTCCGGATCGGTGTGCGCCGGACGACGATTGAAGTCGTCCTCGTCGTAGAGGCGGAAGCAGATGCCGTCCATGACCCGGCCGCAGCGGCCGGCGCGCTGCTGGGCCGCCGATTGGGCGATCTTCTCGACCTGCAGCTGCTCGACCTTGTTGCGCGGCGAGTAGCGCTTGATGCGCGCCAGCCCGGTATCGACCACGTAGCGGATGCCGGGCACGGTCAGCGAGGTCTCGGCGACGTTGGTCGACAGCACCACCCGGCGGCCATTGGAGGCCGAGAACACACGCGCCTGCTCCTGCGCCGACTGGCGCGCGAACAGCGGCAGGATCTCGGTGCCGGGCAGGTGATGGGCCTTCCGCAGTGCCTCGGCGGCCTCGCGGATCTCGCGCTCGCCGGGCAGGAAGACCAGCACGTCGCCCGGGCCGCAGCGCTGTGCCTCATCGACCGCGTCGACCAGCGCGTCCAGCAGGTCACGGCTCTTGTCCTTCGACTTGTCGCCTTTCGCCGCCGCCGTGCGTGCTGCGGCAGCGGGGTCGAACTCTTCACTTTCCACCGGCCGGTAGCGCATCTCGATCGGATACAGCCGGCCGGAGACCTCGATCACCGGCGCCGGCTTGCCTGCGGCGTCGGCGAAGTGATTGGCGAAACGCTCCGCGTCCAGCGTCGCCGAGGTCACGATCACCTTCAGGTCCGGCCGGCGCGGCAGCAGCGTCCGGAGGTAGCCGAGCAGGAAGTCGATGTTGAGGCTGCGCTCGTGGGCCTCGTCGATGATCAGGGTGTCGTAGGCGGCCAGCAGCGGGTCGGTCTGGGTCTCGGCGAGCAGGATGCCGTCGGTCATCAGCTTGATGTGGCTGCGCTCGCCGGTCTTGTCGGTGAAGCGGATCTTGTAGCCGACCACCTCGCCAAGCGGACTCTTGAGCTCCTGCGCGATGCGGGTCGCGGTGGCGCGCGCGGCCAGCCGGCGCGGCTGAGTGTGGCCGATGAGGCCGGCGACGCCGCGCCCGAGCGTCATCGCGATCTTGGGCAGCTGGGTGGTCTTGCCCGAGCCGGTCTCGCCGCACACGATGATGACCTGATGGGCCGCCAGGGCCGCCGCGATCTCGTCGCGGCGCGCCGACACCGGCAGCTCGGGCGGAAAATCCGGCGCCGGCAACGCAGCGCGGCGGGCAAGGAGTGCCGCGCGCGAACGCGCGCACACGGCGTCGAAGTCGGCCTGCAGCCGCGTGCGCTGCGCCGCAGCGCGCTCGTCGCCCTTCGCCGGGCGTGCGAGGTCCCGCGCCATGCGGCGCAGTCGCGGGCGATCGGCGCTCAGGCAGTCGTCGAAGTTCGGCAGGTCGGACGGGCGCCGTGCGCCCCGATGGTCAGCCCTCATGGATCCGTTTCAGCTTCGTCAGGGCGCGCATTATCCTCCGCATCGTCGCCTTGTTGGCGCCGCGGTGCGACAATGACGACTGTCCAAGCACGACCCGCCAGCCAAGACCGACCATGCCCGCCCACGCCATCGCCGCCGTCGTCTACACGCCCGCCGACAATATCGAGGCCCTGCTCGCGCAGGCAGCGCGCGAACTGGCCGCACGCGGCGTGAAGCTGGGCGGCGTGCTGCAGCACGACATCGCCGGCGTCATCGACGACCCCTGCGCGATGGAGCTGGAAAACCTCGAGACCGGCGAGAGCATTCCGCTGTCGCAGGAACTCGGCCGCGGCTCGGTGGCCTGCCGCGTCGATCCGGATGCGCTGGCACGCGGTTCGGTGGCGGTGCGCGGCGCGATCGCGCGCGGCGTCGGTCTGGTCATCATCAACAAGTTCGGCGCGCAGGAGGTTTCGGGCGCCGGCCTGCGCGACGAGATGGCCGAGACGGTGCTGGCTGGCGTACCGCTGCTGACGGCGGTGGGCGAGCGCTTCCTCGACGAATGGGGGGCCTTCACCGGTGGCGACAGCGTCCTGCTGCCCCCCACGCTCGAAGCCATCCTGCAATGGTGGTCGGCGTTGCAGTCGCAGGCCTGAACGATGGACTGCCGCCCCGGTTGCGCCGCCTGCTGCATCGCGCCCTCCATTTCCTCGCCGATTCCCGGCATGGAAGGCGGCAAGCCCGCCGGCACGCGCTGCATTCAGCTCGATGAGCGCGATCGCTGTCGCCTGTTCGGCGATCCGCGGCGCCCCGCCGTGTGCGGCAGCCTGGCGCCGTCGGTCGAGATGTGCGGCGCCGACCGGGCGCACGCCCTGCACTTCCTGACACGTCTGGAGATCATGACGGCGGCCTGAAACGCACACGTCGCGCGCCGCGGCGCAACATCCGGGCGGCTATAATCCTGCGCTTCCCCGCTCCGGACTCCCACAGCCGCATGGACTTCTCCCTCCTCCTCGTCGCCCTCGTCCTCGGCATCGTCGAAGGCCTCACCGAATTCCTGCCGGTGTCCTCCACCGGCCACCTCATCATCGTCGGCGATCTGCTCGGCTACAACGACGACACCAGCAAGGTGTTCAAGATCGTCATCCAGCTCGCCGCCATCCTCGCGGTGTGCTGGGACTACCGCGAACGCCTGATCAAGGTCGCCGTGGGCCTGCCCACGCAGCCGAGCGCACAGCGCTTCGTGTGGATGCTGTTCATCGGCTTCCTGCCTGCGGCCGTCCTCGGGCTGATGTTCCATTCCACGATCAAGGGCCTGCTGTTCAACCCGATCACGGTGGCGACCGCGCTGGTGGTGGGTGGCCTGATCATCCTCTACGTGGAAAAGCGCGCCTACCATCCGCGCATCAACGACGTCGACGACATGCGCTGGACCGACGCGCTCAAGGTCGGCTTCGCCCAGGCGCTGGCGATGATCCCGGGCACCTCGCGCTCGGGCGCGACCATCATGGGCGGGCTGATCTTCGGCCTGTCGCGCAAGACTGCGGCGGAGTTCTCCTTCTTCCTGGCGATCCCGACGATGTTCGCCGCCACCGCCTACGACCTGTACAAGAACTGGGCGCTGCTGCGCCTCGAGGACCTGCCGGTGTTCGCGGTCGGCTTCGTCGCCTCCTTCGTCGCCGCGATGTGGGCGGTGAAGAGCTTCATCAAGTTCATCTCCAACCACACCTTCGTCGTCTTCGCCTGGTACCGCATCGCCTTCGGCCTCTTCGTGCTGGCGACCTGGTATTTCGGCTGGGTGGAATGGTCGGAACCCTGATGGAGGCACGACGATGATCGTCTATCTGCATGGTTTCCGCTCCGCCCCGGCCTCGATCAAGGCCCGGGCGCTCGGGGCGCGCATGGCCGAACGCGGCCTCTCCGACCGCTTCTGGTGCGAGCAGCTGCCGGTGTCACCGCGCGCCGCGATCGCGCTGGCCGAGGCCGAGATCGCACGGGCCCACGCCGCGGGTCTCACGCCCTCCGTGGTCGGCAGCTCGCTGGGCGGCTATTACGCCACCTGGCTCGCCGAGCGCCACGGTCTGCGCGCGGTGCTGGTCAACCCGGCGGTCGTCGCGCCCCTGTCGCTCGGAGCCTACGTCGGCACGCAGACCAACCTCTACACCGGCGAGTCCTTCGACTTCACCCGCGAGCACATCGACGAGTTGCGCGCACTCGAAGTCCCGGCGATCACACGGCCCGAGCGCTACTGGCTGCTCGCCGAAACCGGCGACGAGGTCCTGGATTACCGCCACGCCGTGCAGAAGTACGCCGGTGCGCGCCAGACCGTGCTGGAAGGCGGCGACCACGGCTTCTCGCGCTGGAACGACTACCTCGATGCCGTCATCGCCTTCGCCGGACTGGACACGGGAGTCACGCGATGAGCACGCCCGGTTCCGCAGCAAGCGCGTCCGCCCCCGACTTCGATGCCCGCCGCTTCAAGGCGATGGAGCGCGCCGGCTTCAACCGCATCGCCGCGCGCTACGCCGAAGGCGCCCACCTGCGCGCCGATCTCGCCGCGGCCCTGCTTGACGCTGCAGCGCTCGAACCCGGCCAGCGTGTGCTCGACCTTGCCAGCGGCCCCGGCCTGCTGGCGCGCGAGGCGGCGCTACGCGTCGTCCCCGGCGGAAGCGTGCTCGCCACCGACATCGCCGAAGGCATGCTGGCCGAGGGCGCACGCCGCTGCGGCAACCAGGCCGACGCACCCTGCTTCGCGGCCGCCGACGCCGAACGGCTGTGCATCGCCGACGCGCGCATGGACCGCGTGCTGGCCGGACTCGCGCTCTTCATCTTTCCGCACCCGGAGCAGGCGCTGGCCGAGATGCATCGCGTGCTGGCGCCCGGAGGACGGGTCGTGCTGTCAGTGTGGGGGCCGCGCGAGACGGTACCGCTGATCCATCGTGCGCAGGACTGCATCGCCCGGCTGCTGCCACCGCCCAAGGTGGCCCGCCCCTCGGTGTTCCGCTACGGCGAACCCGCTACGCTGCACGCGACGCTGGCGGCCGCGGGCTTCGACGACATCGACATCCGGCCCTGCGCGTTCAGCTGCCACTTTGCCGACGCCGATGCCTACTGGCAGGCCTTTCTCGATCTCGCCGGCGGTGCGGCCGAAGCGCTGGGCCGTCTGCCGGAGGCAACGCAGCGCGCGCTGCAGGCGGCAGTCGTGGACGATCTCGCTGCGCATTGCTGCGACGACGGCAGGGGGGGCTACCTGCTGCCGGCGCGCACCCTGATCGCCAGCGCCCGCCGTCCGGGCAACTGAGGCCCGCACCGGGCAACGCTCCAACGGCCTCGTGCCCGCCCCCCCAAACACGCTCACCGCATCCCCTACGTGTCCGCTCCTTCCTCCGTGCCACTCTCCGCCACCGATGTCCAACAGGCGCGCCATGGCATGCTCGCCGCATTGGCCGCGTTCTGCATCTGGGGCCTTGCACCGCTGTACTTCCGCGCCATCGGCAGCGTGCCGCCGTTCGAGATCGTCGCCCACCGCGTGCTGTGGTCGGCGCTGTTCCTCGCCGTGCTGATCGCGCTGCTGCCCTTCGCCGGCGGCTTCGGCCGCGTGCGCAGCGTGCTCGTGCAGCCGAAACTGCTCGGCCTGCTCACCATCACCGCCCTGCTCACCAGCAGCAACTGGCTGGTGTTCATCTGGGCCGTCGACGCCGAACGGCTGCTCGAGGCAAGCCTGGGCTACTTCATCAACCCGCTCGTCAGCGTGGCGCTCGGGGCGATCTTCCTCGGCGAACGCCTGCGACCGCTGCAGGCCGCCGCGGTGGCGATCGCCTTCGCCGGCGTGGGCTGGCGCGTATGGCAACTCGGCACCCTGCCCTGGATCGCACTCTTCCTCGCCGGCACCTTCGGGCTGTACGGCCTGCTGCGCAAGCGCGCCCCGATCGAGGCCGCAAGCGGGCTCTTCATCGAGACCCTGCTCGTCGCACCGCTGGCGCTGGGCTGGCTGGCATGGCTCGCCTACCGCGGCGACTTCAGCTTCGGCAGCGGCGCCCACACCGACTGGCTGCTTCCGCTGTCGGGCATCATCACCGCCGTACCGCTGATGCTGTTCGCCATCGGCGCACGCCGGCTGCCGCTGGCCACCGTGGGCTTTCTGCAGTACCTCGCTCCCAGCATCAACTTCGTCATCGCGGTCTGGCTCTTCCGCGAGCCCTTCGATGCCGCGCAATTCATCGGCTTCCTGCTGATCTGGACGGCACTGGCGATCTACTCTGCCGACATGCTGCACGCCGCACGCGGTCGCCATGCGGCCGAGGCCGGGCGGGCGTCCGCTGAAACCTCGGCTCGCTCCGACAGTCGATAGCGTTTTAGGGCAAGTCGTCCGAATCCAGTAAACTACGCGACTTGCTTTCTCCAGGCGGATGCCGATGTTCGTGCTGTATGAAGAGGACGGGGCCTTCAAGGCCGGCACGGTCCTCACCGATAACGAAGCCACGCTGCAGGTCGAGAACACCCACGGCAAGCGGGTGAAGCTCAAGCGCGCCAACGTGCTGCTGGAGTTCCGCGAACCCGGCCCCGCCGACCTGCTGAGCCGTGCCGAGGCCGCCGCGGAGGAACTGGACACCGAGTTCCTGTGGGACGTCTGCGGCGATGGCGAATTCGGCTTTGTCGACTTCGCTGCCGAATACCAGGGCCGCACGCCCAGCGCAGTGGAATCGGCGGCGATCCTGCTGCGCCTGCACTCCGCCCCGATCTGGTTCCACCGCAAGGGCAAGGGTCGCTTCCGCAAGGCGCCGGCCGACATCCTGCAGGCCGCGCTGGCCGGCCTGGAGAAGAAGCGCCAGCAGGCCGCCGCCATCGAGCACATGCGCGGCGAACTGGTCGAAGGCCGGCTGCCGCCCGAACTCGCCGCCCTGCTGCCGCAGGCGCTGTATCGCCCGGACCGCAACCGCCTCGAGATCAAGGCGCTGGAAGCGGCGTGCGTCGACACCGGCCTGTCGGCCGCACGGCTGCTGCTCAAGTGCGGTGCGCTCGGCTCGAGCTACGATTTCCACTACAACCGCTTCCTGTTCGAGCATTTCCCCGAAGGCGCGAGCTTTCCGGCGTTTGCACCGGCCACGCTGCCGGCCGAATTGCCGCGCGCGCAGGTTGCGGCCTTCTCGATCGACGATGCGTCGACCACCGAGATCGACGACGCCTTCTCGGTCACGCCGCGCGCCGAAGGCGGCTGGCGCATCGGCATCCACATCGCCGCGCCGGCGCTGGGCTTTGGCCGCGGCACCGCGCTCGACGCCATCGCGCGCCGCCGGCTGTCCACCGTCTACATGCCCGGCGGCAAGATCACGATGCTGCCCGACGACGTGGTGCAGACCTTCACCCTGGCTGAAGGCCGCGACTGCCCGGCGGTGTCGCTGTACCTGGACCTCACACCCGGGCTGGCCATCGTCGGCGAGGAAAGCCGGGTCGAAATGGTGCCCATCGTCGCCAACCTGCGCCATCACGACATCGAGCCGGTTTTCAACGACGACACCGTGCATGGCGAGGGCCCCGACTTCGCCTGGAAGCGCGAGCTGACGCTGCTGTGGGATCTCGCCACGGTGCTCGAAGCCGGGCGCGGCAAGGCCGGAGGCAACGAGGATCGCATCGACTTCGGCTTCAGCGTCGACTGGACGCAGGAGACCGCCGACGGTCCGGGCCACGTCAGCATCAGCCGACGCCTGCGCGGCTCGCCCATGGACAAGCTCGTGGCCGAACTGATGATCCATGCCAACGTCACCTGGGGCCGCCTGCTCGACGAAGCCGGCGTTCCCGGCCTGTACCGCGCCCAGGGCGGCGGCAAGGTGCGCATGACGACCGTCGCCGCACCGCACGAGGGCCTGGGCGTGGAATGCTACGCCTGGTCGAGTTCGCCGCTGCGCCGCTATGTCGACCTGATCAACCAGTGGCAGATCGTGTCGGTGCTCAAGGGCGAGGCCCCCGCTTTCGCCCCCCGTTCGGCCGACCTGATGGCGGCACTGCGCGACTTCGAGCTCACCTACGCCGAGTACGCCGAATTCCAGCGCGGCATGGAGCGCTACTGGTGCCTGCGCTGGCTGCGACAGCATGGGCGCGGCGAGGTTGATGCGGTGGTGCTGCGCGAGAACGTCGTGCGCCTGACGGAGATCCCGCTCGTGTTCAAGGTGCCGTCGATGCCGCTGCAGTTGCCGGGCAGCGAAGTACGCCTGTTCGTCGAGCACACCGACCTGCTCGATGTGGAGATCGAGGCCCGCTTCGTGCGCACTCTGTCCGAGCCGGACCCGGCCGGTTCGACGCCCCATCCCTTCGACCCGCTCTGACACGGCGCGATGAAAGCACGCCCGCCCAATCCCGACCTCAAGACCCCGACGCCCGCCACGCGGCGTATCGGCTTGCGGCGGTTCGGCGGCCCCGTGCTGGCGACGGCCTTCGTGATCTCGCTGGGCGTGCATGCCGCGCTGCTGAGCCTGCAGTTCCGCATGCCCGAAGCCAAGCCGACCCGGGACAAGGGGCTCGAGGTCGTGCTCGTCAACGCCCGCCATGCCAAGGCGCCGGCGCAGGCCGACGTGCTGGCGCAAGCCAACGTCGACGGAGGCGGCACCTCGGAGCAGCAGGCGCGCCCCAAGTCGCCGCTGCCGCCCCAGCCCGCCCGGCGTGAAGGCGACGCGCTGGTCGAAGCCAAGCGCCGCACGCAGGAGCCCGTGCGCGAGCAGAAACAGGTGCTCACGCGCGACAAGGCGCCCGCCAAGGTGGCCGCAGCGCCGAAGCAGGTCGAGCAGCCGACGCCGGCGCCGCAGGTGAGCGGGCTGGACCTGCTCGACAGCGCCGCGGCCGTCGCGCGCCTCGAGGCCGAGATCGACCGCAAGCTGGATGAACTGGCCAAGCGTCCGCGCAAGCAGTTCATCGGCGCCAAGGCCAAGGAGTACCGCTTTGCCCAGTACGTCGAGGACTGGCGCCTCAAGGTAGAGCGTGTCGGCACCCTGAACTACCCCGACGCCGCGCGCGGCCGCCTCTACGGCAGCCTGCTGCTGTCGGTCACGATCCGCGCCGACGGCAACGTCGACAAGGTCGAGGTGCATCGCAGCTCCGGCCACAAGGTGCTGGACGAGGCCGCGATGCGCATCGTCCAGCTTGCCGCACCCTACGCCCCCTTCCCGCCCGACATCCGGCGCGACACCGACATCATCGAGATCACCCGCACCTGGTCCTTCACCAATACCGACCAGGTTCGCGCCAACTGAGACCCACCATGGACCGCTACGCCGTCATCGGGCATCCGATCGCCCACAGCAAGTCCCCGCAGATCCACGCCGCCTTCGCCCGCCAGACGGCGCAGGATCTCGGCTACGAGGCGATCCTCGCACCGCTCGACGGCTTTGTCGCCACGGTGCAGGCCTTCCGCGCAGCAGGCGGCCGCGGCATGAACGTGACCGTGCCGTTCAAGCTCGAAGCCTTCGCGCTCGCCGACCGCCACACACCGCGTGCGCGGGCCGCCGGTGCGGTCAACACCCTGGCGTTCGACGCTGACGGCATCCTCGGCGACAACACCGACGGCGCGGGCCTGGTGCGCGACCTCACGGTCAACCTCAACTGCCCCCTGCAGGGCCGCCGCGTGCTGCTGCTCGGCGCCGGCGGCGCGGCGCGCGGTGCCATCCTGCCCATCCTCGATGAACGCCCGACCGCCCTGGTGATGGCCAACCGGACCGTCGCCAGGGCCGAGGAACTCGCCCGGGTTTTCGCCGCCGAAGCCGGCGACACGCAACTGAGCGCCAGCAGCTTCGCCGCGCTGGCCGACCAGTCGTTCGACGTCGTCATCAACGCCACCGCCGCCAGCCTCGACGATGACGTGCCGCCGCTGCCGCCAGGCCTGTATGCATCCGGCGCACTCGCTTACGACATGATGTACGGCCGGGGCGACACGCCGTTCATGACGGCGGCCCGCGCCGATGGCGCGGCCCGCGTGGCAGACGGCCTCGGCATGCTGGTCGAGCAGGCCGCCGAAAGCTTCACCCTGTGGCGCGGCGTCCGGCCCGACAGCCGAGCGGTGCTGGCCGAGCTGCGGCGCCAGATCGACGCCGGCTGAGACCGGATGCGGCCGCCACGCACCTGGCTGGGCTGGCTCGGACGCGCGCTGCTGGCGGCCCTGCTGCTGTTGCTGTTCTGGCAGGCCATCCTGTTCACGCAGGTCATCTGGTGGAGCCGCTTCGACCCCGGCAGCACCAGTTTCATGCGCATGCGGCTGGCCGAGCTGCGGCAGACCGACCCCAAGGCCACGCTGCGCCACCAGTGGGTGCCCTACGAGCGCATTTCCGTGCATCTCAAGCGTGCGGTGGTCGCCGCCGAGGACGATCGCTTCCTCGACCACGAGGGCTTCGACTGGGAAGGCATCCAGCGCGCACTGGAAAAGAACGAACGCAAGGGGCGGCTCGCCGCCGGCGGCTCGACGATCTCGCAACAGCTGGCGAAGAATCTCTTCCTGTCGCCATCCCGGAGCTGGCTGCGCAAGGCGCAGGAAGCGGTGATCACGGTGATGATCGAACGCACCTGGGACAAGCGCCGCATCCTCGAGGTCTATCTGAACGTGGTCGAATGGGGCAACGGCCTGTTTGGCGCCGAGGCTGCCGCGCGTCGCTACTACGGCGTCCCGGCCTCGCAGCTCGGCCCCGGACAGGCTGCGCGACTCGCGGTGATGCTGCCCAACCCGCGCCGCTACGAGCACAACTACGGCCCGCGCCTCGCCGCCCACGCCGACCGCATCCAGCGCCGCATGGCAGCCTCGCAGGTGCCCTGACGCCCGACCGCGAGGCACTCGCGGTGCACTGCAGCAAATCCTGCCGTCGATCAAGCGCAACTGCGGCCACAAGACGCTCGCGAAGGGTCGCGTGCGGCGCACCAAGCCCGTAGAATTCGGGTTCAAACCGCAACCGGCCGCGCCCATGACGCAGGAAGAGGAACTCCACCCCGACGACGTTCAACAGCACCTGCGTGAAGTGCAGGAGCTGCTCGCACGCCAGAAGGTCGTCGAGGACCTCGTCCATCGCCAGGACATGCCGCGCCACGAGTTGGTCGAGAACCTCGTGCACAAGCAGCATGAGGCCAGCCTGCGCGCCAAGCTCGACGAACTCCACCCGGCGGACATCGCCTACATCCTCGAGGCGCTGCCGCTCGAGGAGCGTCTGTACGTCTGGGACCTGGTCAAGGCCGAGCGCGACGGCGAGATCCTGCTCGAAGTCTCGGATGCGGTGCGCGAATCGCTGATCGAGACGATGGCGCCGGAAGAGCTGAAGGCCGCCGCCGAGTCGCTCGACGCCGACGAACTCGCCGACCTCGCGCCCGACCTGCCGCCTGAGGTCATCCAGGACGTCTTCCAGTCGCTCGACACTGAAGGGCGCGAGCAGTTGCGCACCGCGATGTCCTACCCGGAGGACTCGGTCGGCGCGTTGATGGATTTCGACATGGTGACGGTGCGTGAGGACGTCACGCTCGAAGTGGTGCTGCGCTACCTGCGCCGCTTCGACGAACTGCCCGACCACACCGACAAGCTCTTCGTCGTGGACCGCGAGGACCACCTGAAGGGCATCCTGACGCTGGAAAGCCTGCTGATCAGCGACCCCGAGCTGGAGGTCGCCGAGGTCATGCGCTCGGAGACGGTGATCAGCTTCACCCCCGAGGACGAGGCGGACGAGGCCGCCCAGGCCTTCGAGCGCTATGACCTGATCTCCGCCCCGGTCGTCGACAGCGAGAAGCGCGTGATCGGACGCCTGACGGTGGCCGACGTGGTCGACTTCATCCGCGAGGAGTCCGAGGCCGAGATCCTGAGCAAGGCCGGCCTGCGCGAGGAGGAGGACATCTTCGCGTCGGTGTGGGACTCGGTGAAGAACCGCTGGGCGTGGCTGGCGATCAACCTGGTGACGGCCTTCGTGGCCTCGCGGGTGATCGGCCTGTTCGAGGATTCGATCGAGAAGCTGGTGGCGCTGGCTGCGCTGATGCCGATCGTGGCCGGCATCGGCGGCAACTCGGGCAACCAGACGACGACGATGATCGTGCGCGCGATCGCGATGGGTCAGGTGGAGCAGTCGGCCATGCAGCGCCTGCTGAAGAAGGAGCTGGGGGTAGCGCTGTTCAACGGCCTGGTCTGGGGGGGGCTACTGGGCGTGCTGGCATGGTGGCTGTACGGCAGCGCGTCGCTGGGCGCGGTGATGACCAGCGCGATGACGCTGAACCTGCTGCTGGCCGCGAGCGCCGGGGTGATGATCCCGATGCTGCGCCAGCGCCTTGGCGCGGACCCGGCGATCGGCGGCTCGGTGATGATCACCGCGCTCACGGATTCGGGGGGATTCTTCATCTTCCTGGGGCTGGCGACGCTGTTCCTGATGTAAGCAGAGCGTGCCGCCGGTGAGATGCGGCCGCGTTACCGGACGCTCGCAGGCGTCTCCGCTCGATCGCGCGCGGCGGGGACGCGCGCGGGGTGCTCAACGCAAAGCACTCAGCGGGTCATATCTCCCGGCAGTGCTCGAAGCGACGGGACCCACTGTCGACATGCGCATGTCTTTCAGCCTCCGAGCGACGACCACGGTAGCCGGGGAGGCGCGGGGTATGCGTGAAGAGGCGAGGACTGTCTGAGCCCGAAGGGCGAGTTCCGCAGCCTCGGAAGGCATGCCCCGCGCCTCCCCGGCGGATCGCAAACGCCCTTAGCCCAGCTGCGCAAACACCTCACGCGCCGCCGCCACCGTCGCGTCGATCTCCGCAGCGCCATGCGCCGCCGATACGAAGCCGGCCTCGAAGGCCGAGGGTGCGAAGTAGTGGCCGGCCTCCAGCATGGCGTGGAAGAAGCGGTTGAAGCGCTCCTTGTCGGAGGCCATCACATCGGCGAACGAAGCCGGCACCTTGTCGGCGAAATAGACGCCGAACATGCCGCCCACCGAATCCGCACTGAAGGTGATGCCAGCGTCCTTGGCCGCAGCGGCAAGCCCGCTGACGAGGCGCTGGGTGCTGGCGGCCAGGGCTTCGTAGAAACCGGGTTCGCGCGTCAGCTTCAGCGACACCATGCCCGCGGCCACCGCCACCGGGCTGCCCGACAGCGTGCCGGCCTGGTAAACGCTGCCGAGCGGCGCGATCTTCTGCATGATGTCGCGGCGACCGCCGAAGGCGCCCACCGGCATGCCACCGCCGATGACCTTGCCCAGCGTCGTCAGGTCGGGCGTGATGCCCGTCAGCCCGGCCACGCCCTGCGGACCGACGCGGAAGCCGGTCATGACCTCGTCGAAGATCAGCACCGCACCGTATTCGGTGCAGAGGCGGCGCAGGCCCTCGAGGAAGCCCGGCTGCGGCTTGATCAGATTCATGTTGCCGGCCACCGGCTCGACGATGATGGCGGCGATCTCGTCGCCGCGCGCCTTGAACGCGTCCTCGACCTGCTGCAAGTCGTTGAAGTCGAGCACGATGGTGTGCTTGGCGAAGTCGGCCGGCACGCCGCCCGAGGACGGGTTGCCGAAGGTCAGCAGGCCGGAACCGGCCTTCACCAGCAGGCTGTCGGCGTGGCCGTGATAGCAGCCCTCGAACTTGATGATCGCGTCGCGACCGGTGAAACCGCGCGCCAGGCGGATCGCGCTCATCGTCGCTTCGGTGCCGGAACTGACGAGGCGCACCATCTCGACGGAGGGCAGCAACGCGCAGATCAGCTCGGCCATCTCGACTTCGCTCTCGGTCGGCGCGCCGAAGGACAGGCCCTTCAGCGCCGCCTCGCGCACTGCCTCGACGATGGCCGGGTGGGCGTGGCCGGCAATCGCCGGTCCCCACGAGCCGACATAGTCGATGTAGGCCTTGCCGTCGGCGTCCCACACGCGCGCACCCTCGGCGCGCTCGAGGAAGCGCGGCGTGCCGCCGACCGAACGGAAGGCACGGACGGGCGAATTGACGCCCCCGGGGATCGTCTGCTGGGCGCGGTGGAAGAGGGTTTCGTTGCGACTGGTCATGGTGCTTTGGTCCTGGACTGCATTCGAAAGACGGCATTGTCGCGCCCCGGGCCGGGTCGGTCCACCACACGGATCAAGAACGCGGCGGGACGCAGGCCGCCCCGCGTCAGAAAAGCGCGCGATAGGCGGCGGCGCGCGCCGTCGGGTCCGCCTCGCCGAACACGTCGCTCACCACGGCGATCAGATCGGCCCCGGCCGCAATCACCTGCGGCGCGTTCTCCAGCGAGATGCCGCCGATCGCCGCCACCGGCAGGCCGAGTTCGTCGCGCGCACGCGTTACAAGCGCGAGTGCGGAAGGCGGAGCGTGAGGCTTGGTGGGCGAGGGGAACATCGCACCAAAGGCAAGGTAATTGACCCCCGCTGCAGCGCCCGCCTCCGCGCGCCCCCAGTCGGCGTAGCAGGTCACGCCGAGGATGCGGCCTTCGCCCAGCGCGCGACGCGCCACCGCCGGATCGCCGTCGTCGCGCCCCAGATGGACACCGTCTGCGCCGATCTCGAGCGCCAGCGACAGGTCGTCGTTGATGATCAGGGGCACCCCGGCCGCGCGGCACAACGCCAGCAGCGCCTCCGCCTGTTCGCGCCGTTCGGCGCCGGCAACACGCTTGTTCCGGTACTGCAACAAGGCCGGCCGACCGGCGAGCACGCGGCAGGTCAGTTCGACCAAGCGCGCGCCATCGGTCTCGTCGGGGGTGATGGCGTACAAACCGCGCAAGGGCCCGGATGCCCGGACCTGCGACGAAGGCATCCGCTCACTCATCTTCCGCGCCCTTGCCACGTGCCCAGAAGAAGCGGTCCGGCAGTGCAAGGCCCATGCCCGGCCGATAGGCATGGCGCAGCGCCTGCTGGGTGAACTCCTGCGCCTCGCGTACCGCCTCGGCAACCGCCATGCCGTGCGCCAGCGCGGCGGCCACCGCAGCGGCCAGCGTCGTCCCTGCGCCCAGATAGCGCTCGGCCAGCCGCGGCCAGGCATCGGTGCGCAGCACGCCGTCGTGTGCGACCAGGGTGTTGACGACCTGTGGCCCGTGCGCAGCCCCGTCGGTCAGCAGGATGAACTCCGTGCCGCAGGCCAGCACCCGCTCGAGCGCGTCATCGACGCCGGGCTCTTCGCCCTCCTCGCCCTCGTCCTCGGCGAACTCCCCCGTCATGCCGGCGAGCCGGCACAGCTCATGGCGCCCCACCACCAGCAGCGTGGTCTGGGGCAGGATCAGGTCCGCCAGCGCAGACGCCATCTCCTCGCCGCGTTCGGTCGTGTCGTTGGCTGAATACAGCGCGGGCTCCACCACGAGGGGCAACTCGGGATAGTCGGACAGGATCTCGGCGATGGCCGCGATGTTCTCCACGCTGCCCGCGAACCCGAGCTTGAACCCCGCGACCGGGATGTCCTCCAGCACGGCCCTCGCCTGCGCCACGACCACCTCGGGCGCCTGCGTCCACGCCTCCTCGACCGCCCGCGTGTCACGCGCGATCGCCGCCGTCTGCACGGCCAGCGGATGGCAGCCCATGCTCGACAAAGTCAGCACATCGGCGACGATTCCGCCGCCGGCGGTCGTATCACCCGCCCCTAGACAGAGCACTGCTGGAGGCACTTCCGGAATCTCGATTGGCATGAGCGAGAAGTCCGCCACAGGAGGTGGCAGGAACTATGCGTTAATATTGCACCCAATTTTACTCCTGCCTCCGGAATGAGTCGAAAGATGGCCGATACGCCTTACAAGACCTACATGTGCCTGATCTGCGGTTTCATCTACGACGAAGCCGCCGGCCTGCCCGAAGAGGGCATTCCGCCCGGAACGCGCTGGGAAGACGTCCCGCCGAACTGGACCTGCCCTGAATGCCAGGCGCGTAAGGAAGATTTCGAACTCGTCGAGATCTGAGCGCCGCGCCACTCCCCGACGCCCGACGCCGGATCGAGATCCCGACGGGCGCGCACCACGTACAACCCGAGGACAGCTTGCATGGACCTTGCCGGACTGAAGGTGATGGTCATCGATGACAGCAACACGATTCGCCGCAGCGCAGAGATCTTTCTCGGCCAGTCCGGCTGTCAGGTGCTGCTCGCCGAGGATGGCTTCGACGCCCTGGCGAAGATCGCCGACCACAACCCCGACGTGATCTTCGTCGACATCATGATGCCGCGGCTGGACGGCTACCAGACCTGCGCCCTGATCAAGAAAAACCCGCGGCTGGCCTCGACCCCCGTGATCATGCTGTCATCGCGCGACGGGCTGTTCGATCGCGCGCGCGGCCGCATGGTGGGTTCGGACGAATACCTCACCAAGCCTTTCACCAAGGACAGCCTGCTGAAGGCCGTTGCCCAGCACTCCGGTCGCAGCAGCACCACCTGAATCAACCCTCCTCAGGACTTCACACGATGTCGATCCGCAAAATCCTCGTGGTGGACGATTCGCCCACCGAACGTCTCGCACTCCAGGAAGTACTTGCCCGCAACGGCTACGAGATCATCACCGCCGAAAGCGGCGAAGAAGCGATCCAGCGCAGCAAGGCCGACAAGCCCGACCTGATCCTGATGGACGTGGTCATGCCCGGCATGAACGGTTACCAGGCCACGCGCACGATCTCGCGCGACGACGCGACCCGCAACATCCCGATCATCATGTGCACCACCAAGGGTGAAGAGACCGACAAGATCTGGGGCATGCGCCAGGGCGCCTACGCCTACCTGGTGAAACCGCTCGATCACAACGACCTGCTCGCCCGCATCCGGGCCATCGGCTGAGGCGATCATGGCCCGACGCAGCAGCCTGCGCGAATTCCAGGAAGGTCTCGCCCGCCGGCTGGCGGAGGCCCGCAGCACAGACCGGCGCGGCCTGCTCGGTTTCCAGGCCGGTAGCGAGAACTGGCTGATCGACCTGCCCGAGGCGGGCGAAATCCTGCCGCCACCGCCGCTGTCGTCGGTGCCGCTGACCCGCCCGTGGTATCGCGGGCTTGCAAACGTGCGCGGCACGCTTTTCGGCGTGGTGGACCTCTCGCAGTTCCATGGCCACGCCCCGGTCATCGCCGCGGGTCGCGCCCGTCTGCTGCTCGTCGGCGCCAAGCAGGGCGTCAATTGCGCGCTGCTGGTCAGCAGCTCGCTGGGCTTGCGCAGCCAGGACGACTTCGAGCCCGACACCGAGGTCGACGCGCGGCCATGGGTCAAGAACCGGCTGCGCGACGCCCAGAACAACCTCTGGCTGCAACTCGACGCCGGGAAGCTCCTGACCAGCTCCGACTTCCTGGATGCCGGCCTGGCCTGACACCGCACCCATTTCCGATCCCGCACATTCCTCCAACAAGGCGGAGCACGCATCATGGCATTCAAGCTCTTCGGCAACAAAGCGTCGGCCCTCGAAGCACGGGGCAGCGACACCTCGACAATCATCGATACAGGCGCCGCCATGGCCGCCGCCAAGGCGAGGCCCCAGCCGAAGGCTAACAGCTCGGCGCCCAAGCCCCGGACGATTGCCGAGCGCATGCGCAACCTGGGCCTGCTGTTCGGCGCGCTGGCGGTCACCACCGTGGGTCTGGCCCTCTATCAGGGACAGCAGACGGCGAACGGCACACTGCACGTCACCGCGTCGAGCGAACTGCAGATGCTGTCGCAGCAGATCGCGAAATCCGCCCAGCTTGCGGTCCGCGGCAACGCCAGCGCCTTCAACGAACTCGATGGCAGCCGCACCCGCTTCGTCGAACTGCTGCAGGCACTGAACCAGGGGGGCGCAGTCGGCGACACGATGGCGCCGCCGGCGCCGGCAACGGTGAGGTCGCAGCTCGATGCGCTGGGCCGCACCTGGCAGGACACCGAACGCAATGCCGCGCAACTGCTGAAGGAGCGCAAGAACCTCATCGCGCTGTACTCGGTGGTGTCCGCACTGAACAATTCGAACGCCGAACTGCTCGACCTCAACGAGCGCGTCGTGCAACTCGCCGAGCAGGGGGGCGCCCCCCTGGCCGGACAGAGCGCGGCCCACCGTAGCATGATGCTGACGCAGCGCCTGGCAAAGAACGCCAACGCCCTGCTCGCTGCCGACGTCATCGACC
This sequence comes from Thauera sp. 63, assembly GCF_000310165.2. Taxonomy (NCBI): domain Bacteria; kingdom Pseudomonadati; phylum Pseudomonadota; class Betaproteobacteria; order Rhodocyclales; family Zoogloeaceae; genus Thauera; species Thauera sp. 63. The sequence goes on from NZ_AMXC01000038.1 coordinate 24,167, forward strand.
CCGAAGTCGCCTTCCTGCTGAACCGTGACGCCGAGGCACTGCGTGCCCAGCTCGAGACGCTGTCGCGCACCGCCAGCGACAGCGAGCTGCGCCGCCAGGTGGAAGCGCTGACCGCCGCCGCCAAGCCGACTTTCGACGCCGCCGACGAGATCCTCGCCAACATCCAGAACGCCGTGCTGGCGAAACAGGCCGGCAGCCGCATCTTCAGCGATTCGGTGCCCCTGCTCGCCCGTGCCGGCGAGCTCACCGATGAACTGAGCCGCAGCTACCGCGGTTTCACCCTCATCCATCTGCTGATCGCCGCCGGCGCCCTGCTGAGCGTGCTCATCCTGGCAGCAATGGTGCGCGCTTACCGCACGGACGTGGCCGAACGTAGCGCCGAACTGGAATCCCAGCGCAGCAGTGCGGAAAGCGAACGCAACCTGACGCAGCAGGCCATTCTGCGGCTGATGAACGAAATGGGCGACCTTGCCGACGGCGACCTGACCGTGCGTGCGACCGTGACCGAGGACATTACCGGCGCCATTGCCGACTCGGTCAACTACACGGTCGAGGAGCTCTCGGTGCTGGTGCGCCGCATCAACGACGCCGCAAGCCGCGTGACCAACGCCACCGAGTCCGCCCAGCGCACCTCCAAGGAGCTGCTCGAGGCCACCGAGCGCCAGTCGCGCGAGATCGAGGAAGCCGGCGCCACGGTCCAGCGCATGGCGCAGTCGATGACGGACTCGTCCGAGCTCGCCAGCCAGTCTGCACTGGTTGCACGCCGCTCGCTGGATGCGGCACGCAAGGGCGCGGAAGCCGTGGAGAACACCATCCGCGGCATGAACGACATCCGCAGCCAGATCCAGGAAACCTCCAAGCGGATCAAGCGCCTGGGCGAGTCCTCGCAGGAGATCGGCGAAATCGTGGAACTGATTTCGGACATTACCGAGCAGACCAACGTGCTGGCGCTCAACGCCGCCATCCAGGCCGCGTCGGCCGGCGAAGCGGGCCGCGGCTTCACCGTGGTTGCGGAAGAAGTGCAGCGCCTGGCCGAGCGCTCGGGCGAGGCAACGAAGCAGATCGCGGCGATCGTGAAGACGATTCAGACCGACACCCAGGACGCCGTGGGCGCCATGGAGAACGCCACGCGCGATGTGGTCGAGGGCGCCCAGCTGTCCGACGCCGCAGGCCAGGCCCTGTCCGAGATCGACAAGGTTTCGCTCGAGGCCGCACGCCTGATCGAACAGATCTCGACCGACACCCAGCAGCAGGCGGCCACCGCCGACCGCGTTGCCGCAACGATGAAGGACATTCTGACCATCACCGAACAGACCACGCTCGGCACACAGCAGACTGCGGTGTCGATCGGCCAGCTGGCTGACCTTGCCGTCGAACTGAAGGGCTCGGTTTCGGGCTTCAAGGTCTGAACGCGATCATCGTCGGGAATCAAGTCATGACATTAGCCACCGAGACGGATCTGGGCCCGCTCACCTGGGTGAAGGGCGAGATCGATGCCGCCCTGCAGCGCACGGCGGACGCCCTCGACCGGGCACGGAGCGCGGAGGATGCCGCGAGTCAGGTGCAGTTTGCGCAGACGCATCTCCACCAGGTCCGTGGCGCGCTGTCGATCATCGGCCTCGATGGCCTGACCCAGTTCGCGGATGCAACCGAGCTCATGCTCGGCCTGATGGCGCGCGGCGACGTGCCGGTCGACGAGACGACGCTCGTGCTCGCCATCCGCGCAGTGCACAGCCTCGGCAACTACCTCGAGGAACTGGCCCACGGCGTGCCGGATCAGCCCATGCGGCTCGCCCCCCTGTACGAGGAAATCGCCGTCGCGCGCGGACTCCCGCTGCCCTGCGCCGCGGACCTCTTCTATCCCGACCTGTCGCGCCGCCCGCCGCGACGCGCCGCGGCGGCGCACGACCC
>NZ_AMXC01000039.1:0-25958 GCF_000310165.2 Thauera sp. 63
CGGGCGCCGGGGGATGCGGCGCCTGCAGCCCGGTCGCCGGCGGTGACCACGCCGGCTGTCGACGCCGCGGCGGGGTCGGTGGCGCCGGCGCCTCTGGCGGTGCCGGCCGAGGCGCGTCCGCGTTTCCTGGCCGAATGCCGCCAGGCCTATGTGTCGCGCAGTGCCGATGCCGCGCGCTGGGCCGACGAGCAGTGCGTGGCGGATTGGGGCAAGGTCACCGCGAGCGCTGCGGCCACCGACGCCTTGCTGGCAGCCCTGCCGGCGGCGGCAGGCGAGGCGGTGCCGCTGGCGAGTCTGCGCCAGCGCCTGGCCGGCGTGCGCTGGGCGGCCAAGCCCCGCTCGCGCGAGCTGTCGGCGAGCGGTCGCCTGGGCAACCTGGATGTCTCGGTGACCGGCGCGCCCGCGGCGAAGACGCTGGGTATGAACTGGATGGAGGTGGGCGCCGAGCCGCCCTATGACATCGTCGGCGCGATGCGGGTGCGTGGCGTCACGCTGACCGAGATCGCCTGCGAGGAGTTCGGTGCCGGCGAGTGGCAGCGGGTCTTCTCCGGCAGCGCGCCGGGACGCGCGCCCTTCCGGCTGGAGCTGGGCCAGCGCACCGCGCCCTTTGCGAATTCCAATTCCTACTATGGGGTGACGATCGACCTCTCCGGGCGGGCGCCCGCGCCGCTCGCGTCGCGTCCGGTGTGCAGCAATCCGAGCAATCTGCTCTAGGGCCTGGATGAAAGGCGCACGAGCCACCGAGGGGATGCCTCCATGCCCGCCTACCCGCACATCCTCGTCGTTGGCACCACGTTCACCGTTCCGCTGCCCTGGTATCGGCCGTTCCGGCGCCTCGCCGACATGGTGGGCCGCGAGCTGGCGCGCAGCGGATTCGGGCTGCTCACCGGCAACACGCCGGGGGTCGACAAGGTCGCGGCGCGTGCTTTCTGGGCGGAATGTCTGCGCCGGGGCCTGGCGCCGGAGGCGGGCTATCAGCAACTGTGGCTGCCGCATTTTCAGCGCGGCTATTTCCTGCCGGGCGAAGGCTTTGCGGCGCCGGTCGAGTGCACGGTACGTCTGTCCGACTACGACGAGTGGATCGAGCAGGCGATCGGCCGTGCCGGCGCGGCGGTGATGATCGGCGGGCGCAGTGGCTCGCTTGCGATTGCGCGCCGCTTCATCGACGCCGGCAAGCCGGTGCTGCCGATTCCCTTCGCCGGCGGCGAATCGCGCGAGGTGTTCCACGAGATCCTGCGGACCTGGGGCGAGGCGCCCGTGCCGGGGTTGAGGCAGACGCAGTTCCTGAGCCTGGCCGTGCCCTGGATCAACAGCACCGGGCCGCTTGCGCGGCTGTTGCTGGGGACGCTCGCCGCGCAGGCCGACATCTTCATCTCCTACCGCCGTGCGGACACCGGCATGGCCGCCGGCCGCCTGCGCGACGACCTGATCGAGCATTTCGGCGCGCGCCGCGTGTTCATGGACCTGCACGGCATCGACCCGAGCGCGGATTGGCGCGAGACGATCGGCGCGGCGATCGCGGCCTGCAAGGTCGGCGTGGTGCTGATCGGGCACGGTTTCATGGCGGGCGATGCACAGGGGCGTCCGCGGCTGTGGGACGAGGGCGACGTGTTGCGATTCGAACTCGCGTCCCTGCTTGCAGGGCAGAAACGCATCCTGCCCTTGCTGGTGGACGATGCCCCGTTGCCTGCGGAGGACGCCTTGCCCGAGGCGCTCAGGCCCTTGCTGCGCTACCAGACCCCGCGCATCGACAACGCCAACTGGCAGGCGGTAAGCGCGGCGGTGGTGAGGGCAATCGAGGCGGTGTTGAGTCCCTCGGTGGGTTGATCCCGGGGGACTCAGCGCGGTGAAGCGGGCTGCGGCGTTTCCGCTGAAGCGCCGATCCGGTACGCACTCGGCGCCACCCCCGTCCACTCCCGGAACGCCCGCGCGAAGCTCTTCTCGCTGTCGAAGCCCACCGCGGCCGCGATCTGCTTCACCGGTTTGCGGGTCTGCAGCAGCAGCTTGATCGCACGTTCGCGGCGGGCCTCGTTCTTCAGCCGCTGCAGGGACACGCCTTCTTCCTTGAGTTGGCGGTGCAGGGTGCGGACCGAGGTGTTGAGCTGGGCGGCGACGTCCTCGGCGGTGTGCGCGGCAGCGGGGTCGGTGGCCAGGATCTGGGCGACGCTGTGCACCAGCAGGCGGTCGCGGCGGTACTGCAGCACGGTGAGCGGCAGCGCGCGCTGCAGCATGGTCTGCAGCGCCTTCTCGTCGCGCCGCACGGGCAGTTCGAGATAGCGCGCATCGAACGACAGGCTCGCGGTGTCGGCGTCGAAACGCACCGGGCCGGAAAACAGGTAGTGGTAGGCGTCGGCGTGGTGCGGGGCAGGGAAGGGAAAGGTCGTCTCGGCGAGTGCGATGCGCGAATCCACCAGCCAGCAGGCGTAGCCCAGCAGGTAGCGGAGGGTGGAGACGAGGCAGAACTCGCGCAGCTCGCCCAGTCCGGTGTGCTCGACGATGCGGATGGTGGCGCTGCCGCGCGGCTGGCTGAAGTCCAGCACGATGTCTTCGGTGAGCAGGCGGTGGTGCCGGCACCAGCGCTTGAGCGCCACTTCGAGCGTCGGCGAGGTGAGCGAGGCGCGACAGAGCATGCCGTAGCTGCCCCAGGGCAGCCGCCGCGAGAACCAGCCCAGGGTTTCGTCGTCGAGTTCCTGCATGGCCACGCCCGACATCACTTCCATCTGCGCCGCGGTGACGCGCGCGTCGGGGGTCTCGAGCAGCGCGGACGGGATCTGCGCCTGGGCGAGCGCGTTGGCGGGATCCATGCCCAGTCGGCGGTAGCCGGTGACGATCGCGCGGATGAATGCGATCGGCGTGGCAGCGCGGCCGATGGTCAGCTCGGTGGGCGACGGCGTGAGGATCTTCATGTGCCGGAATGCTATCTGGCGTGGCATGAATTGCAACCATGATGGCACTCATGGGCCACCGTGCGCAGCTAATCTCGGTCCATCCTCGGGCATGCGCCGTCCATAATGGATTCGCGCAGGAAGCCCGGCGCGCCAGGACAACCTCGAGAAGGAGACACCCCATGAACGTGCCCAGCCTGAACTTCAACCTCGGCGAGACCATCGACGCCTTGCGCGACACGCTGCAGGCCTTCTGTGCCGCGGAGATCGCGCCGCGCGCGGCCGAGATCGACCGTGTCAACGAATTCCCCGCCGACCTGTGGAAGAAGCTGGGCGACCTCGGCGTGCACGGCATGACGGTGAGCGAGGAGTACGGCGGCACCGACATGGGCTATCTGGCCCACATCGTGGCGATGGAAGAGATCTCGCGCGCGTCGGCCTCGGTCGGCCTGTCCTACGGCGCGCACTCCAACCTGTGCATCAACCAGATCCGCCGCAACGGCACCGAGGCGCAGAAGCAGAAGTACCTGCCCAAGCTGATCTCGGGCGACCACGTCGGCGCGCTGGCGATGTCCGAGCCCAACGCCGGTTCCGACGTGGTGTCGATGAAGCTGCGCGCTGACCGCAAGGGCGACCATTTCGTGCTCAACGGCAGCAAGATGTGGATCACCAACGGCGGCGACGCCGACACCCTGGTGGTCTATGCCAAGACCGACCTCGCCGCCGGCCCCAAGGGCATCACCGCCTTCATCATCGAGAAGGGCATGAAGGGCTTCTCCTGCGGCACCCACCTCGACAAGCTGGGCATGCGCGGCTCCAACACCTTCCCGCTGTTCTTCGACGATGTCGAGGTGCCGCTGGAGAACGTGCTCGGCGGCGAGGCCAACATCGGCCGCGGCGTGCAGGTGCTGATGAGCGGACTGGACTACGAGCGCGCGGTGCTGTCCGGCGGTCCGCTCGGCATCATGGCCGCGTGCATGGACGTGGTCGTGCCCTACATGCACGAGCGCAAGCAGTTCGACACCCCGATCGGCGAGTTCCAGCTCATGCAGGGCAAGATCGCCGACATGTACTCCACCTGGAGCGCCTGCCGCGCCTATGCCTACGCCGTGGGCCAGGCCTGCGACCGTGCCGACCACGCGCGCGCGCTGCGCAAGGACGCTGCCGGCGTGATCCTCTACACCGCCGAGAAGGCGACCTGGATGGCGGGCGAGGCGATTCAGGCGCTGGGTGGCGTGGGCTATACCAACGAGTATCCGACCGGCCGCCTGTGGCGCGATGCCAAGCTGTACGAGATCGGTGCCGGCACCAGCGAGATCCGCCGCATGCTGATCGGCCGCGAACTGTTCTCCGAAACCCGCTGAACGGAGCGTCTGCGATGAGCGTGATCAAATCCAGCATCAACACCCGCAGCGAGGACTTCCAGGCCAACGCCGCCAGCCTGCGCGCCCAGGTCGAGGATCTGCGCGCCAAGGCTGCGCAGGTGAGCCTCGGCGGCGGCGAGGCGGCGCGCGCCAAGCACACCGCGCGCGGCAAGCTGCTGCCGCGCGACCGCGTCGGCCACCTGCTCGACCCGGGCACGCCCTTCCTCGAGGTCGGCCAGATGGCGGCCTACGGCATGTACGACGACGAGGCGCCGAGCGCCGGCGTCATCACCGGCATCGGCCGCGTGCAGGGCGTCGAATGCATGATCGTGGCCAACGACGCCACGGTGAAGGGCGGCACTTACTACCCGATGACGGTCAAGAAGCACCTGCGCGCGCAGGAGATTGCCGAGCAGAACAACCTGCCCTGCATCTACCTGGTCGACTCGGGCGGCGCCTTCCTGCCGCGGCAGGACGAGGTCTTCCCCGACCGCGACCACTTCGGTCGCATCTTCTACAACCAGGCCAACATGTCGGCCAGGGGCATTCCGCAGGTCGCGGTGGTGATGGGTTCCTGCACCGCCGGCGGCGCCTACGTGCCGGCGATGTCGGACGAGACCGTCATCGTCAAGAACCAGGGCACGATCTTCCTCGGCGGCCCACCGCTGGTGAAGGCGGCGACCGGCGAGGTGGTGAGCGCCGAGGACCTGGGCGGCGGCGACGTGCATACGCGGCTCTCCGGCGTGGCCGACCACCTGGCCGAGAACGACGCCCACGCGCTCTACATCGCGCGCCGCATCGTCTCCAACCTCAATCGCACCAAGCCGATCGGCCTGGCGCTCGGCCAGGGCGAAGAGCCGCTGTACGACCCGGAAGAGATCTACGGCATCATCCCCACCGACACCCGCAAGCCCTTCGACGTGCGCGAGATCATCGCCCGCGTGGTCGATGGCTCGCGCTTCGACGAGTTCAAGGCGCGCTACGGCACGACCCTGGTGTGCGGCTTCGCCCAACTCCACGGCTACCCGGTGGGCATCGTCGCCAACAACGGCATCCTGTTCGGCGAATCGGCGCAGAAGGGCGCGCACTTCATCGAGCTGTGCGGCCAGCGCGGCATCCCGCTGCTGTTCCTGCAGAACATCACCGGCTTCATGGTCGGCCGCAAGTACGAGAACGGCGGCATCGCCAAGGACGGCGCCAAGATGGTGACGGCGGTGGCCACCGTGCAGGTGCCCAAGATCACCATGCTCATCGGCGGCAGCTTCGGCGCCGGCAACTACGGCATGTGCGGCCGTGCCTACTCGCCGCGCTTCCTGTGGATGTGGCCCAACTCGCGCATCAGCGTGATGGGCGGCGAGCAGGCGGCGAGCGTGCTGTCCACCGTGCGTCGCGACGGCATCGAGGCCAAGGGCGGCAGCTGGAGCAAGGAAGAGGAAGAGGCCTTCAAGGCGCCGATCCGCGAGCAGTACGAGTTCCAGGGCCACCCCTACTACGCCACCGCGCGCATGTGGGACGACGGCGTGGTCGATCCGGCGCAGACGCGGCGCATCCTCGGCCTGTCGCTGTCGGCCGCGCTCAATGCGCCGATCCAGCCGACGAAGTTCGGCGTGTTCCGGATGTAAGGGGAGGTCGAGACATGAGCTACGAGACCCTGGAGATCGCCCGCGAAGCCGGTGTGGCGACGATCTGGATGAATCGTCCGGACGTGCACAACGCCTTCAACGCGCAGCTGATCGCCGACCTCACCACCGCCTGCATCGAGCTCGATGCCGATGATGCGGTGCGCGCGGTGGTGCTGGCCGGACGCGGCAAGAGCTTCTCCGCCGGCGCCGACCTGAACTGGATGAAGGCCGCCGGCGAGGCGAGCGAGGCGGAGAACTTCGCCGACGCGATGAAGCTCGCCGGCATGCTGCGCACCCTGGCCGAGATGAAGAAGCCGACGATCGCGCGCGTGCATGGCGCGGCGCTGGGTGGCGGCATGGGCCTGGCGAGCGCCTGCGACATCTGCATCGCGGGGGACAAGGCGGTGTTCGCCACCTCCGAGGTCAAGTTCGGGATCATCCCCTCGGCGATCAGTCCCTACGTGATCCGTGCCATCGGCGAGCGCCAGGCCTACCGCTACTTCCAGACTGCCGAGCGCATCAACGCGGCACGCGCGGCCGATCTGGGCCTGGCACACGAGGCGGTGGCGAGCGAGGAACTGGACGCCAAGGTGAAGGAAGTGGTCGAAGCCCTGCTGCAGGGCGGCCCGAAGTCGCAGGCCGCGGCCAAGGACCTGATCCGCGCGGTGGCCAACCGGCCGGTGAGCGACGCGGTGGTGGAAGACACCGCGCGCCGCATCGCCAGCCTGCGCGCCACGCCGGAGGCCAAGGAAGGCCTGGCCGCCTTCCTCGACAAGCGCCCGGCGGCGTGGATCGAGCAGGGCTGAGGCGCGGACAAGCCCCGGCCTCGCAGCGCCCGGACCGCCTCGCCGGCTGAGTCTCGAGAACACCGGGGGACATCGCCATGGACGCCTACGCCTTCAGCAGCTGGCCGACCGAGCTCACCGCGCTGCTCGACTGGAGCGGTCTGCCGCTGGACATGGCCTCGCTTGCCGCGCTGGCGGCGGGACTGGGCTGGGCGAGCGGGCTGCGGCTGTACGCGCTGGTGTTCGTGCTCGGCGCGCTCGGTCGCTTCGGCGGCGTGCAGTTGCCGGGCGGGCTGGAGGTGCTGACCCATCCGCTGCTGCTCGGGGTGTCCGGGGTGATGCTGCTGGCCGAGTTCTTCGCCGACAGGCTGCCCTGGTTCGATTCGATGTGGGACGCGGTGCATACCTTCATCCGCATCCCGGCGGGTGCGGCGCTGGCCGCGGCGGTGATGGGGGACCAGGCGGGTGCGGTGCAGCTGGCGGCAGCCCTGGCCGGCGGCACGCTGGCGGCGGGCACGCACTTCGTCAAGGCGGGGGCGCGGGTTGCGATCAACACCTCGCCCGAGCCGGTGACCAACGTCACCACCTCGCTCGGCGAGGACGCGCTGTTCGCCGGCGGGCTGTGGATGCTGCTGCAGGAGCCGCTGTGGTTCCTGGTGGCGCTGGTGGTGTTCCTGGTGCTGGCGGTGGCGCTGATCGTGTTGCTGTGGCGCTGCCTGCGGCGTGTGTTCCGGCCCCGATTGCGACCGGAGCTGCCCGCGCCGTGACGACTGCATCAAGCGCAAAGACAGATTGCTGAATTCCGACAAGAAGCTGGAGACGACATGTTCGACAAGATCCTGATCGCAAACCGTGGAGAGATCGCCTGCAGGGTGATCAAGACCGCCCGCCGCATGGGCATCAAGACCGTCGCGGTGTATTCCGAGGCCGACGCCAATGCCCGCCACGTCCGCCTGGCCGACGAGGCGGTGCTGATCGGGCCGGCGGCGGCGCGCGAGAGCTACCTGGTGATCGACAAGATCATCGCCGCGGCCAAGGCCACCGGCGCCCAGGCCATCCACCCCGGCTACGGCTTCCTGTCCGAGAACGAGGACTTCTGCCACGCCTGCGAGCGCGAAGGCATCGTCTTCATCGGCCCGCCGGTGGCAGCGATCCGCGCCATGGGTTCGAAGTCGGAGGCCAAGAAGCTGATGGAAGCGGCCGGCGTGCCGCTCACGCCCGGCTACCACGGCGACGACCAGGAACCGGCTTACCTGCACCAGCAGGCCGACGCCATCGGCTACCCGGTGCTGATCAAGGCCGCGGCCGGCGGCGGTGGCAAGGGCATGCGCCTGGTGGAACGCTCCGAGGACTTCATCGACCTGCTCGCCTCGTGCAAGCGCGAGGCCATCTCCAGCTTTGGCGACGACCACGTGCTGGTCGAGAAGTACATCACCAAGCCGCGCCACATCGAGATCCAGGTCTTCGGTGATACCCACGGCAACGTGGTGTACCTGTTCGAGCGCGACTGCTCGGTGCAGCGCCGCCACCAGAAGGTACTGGAAGAGGCGCCCGCGCCGGGCATGACGCTCGAGCGCCGCGCGGCGATGGGCAAGGCCGCGGTCGATGCGGCCAAGGTGGTGGGTTACGTCGGTGCCGGCACGGTCGAGTTCATCGCCAATCAGGACGGCTCCTTCTACTTCATGGAGATGAACACCCGCCTGCAGGTCGAGCATCCGGTCACCGAGATGATCACCGGGCTGGACCTGGTGGAGTGGCAGCTGCGCGTGGCCTCGGGCGAAAAGCTGCCGCTGGCGCAGGAGCAGCTGCAGATCCGCGGTCATGCGCTGGAAGCGCGCATCTACGCCGAGGACCCGGCCAAGGGCTTCCTGCCCTCCACCGGCAGGCTGGTGCACCTGGCGCCGCCGGCCGAGAGCCTGCACGTGCGCGTCGATACCGGTGTGGAGGAGGGCGACGAGATCAGCCCGCACTACGACCCGATGATCGCCAAGCTGATCGTGTGGGACATCAACCGCGACCGCGCGCTTGCCCGCATGCTGCAGGCGCTGGCCGACTACCGCGTGGTGGGTGTCGCCAACAACATCGAGTTCCTGTCGCGCCTGACCGCCTGCCCGGCGTTCTCCGGCGCCGACCTCGACACCGGCCTGATCGAGCGCGAGAAGACCTACCTCTTCCCGGCCGAGGAAGGCGTGCCCGACGAGGTGCTGCAGATTGCCGCGCTTGCCGAGCTGTTGCGTGAGGCGGTGCTCGCCGACAAGCGCGCCCAGCGCACGGCCGATGCACGCTCGCCCTGGCATGCGCGCGACGGCTGGCGCATGAACGCCACCGCGCGCCGCACGCTGTTGTTCCGCCACGGCGAGACCGACCGCACGGTCGAGGTCGCCTACCTGCCCGGCGCGTACCGGCTGACGATCGATGGCCGCAGCGTCGAGGCGCGCGGCGAGCTCAACCCGCGCGGCCTGCTGCGCGTGGAGCTCGACGGCACCCGCATGGACGCTACCGTGATCGCCGCCGCGGGCCGTCGCCATGTGTTCGCCAAGGGCCGGGCCTGGCAACTCGCCGCGGTCGATCCGCTGCACCACGGCGGCGAGGGCGGCGGTGCCGAAGGCGGGCTGCTGGCGCCGATGCCGGGCAAGGTCATCGCGCTGGTCGCCGCCGAGGGCGCCAAGGTGGAGAAGGGCGCGCCGCTGCTGATCCTGGAGGCGATGAAGATGGAGCACACCATCACCGCGCCCTCCGCCGGCACGGTCAAGGCCTTCCGCTTCGGTGTCGGCGACCAGGTCGGCGACGGCGCCGAGCTGGTGGAGTTCGAGGCCGCCGCGGCATGAGTCGCTGCTGACCGTCAGTCGTTGGCCCGCGTGCCGATCGCGGCTTCCGCCGCTCCCACAGACAGCTGCTCCCACGGGGCCGGTGCGCACTTGTCCTGTGGGAGCGGCGGAAGCCGCGAAAAATGGCGGCATCGGCGCGCGCCAGCCGGATCGAGCGCAGCGCGCACCGCGAGAAAGCATCATCAGAACGAGAGGAGAGAGGACGACACGATGAGTACCCAGAGCTACGTTCACGGCGCATCCGACAAGCAACTGATCGGCCAGACCATCGGCCGCTTCTTCGACGAGGCCTGCGCCCGCCACGCCGGGCGCGAGGCGCTGGTGGTGCGCCACCAGAACGTGCGCCTGACCTACGCGCAACTGAAGAGCCGCGTCGACGCGCTCGCCTGCGGCCTGATGCGCCTGGGCCTCGAGCCCGGCGAGCGCATCGGCATCTGGTCGCAGAACAACATGGAGTGGGCGCTGACCCAGTTCGCCACCGCCAAGGCCGGCCTGGTGCTGGTCAACATCAACCCCGCCTACCGCCGCTCCGAGCTCGAGTACGCGCTCAACAAGGTGGGCTGCCGCGCGCTGGTGCTGTCGCCCGCCTTCAAGACCAGCAACTACCTCGAGATGATCGCCGACCTCGCCCCCGAGCTCGGCCACTGCGAACCCGGCCTGCTGCGCAGCCACCGCCTGCCCAGCCTGGAGATGGTGATCCGCATGGGCGCCGACAGGTCGCCCGGCATGCTCAACTTCGACGACTTGGTGCGCGCGCCCAGCCGCGAGGAACTCACCGCGCTCGCCGTGCTGTCCGAGAAGCTGCAGTTCGACGACCCGATCAACATCCAGTTCACCTCCGGCACCACCGGCCACCCCAAGGGCGCCACGCTGTCGCACCACAACATCCTCAACAACGGCTTCTTCGTCGGCGAGGCGATCAAGCTGGTGCCGGGCGACCGCCTGTGCATCCCGGTGCCGCTGTACCACTGCTTCGGCATGGTGATGGGCAACCTCGGCTGCCTGACCCACGGCGCCACCATGGTCTACCCGGCCGAGGCCTTCGAGCCGCTGGCGGTGCTGGAGGCGGTCGCGGCGGAGAAATGCACCGCCCTGTACGGCGTGCCGACGATGTTCATCGCCATGCTCGACCATCCGCGCTTCGCCGAATTCGATCTCTCCAGCCTGCGCACCGGCATCATGGCCGGCAGCTCCTGCCCGATCGAGGTCATGAAGCGCGTCATCGACAAGATGAACATGGCCGAAGTGACCATCGCCTACGGCATGACCGAGACTTCGCCGGTCAGCTTCCAGAGCGGCACCGACGACCCCATCGACCGCCGCGTGTCCACCGTCGGCCGCATCATGCCGCACTTGGAAGTGAAGATCGTCGATAGCGAAGGCCGCATCGTGCCGCGCGGCATGCGGGGCGAACTATGCACCCGCGGCTACTCGGTGATGCTCGGCTACTGGGGCGACGAGGTCAGGACCCGGGAAGCCATCGACGCCGCCGGCTGGATGCATACCGGCGATCTCGCGGTGATCGACGACGAGGGCTTCTGCAACATCGTCGGCCGCATCAAGGACCTGGTGATCCGCGGCGGCGAAAACATCTACCCGCGCGAGATCGAGGAGTTCCTTTATTCCCACCCGAAGATTCTCGACGTGCAGGTGGTCGGCGTGCCCGACCAGAAATATGGCGAGGAACTGTGTGCCTGGATCATCCTGCGCGAGGAAGGCTCGATCGGCGAGGACGACGTGCGCGCCTTCTGCCAGGGCCAGATCGCGCACTACAAGATCCCGCGCTACATCCAGTTCGTCGACAGCTTCCCGATGACGGTGACGGGCAAGATCCAGAAGTTCCTGATCCGCCAGAAGATGAAGGAAACGCTCGGGCTCGACGAAGTGAAGACCGCCTGAGGGGGGGCTTTGCCCGTCGCCGGACGCTTCGTCTGCGCGTTCCGGACTGCCGCTGTGGATGGACGATGAAGCGGAGCCGAAGAGGAGGCTCAATCGCTGAGGAGTTCGTCGCAGTCGTCGCAGGCGAAGTGCCATTCATTCGGGCCGCAGCGAATGAAGCCAGTTGCTGCTGCGGTGATGCGCCAGTCGCAGCGTTCTCCGTCCGCGCGCAGGGTGCCCTCCACGAAACACGGGGCGACCGGGTAGTTGTCGGCAATTTGCCGTGAGCTCAGTACGCGGGCGCGGCTGAAGAAGGTCGCGGCTTCCGTGTGGGTGAGGGCAACGTCGGCCGTGGTGCAGTCGAGCGGAGCGATGGAACGGAAATCCTTGACGAAAACCTCGTCGAGATGCCGAGGGGGATTCGAATGGGGCGGAAGCCCGGCGCAGCCAAGGAGCGATGTTACGAGCAGAGTACTGAGAGCGAGCTGGATCACCATTGCTTGCGCGACCTCATCGGGAAGCAACTGAGGATAGGATGCGTGAATAGTCTTTGCAATGTTGCGAGAGCACTTGCCCATATGAAAACGTGTTGCTTGGATGGGATGAAATGAAACAGCTTCCACGGAAAGTCCGCATCGTCGAGATGGGGCCACGCGACGGGCTGCAGAACGAAAAGCGGCTGGTGTCCGCCGACACCAAGGTCGAACTCGTCCGCCGCCTGGAGGCGGCAGGGCTGCAGGCGATCGAGACGACCTCCTTCGTGTCGCCCAAGTGGGTGCCGCAGATGGGCGACAACGCCGAAGTGCTGAGCCGCGTGCTGGCCGCCGCCGCGCCGGGCGTCGCCTATCCGGTGCTGACGCCCAACCTGAAGGGCTTCGAGGCTGCGCTGGCCGCCGGCGCGACCGAAGTGGCGGTGTTCGGCGCGGCGTCCGAATCCTTCAGCCGCAAGAACATCAACTGCTCGATCGCCGAATCGCTCGAGCGCTTCCGCCCCGTCACCGAGGCGGCGCGGGCGGCGGGCGTCAGGGTGCGCGGCTACGTGTCCTGCGTTGCCGGCTGCCCCTATGAAGGCGAAGTGGCGCCGCAGGCGGTGGCCGAGGTGGCGGCGACGCTGATCGAGATGGGCTGCTACGAGATATCGCTGGGCGACACCATCGGCACCGGCAATCCGGCCAGCATCGCGCGCATGCTAGACGCGGTGATGCGCCGGGTGCCGGCCGAGCGGCTGGCGGGCCACTACCACGACACCTACGGCATGGCGGTGGCCAACATCCATGCTTCGCTGCAGATGGGTGTGGCGGTGTTCGATGCCTCGGTCGGCGGCCTGGGCGGCTGTCCGTATGCGGCGGGCGCCTCGGGGAACGTCGCCACCGAGGACGTGGTCTGGCTGTTGAACGGGCTGGGCATCGATACCGGCATCGACCTCGACGCGCTGGTCGACGTGGCGGCCTGGATCAGCGCGCAGCTGGAACGCGAGCCGGCATCGCGCGTGGCGCGCGCGGTGCTGGCCAAGCGGGCGAAAGCTGCCGGCATGTAGCACCGGATGCCCCCGCCCTTTGCGGAAGAGGACACCCGGTTAGGAGCAATGCCGTTCACTTGGGAGATTTCGCTCGTCGTATAGGAGCGGCTTCAGCCGCGAAAAGCGCTTGTTCGCGGCTGAAGCCGCTCCTACGGTGAAAGAGGCTCCTGCTTGAACGAACGGTATTGCGGTCAGGTGCGCCCGGCTTGGGGGCGCCCGTTCAGGGCTTGGGGGAGGAGCGCCGCGGCGGCGTTTCGGCCCGGTCTGCGCCGACTCGGTCATAATCCGGCCTGCCGCCGACGAGATGGCGCACATGCATGCGCCGTCCGCGCCCCACTGAGAGAGCCGTCATGAGTCTTGCTTCGCCCTGTATCAACGTCTGCCGCATGAGTCCAGAAACGGGCTGGTGCGAAGGCTGCCAGCGCACGATCGAGGAGATCGCGCGCTGGAGCCGCACGACGGATGAGGACCGCCGGTCCATCCTCGCCGCCGTGGCCGAGCGCCGCGTGTGGCTGGAGGAAGCCGGCCAGCCGGTGGAGGTGCGCGAATGAGTGGTGATGCGCTGTGTGTCGGCGTCTGCATGATCGACTGGGAGTCGGGCGTCTGCCTGGGCTGCGGCCGCACGGCCGACGAAATTTACGGCACGACTGACACGCCCGAAGCCGCGCCGCAGGCCGGCGGAGCGCCCGGGGATGGTGCGCCGGCGGCTGAATCGCCGGCAGCCGATGCAGTGGCTGCTGACACGCCGGCTGCTGGTGCAGCGCCTGCCGCAGAGGACGGAGATTGAGCACACCGCCGCGCCTGCCCGATACGCTGCGCGTGCTCGAACGCGGCTGGCTGTCGGCCAACAACGTGCTGCTGTTCGACGGCGACGAAGCCACGCTGGTCGATAGCGGCTACGTCACGCACGCGGCGCAGACCGTGGCGCTGCTGCACGCCGCGCTCGAAGGCCGGCAGCTCGGCCGCCTGGTCAACACCCATTCGCACTCCGACCACATCGGCGGCAACGCCGCCGTGCAGCGCGCCTTCGGCTGCACCATCACGGTGCCGGCGGGCATGGCGCAGGCGGTGGCGGCATGGGACGAAGCCGCGCTGCTGCTCAGCGTCATCGACCAGGCCGGCGAACGCTTTCAGGCCGACGCCACGCTCGCAGCGGGCGAGCGCTTCGTCGCCGGCGAGCTGGAATGGCAGGCCATTGCCACGCCCGGCCACGACATGGACGCGCTGGCCTACTACAACGCCGAGCGCCGCATCCTGATGTCGGGCGACGCGCTGTGGCGCGACGGCTTCGGTATCCTGTTCGCCGACGTGCTCGGCACCGGCGATGCGCTCGGCGAGGCGCGCCGAGCGCTCGAAGCCATCGGCCGGCTGGCGGTGGATGCGGTCATCCCCGGCCATGGCGCGCCCTTCGCCGAATTCGACGATGCGCTCGAGCGCGCTTTCGCCCGCCTGCGTGCCTTCGAAGCCGACGGCGCGCGCATGGCGCGCAACGCCATCCGCGCCTGCATCACCTTCAGGCTGCTCGACGTGCGCAGCATGGCGCTCGACGAACTGCCGCGCCATCTCGACGAGACGCCGCTGTACCGCGAGGCCAACCAGCGCTTCCTCGGCCTGGCCCCCGATGCGCTGGCCGCCTGGCTGGTCAAGGAACTGGAGCGGGCCGGCGTGGCGCGGCGGGAGCACGGCGCGCTGGTTGCAAGCTGAACCATGTGGCGGCTGAAGGGCGATGTGGTGGAGCTCCAGCGCTTCGCCGTCGACCGCCTGTTCGCCGCGGTCAGCAGCGTCATCGGCCTGGTCGGCGCGCTGGTGTTGATGCTGAGCCTGTCGTGGCAGTTGTCGCTGCTGGTGCTGGTGCTGGTGCTGGTGCCGCTCGAGGCGGCCTGGCTGCGCTGGATGCGGCGCAAGGTGGAAGCGCGCACGGTGCGCGAGCGCGCGGCGGACGTGTCGAGCTTCCTGGTCGAGACGCTGCCGGCGATGAAGTTCATCCAGGTGTCGCGGCGCGAAGCCGACGAGCGCGCGAAACTGGCGACCCGCAACCATAAGCCGCTGTACCAGGGATCACTGCACCTGCTAACCGGCCCGCACTGCGTCGAAACCAGGGAGCATAGGTGCTCGGTTCGCGCCAGAGGCTTCTGCGCTGATCAGTGCCCCGACGTGATGGAAATACAGGGTGTCTTGCGCAGTGTCGCAGATGGCAGTTCGCCAAACAAAGCTTTGTAATAGGCGGAAAACATACCCATGTGCCAGAATCCCCACTTACAAGCTATTTCATTTACCGAGCCCTCGGGACCCGCCATCAGCAGATCCTTTCTCGCTCCATGAAGCCTGACGTAGCGCAAAAAGGTGACAACGTTGATGCCCAGCACGTTCATGAAGGCGTGATGCAGCCCCCGCCGGCTCATCTTGAGATGGGCACTCAACTCGGTGACCGTCGGCGGACTCTCACGGTTGGCAAGGACGTATTGCCGGGCACGCTCGACGATCGCGCGCTGCACGAAATGGCTGCTGCGCGCCGCCTCGCTTTCCGCCGAGCATGCCAGCACCGCGTGCAGCACGGCGCTCAGGATGGTCTCGATCATCGCCTTCATCGAGCCCTCGTGCTCCAGCACCTCCGGCGTCGATACCGCCGATGACAGCACTTCCTTCAGCGACACCCGCAAAGGGCGGGCGACCGCCTCCGGCAGCTCGCGCGTGTGCGAGCCCGAGATCGGCAATGGCGCATCCCGTCCCATGGTATCGCGTGCGAAGGCATCGAACACGTCGCGGTCGATCACCACCACCAGGATCGTCGACTTCTTCGGCGTGCGGAAATGCAGTTCCTCGTTGGGGCGCAGCATCATCAGCGAATTGCGTGCCACGTGATAGCCCTGCCAGTAGCCGCCTTCCTCCATATAGACCGGCACACCGACCGTGTAGCTGTTGCGCCGCGGATTGGCTTTCTCGTCCACGCACTGCCAGATCGTCTCGCGGAAGATCTGGATCGGGCCGATCGTCATTTCGATGATCTCGCCCAGAAAGCGCCCTGCCGATAGCTGCAGGTAGTCCTGCATCCAGCCGCGAAGGCTGGCCGCATGCACACAGGGGTCGTCGGTGGGGATGACGGAACATCGCTCGGTCGACCGGCGCGATGCCGCCTGGCCCAGGGGCAGGCCAGTGTTCATCATCTGGATTCGTCTCCTCAAGCGCCACCGCATGGATGCGGCCTCTGGTACGCAAGTTCACTCGCCAGGGGGCGGTTATTCCGCCGGCTTCTTCAAGATTAGGTCCGTGGCCGGGGCATCGCAATAGCAGGCGGCGCCTCGCTTCGGCGTCTGGCCGATTCTTGATAGCGCCAGCCAGACGCTATGGCCGTTTCACGATACCTCCCGCTCCTGCCCAGCCCTAACATGCCGCAAAACTCGCATCAAGGCTGGATGCGTCGGCCCCGCCGGCCGGCCCTTTCCCGCCAGCAGCAATTCGACCCGCATCGGACGGGTCAGCACCGGGGGCAGACAAACATGGCCGCAACAGCATCGATCGTCGAAAGTATCGAGCCGCAAAGATTCGGAGGAAGTCCCCTCGAACTTGCGGTATCGATGGTCAACCCGATGTCGCTTGCCAAAGTCGGCAACCCCTCCACCCGGCACGCCTACTGGCAGGCCGCGCTGGGCGACACTGAGCTGGCCTCATGGCTCGCGAACTTCACGCCCACCCACCTGTACGTCGGCAGCGAGTTCTGCGAGCAACTTCTGCCTGGGCTGAGGGCCTGGGAGAAAGCGATCGCCCATGCGCAGGCGGTGCACTGCTGCGTGTGCCTGCTCACACCGATCGCTTCGCCACAGCTCATCCGGGATCTCGGCGAATTGCTGCCATCCCTTCCGGATGGCAGCGAGGTGATCGTCAACGACTGGGGCGCGGCGCATTTCGTACGCGAGCGTTTTCCGGCACTCCACCTGATAGCCGGCCGGCTGCTGTGCCGGATGATGAAGGATCCTCGGCTCGGCCAGGCCAGCCAGGCGGTCACGTTCAGATTCGATCCGCGGCCTTTGCGGGCGATGTTCGCCCGTCTGAGCATCCGCCGAATGGAAATCGACGTGCCGCTCTCCACCGATGCCGGCACGTTTTCCACACTGCCGCTGCCGACCGGCGTCCATGTTCCATTTGCCTGCGTTGCCAAGGGCAGGATGTGCCGGGTCGGATCGAGTTCGATCCGGGGATCGGAGCGATTCGCCGTCGGGCGCAAATGCAGGAAGGAATGCCTGAAGGTCAGTGCACAACTCGAACGGCCCGGCTTCCGTGACACACGGGAGGTCTATCAGGTCGGCAATTCCATCATCAGCAAGCATTCGGCGACGATGCTCGATGCCGTGAGGAGCGCAGTCGAGCAGGGTTTCATCAGCCGGATCGTCGTGCCGGGGGAGGCAATATGAAGATCGTCGCACCCATTGCCAGCGTGGAGGAAGCCGAAGCGCTGGTGCGCGCCGGTGCCCGGGAGTTTTATTGCGGCTTCGTCCCGGACGAATGGATCGGCAGGTTCCGTGCCGTGAATGCCAACCGGCGGCCATCGGGCAATTTTCGTGATCATGCCGAGCTCCGCCGCGCCGTCGACGCCGCGCATCGGCACGGAGGTTCGATCTCGCTGGTCCTGAATGCGCAGAGCTACACCGACGAACAGATCGCGGCCACCATCACACTCGCCGACACCTTCCTGCAAATCGGTGGAGACTCGTTGATCGTGTCCGATTTGGGGCTGGTCGGCGAATTGTTCCAGCACGTGCCGCTGTCGCGCATCCACGTCAGTTCCGTGGCGACCTGCCGCAACAGCAGCGCTGCTCGGCTTTGCAAGGAACTGGGTGCATCACGGATGATCCTGCCGCGCGATGTGACGGTTGGCGAGGCCTGCGAAATCGCCGCCGAAGTGCCAGGCATCGAAATCGAAGCCTTCATCCTCAACGATGGCTGCGTGTTCGAAGAAGGCGCGTGCGCCACACTCCACCTGCCACAGAACCTGGGCGGCCCGATCTGCCTGGACAATCACACCCCTCACTACAGGCGGCGTAGCGGCGGAAAGCTGGATGGCTCCGCCCTCGACAGGCTTCGCGACAATGACGAGGAATACCGGAAATGGCTCTGGTATCGCTTCTCCTGCGGATTCACGACGAATGCGGCGGGAATGCCCTTCGGCCCTTGCGGACTGTGCGCGCTGCCCATCCTGCTGAGAGGCGGAATCGCTGCCGTGAAGATCGCCGGCAGGGAAGCGCCCACGGCCAGGAAGCTGGCCAGCGTGCGCATGGTCAAGGCGGTTCTCGACCGCGCCGAGGCAGGGGAGGACGATGAACACATCATGCAATTTGCGCAGGCCTTGAGGCCCTCCGAGCAGCACTGCCGAACGGGATACATGTGCTACTACCCGGAGGTGCTCGGGCATTAGATGCCAGTTGCCCCCCGATCGTTTACAGCACCCCGTGAAGATGGAACGGGGACTGCCACGCGGACATTTGTCCAACCACCATCATCATTACACGAGGAGACATCGAGATGATCTACGCAATGCCCGGCCAGTCCGGGGCCCCGGTGCAGCACAAGGAGCGGTACGACAACTTCATCGGCGGGCGCTGGGTGGCGCCGGTCAAGGGCCAGTACTTCGACGTGGTGACGCCGATCAGCGGCCAGGTCTATACGCAGGCGGCGCGCTCGACGGCCGAGGACATCGAGCTGGCGCTGGACGCGGCGCACGCGGCGTTTCCGGGCTGGAGCAAGACGCCGGTGGCCGATCGCGCCAACCTCCTGCTCAGGATCGCCGATCGCATCGAGCAGAACCTGGAGCGGCTGGCCTACGCCGAGACGGTCGACAACGGCAAGGCGATCCGCGAGACCCTCAACGCCGACATCCCGCTCACGGTCGATCACTTCCGCTACTTCGCCGGCTGCCTGCGCGCGCAGGAAGGCAGCATCAGCGAGATCGACGAGAACACCGTGGCCTACCACCTGCACGAACCGCTGGGCGTGGTCGGGCAGATCATCCCGTGGAACTTCCCGATCCTGATGGCGGCGTGGAAGCTCGCGCCGGCGCTGGGCGCGGGCAACTGCGTGGTGCTCAAGCCGGCCGAATCGACGCCGATCTCGATCATGGTGCTGGTCGAGCTGATCGCCGACCTGCTGCCGCCGGGCGTGCTCAACATCGTCAACGGCTTCGGGCGCGAAGCGGGCATGCCGCTGGCGACCTCCAAGCGCATCGCCAAGATCGCCTTCACCGGCTCGACCTCGACCGGGCGGGTGATCGCCCAGGCCGCGGCCAACAACCTGATCCCGGCCACGCTGGAGCTGGGCGGCAAGTCGCCCAACGTGTTCTTCGCCGACGTCATGGACAAGGACGACGCCTTCCTCGACAAGGCGATCGAAGGCATGGTGCTGTTCGCCTTCAACCAAGGCGAAGTGTGCACCTGCCCGAGCCGGGCGCTGATCCAGGAAAGCATCTACGACCAGTTCATCGAGCGGGTGTTGAAGCGGGTGGCGGCGATCAAGCACGGCCACCCGCTCGACACCGAGTCGATGATGGGCGCGCAGGCCTCGCGCGAGCAGATGAGCAAGATCCAGTCGTACCTGGCGCTGGGCGAGGAAGAAGGGGCCGAAGTGCTGATCGGCGGCGACAAGGCGAATCTGGGCGGCGAGCTGAGCGAGGGCTACTACATCCAGCCCACGCTGTTCAAGGGCCACAACAAGATGCGCATCTTCCAGGAAGAGATCTTCGGCCCGGTGCTGGCGGTGACCACCTTCAAGGACGAGGCCGAGGCGCTCTCGATCGCCAACGACACGCTGTACGGGCTGGGCGCCGGGGTGTGGAGCCGCAACGGCAACGTGGCCTACCGCATGGGCCGGGCGATCCAGGCCGGGCGGGTGTGGACCAACTGCTACCACGCCTATCCGGCGCACGCGGCCTTCGGCGGCTACAAGGAGTCGGGCATCGGGCGCGAGACCCACAAGATGATGCTCGACCACTACCAGCAGACCAAGAACCTGCTCGTCAGCTACAGCGAGAACAAGCTCGGCTTCTTCTGAGACGGCTCTCCTCCCGCGCCTGCTTGCGGGCGCTTGGTCGGGGGCAGGCAACTGCCCCCGACACTTGTACTGCGGAGCAGACAATCATGGTCAAGCGCGTCATCGCCACACCTGCGGCGCTCGAATTGATCGACCAGCTCAAGGCCGAGCATGGAGCCGAGCTGATCTTCCACCAGTCCGGCGGCTGCTGCGACAACAGCGCCGCCAACTGCTACCTGCCCACCGATCTGACCATCGGCCCATACGACGTCCATCTCGGCGAGATCGGCGGCGTGCCGTTCTACATCAGCGCGTCGCAATACGAATACTGGAAGCACACGCAATTGATCATCGACGTGGTGGAAGGGACGGGCGGCACCTTCTCGCTGGAAGGCGGCACCGGCAAGGCCTTCCTGACCCGGTCGCGGCTGTTCGACGATGCCGAGATGGCCGAGGTGGAGGCCGAGGATCGTGCCCGCGGCCGCTAGCCGCTGCAGCCCTTCCTGCTAAGAGGCGCCGTGTTCCTCTTCGCCCGGCGTATGGGTGTGGAGCCGCAACGGTAACGTGACCTACCGCATGGGCCGAGCGGGTGTGGACCAACTGCTACCACGCTTTATCCAGCGCATGCAGCCTTCGGCGGCTGCAAGGAATCGGGCATCGGGCGCAAAACCCGCAAGATGATGCTCGATCACTACCAGCGGACCAAGAACCTGCTCGCCAGCTACAGCGAGAACAAGCTCGGGCTCTCCTGAGTAACCGTCTTCCGAGTCAAGCAAGATGAAGAGAATTGCCCCACGGCGTGTTGGTGCGAACCATGGCGTTAAGGGTGATGAGCAGCTTGCGCATGCAAGCGACCAGGGCGATCTGGGCAGTTTTCCGACCGCGATGAGAAGCTCGTAGAAGGTCTTGATGGCGCCCTCCCGCCCTCGTGCCGCAGCCGGCGACGCAGGAGCCACGCCTTATCCCCCATCTCACGAAAGTGAGTTTTCAGGCGGCCTTCGGGCCGCTTCTTTTTGCCTGCTCCCCGAGCATCCGCCGGTTCCGTCCCCACGCGCGGCGGGGTATTTCCGCACCCGGCGGTCCTCGCTTCCACGCATGAAAACACGTGGCCGATTCTTGATATGGTGGCCGCCGCCTCTGGCCGTTTCCCGATAAGTCCCGGACGCCTTCCCTCCTATAGTCGTTTCGCGGCGCCCGGTATGGGCTGCACCGCCGCTCGACATCGAAGCCGCCTGCCCATGCGCGGCCACGCCAATCCAGATTCACGAAGGAGACCACTCAATGGAGAAAGTACACGGGAGAAAACCCCGCATGCTCGCGCTGGCCGCGAGCCTGGCGGCGCCGCTTCTCGCTGCCCCGGCACAGGCCGCGCCGCAGGGCGAAGCCCTGGTCAACAGCAAGTGCATCACCTGCCACGCGCCGGCCGAAGACGGGCAACTGGCCCGCATCGGCGACAGCCGCCGCACCCCCGAAGGCTGGGACATGACGGTGGCGCGGATGATCATCAGCCACGGCGTGAAGCTGAGCGCCGACGAGCGCGCTGCGGTGGTCAAGTACCTGGCTGACACGCGCGGCCTGGCGCCCCAGGAAACCGACGGCTATCGCTACCTGATCGAGCGCGACTTCAACCGCGTCGAAAGCGTGCAGGGCGAAGCCAAGCCGGCCTTCGACACGTGTGCGCGCTGCCACTCCTACGGCCGCATCGCGCTGCAGCGCCGCACGGAATCCGACTGGGCCAAGCTGCCCCACTACCACGTGGGCCAGTATCCGGTGATCGAGATCCAGGCCGGCGGCCGCGACCGCAACTGGTGGGAGCTGGCGACGACGCAGGTGCCGGCGATTCTCGGCAAGCTGTACCCCAACGACAGCGGCGCCTGGCAGCAATGGCAGCAACGCGAGCGGGCCAGCGCCGCCGGCACCTGGCGCTTCGTCGGCCACCGCCCCGGCCGCGGCGCCTACGAAGGCGTGGCGACGATCGAGGCCGACCGCGCCGGCGCCGACCGCTACAAGGTGAAGTTCCAGTTCGACTATGCCGACGGCCAGCGCGAAACCGCCGAGGGCGAAGCCATCATCTACACCGGCTACGAGTGGCGCGCTTCCGTCAAGCAGGACGGCATGGACGTGCGCCAGGTGTTCACGCTGTCGCCCGACGGCCAGACGCTGTCCGGCCGCTGGTACGAGAACGGCATCGATGCGATCGGCGGCCGCCTGCTCGCCGCCCGCAGCGGCAAGGGCTCGGCAGAGCGCCTGCTGGCGGTCGAACCGACCCACATCAAGGCTGGCACGACCCAGCGCGTCACCCTCTACGGCAACAACCTGTCGGGCGATGTGAGCCTGGGCGACAGCATCACGGTCGCCAGGGTGGTCGAGCGCGCCGCCGGCAAGGTGGTGGTCGAAGCGCAGGCCGATGGCACAGGCAAGGACGGCGTGCGCGCCGCAGCGGTCGGCAACGCCCGCCTGCAGCAGGGGCTCGCCCTCTACCGGAACGTCGATTACGTGGCCGTCGAACCGGAGCAGGCGATGGCCGTGGTCGGCGGCGGCAAGGGCCCGCTGCCGAAAGTCCCGGTCCAATTCGAGAGCGTGGGCTACACCTTCGGCCCCGACGGCAAGCAGGGCACGGCCGACGACATCCGCCTGGGCTATTTCCCTGCCACCTGGTCGATGGCCAACGCCAACGCCTTCGCCGAAGAGATGCAGGACACGGCCTACGCCGGCACCCTGCGGGCGGACGGCCTATTCATCCCAGGCGATGCCGGCCCCAACCCCAAGCGCAGGTTCGGCACCAACAACGCCGGCGAGCTTGCGGTGACGGCGACCGTCGACGACGCCGGGCGCCAGCTCAGCGCCAGCAAACACCTGATCGTGACCCTGCAGCGCTGGAACGATCCGCCGCTGCGCTGAAGCACGCAAAGGAGCCGACCCCATGACCACATTGTTCGTCAACCGCCACAGCTTCCACGACGTGAAGCTGCCCGAACGGCGGATGCTGTTCCACATCCCATCCAGCGGCCTGTTCGAGCTGGACGAGGTGGGCGGCTCGCTGCTCGACTTCCTGAAGGAAAACGACCGCGTCTCGCTGGATGGCATGCGCGAACGCTTCGACGGCCGCGTCACGGCATCCGACCTGGCGCAGACCTTCGAGAGCTTCCGCGAGCTGTCAATCCTGTGCGACGCACCCGCAGGCCCCGACCTGGGCCTGCGCACCGAGATCCGTTCCTTTCCGATCAGCACCGTGGTGCTGAACGTCAACACCGGCTGCAACCTGAGCTGTACCTATTGCTACAAGGAGGATCTGGACGTCCCGGCCAAGGGACGCCGAATGAACTTCGACACCGCGTGCAAGAGCATCGAACTGCTGCTCGCCGAGGGCGCCGTCCACGACCGCATCAACGTCATCTTCTTCGGCGGCGAGCCGCTGACCAACCTGGCGCTGATCAAGCAGGTGGTGGACTACACCGAGCACCGCTGCGCAGAGGAAGGCAAGCACATCGATTTTTCGATGACCACCAACGCCACGCTGCTGACCGAGGACATCGTCGACTACCTCGACCGCCACCGCTTCGGCCTGTCGATCAGCATGGACGGCCCCGAGGCGGTGCATAACCGCCGCCGACTCACCGTCGGCGGCAAGGGCACCTACTCGGTGGTGGCGTCCAAGGCGCGGATGCTGTTGGAACGCTACCGCTCCAAGCCGGTCGGCGTGCGCGTGACGATGACTGCGGGCTACACCGACGTGCTCGCCATCCACAAGCACCTGAAGGGCGAGCTAGGCTTCTTCGAAGTCGGGTTCGCGCCCGCCACCTCGGGGCCGCTGACGGCGTTCAACCTGGACGCCGGCGAGCTGCAGGCGGTCTTCGACGGCATGAAGGCGCTTGGCCGCGACTATCGCGACGCGGCGCTGCGCGGCGAGAACAACGGCTTCTCCAACATGCACCAGTTGATGAGCGACCTGTACGAGGGGCGCAAGAAGGCCCTGCCCTGCGGCGCCGGCGTCGGCCTGCTGGCGGTGGACCACAAGGGCGACCTGAACCTGTGCCATCGCTTCACCGGCTCGGACATGCCGCGCTTCGGCAACGTTGACGAGGGCATCGCCAAGGAGGCGCTGGGCGCTTTCCTGGAGAAGGCCACCGACCGCGCCGACAAGGGCTGCTCCACCTGCCGCATCCGCAACCTGTGCGCCGGCGGCTGCTACCACGAGTCCTACGCCCACTTCGGCGACCCCTTGTCCCCCACCTACCACTACTGCGACCTGATGCGCGACTGGGTGGACTTCGGTATCGAGATCTATACGGAAATCCTGGTCAAGAACCCGGGCTTTTTCAGACAACACCTGAGCACGAGGAGTATCCAGCTATGAAGCACATGAAAGCGATGAACGCGAAGGCCCACCAGGTCGAGGTGGCGGTCGCCAAGGGCGGGAACGAGGCCGAGGAAGTGATGGCGATGCAGACGGTCGTCGGCTGCGCCACGACCTTCGACCCAGGCTGGGAAGTCGACGCCTTCCTCGGCGTCGCCGGGCTGTGCCAGCCGATGGAAGCCGACCTCTACGGCTGCGCCGATCCCTGCTGGTGGCCGGCGCAGGTGCCCGACACCCTGCACAACTACACCGACTGGGCGACCGACAAGGACGCCGCCGTGCAGGACTGGACCAAGCTGCAGTCGGTTTTCCCCAAATAAAAGAGAAGCCGGCCTCACTAATCCCGCCAATGCATACGGCGCGGCGGCACGGCTACCGCGCCAGGAGACTCTCGCAATGAAAAACAAGCAGCAATCGACCCTGCGCAAGGCATTTACGCTCGGCATCGTCGGCCTCGGCATGAGCCTACTCAGCCAGGCCAGCCTGGCCGCCAAGGACTACCTCGTCACCGCGGTGCGCCCCAACAAGCTGGTCGTCGTCGACGCCGAGGCGCGCCAGGTGGTCAAGACCCACGAAATCCCCAATACCGCGCCGGGCAACAGCGTCGCTGGCATCGCAGTATCGCGGGACGGCAAGGTGGCCTACGCCATCCACAACCGCTGGGAAAGCGTGTCCGGCATCGACCTGGACACTGGCAAGGAAGTCTTCCGCGCCGAGCTGTCCACGCCCGACATCCGCGTCAAGGCGCATTTCGCCATCGACGTCAGCCCGGACGGCAAGGAGTTGGCGGTATACGTCAATCCGACGCGCCTGAAGCCGGGCGAATACGAGGTGCTGGACCCGTACATCGCCATCTACGATACCGGCGCTGGCACCAATGCCCAGCCGGTGCGCAAGCTGCCCGCCCCGCGCCGGGCGACCACGCTGGCCTATTCGCCCGACTACAAGCGCCTGTACACCTTCACCTGGGACATGCTGGTGCTCGACCCGAAGACCGGCGAGCAGATCGGCTCGCACCCGTGGAAGAGCTGGAAGCGCGAAGGCTACGGCGAGCCGGACTCGCTGTCGGTGTCGCCGCAGTTCGAGCAGGCCAACGAGTTCGCCACGCCCTATTTCATCACGCACAAGGACAAGGATGGCAAGGAGTCGCTGCGGGCCGGCATCTGGGCGCTGGACATCGAGAAGGACAGGGTGCGCTTCTCCGAGTTCGAGGACGCGACGGTGATGTTCTTCTCCACCGCCATCAACCCGGTGCGCCGCAACGAGGCCTACACGGTGTACACCCAGCTCACCAAGACCGACCTCGACACCAACACGCTGCTCAAGCGGGTGGATCTCGACCACACCTTCTACACCGTCAATGTGTCGTCCGACGGCAAGGAGCTGTACATCGGCGGCACCATCAACGAAATCGTCGTCCATGACAGCGACACGCTGGAGAAGAAGGGCACCATCATCGTCGGCCGCGGCGATCAGGTGCTCAGCTCGATGCGGTTGGTGCGCCGCTGAGGCCGGCTGGCGCCATGCAAGCCCATGCCGCACATGGCGCCGCGCCGGGCGCGGCGCCCCTTCCGGAGCCGAGCCATGCATGACCACCGAACGAACGCCCGCCCGGCGATCTGGCTCGCCCTGCCGGCCGCCGCGCTGTCGTGCGCCGCGCTGCCCGCCGCCGGCAACCTGGCGGTGCTGGGCGCCGGCCTGTG
>NZ_AMXC01000040.1:0-25477 GCF_000310165.2 Thauera sp. 63
CTGGCGGCGCGTGGTGCGCGTGTCGCGGTCTCGGCCCGCAGCCGCGAGCGGCTCGAGGCTCTGGCCGCGAGCGGCGGCGCCGGCATGCTTGCCGAACCGATGGACGTGACCCGGCCGGAAGACTTCGAGCGCGTACGCGACCGGCTGGTCATTGCCTGGGGCGGTATCGACCTGGTGGTGTTCAACGCCGGCACCTACCGCCCGCTGCGCGCCTGGGAGCTGCAGCCCGAGGTGATCCGCGAGACGCTCGACACCAACCTGTTCGGCACCATGGCGGGGGCCGCCGCGGTGATCCCGCATCTGCTGGGACAGGGCAGCGGCGCGATCGCGCTGGTGGGCAGCGTCGCCGGCTACGGCGGGCTGCCGAAGGCGACGGTGTATGGGCCGAGCAAGGCCGCGCTGATCAACTTTGCCGAAACGCTGTACCTGGACCTGGCGCCGAAGGGGCTGGGCGTGTTCCTGATCGATCCCGGCTTCGTCGCCACGCCGCTCACCGCGCAGAACGACTTCCGCATGCCGGCGCTGATCTCCGCCGAGGACGCGGCGCAGGCGATCGTCGCCGGCTTCGGGCGGGGCGATTTCGAGATCCACTTCCCGCGCCGTTTCACGCGGGTGCTGAAGCTGCTGCAGTGGCTGCCGCGGCGCGCGTACTTTGCCCTGATCCGGCGCGCGACCGGGCTTTGAGCATGCGCATGAACGAGCCGACGCGCCCCGTCATCGAAGACGCCGTTGAGGCGCTCGCCGACTTCTACCAGACGCTGACGCCGGCTTCGCTCAACCGGCTTGGCGCCCTCTACGCCGCCGACGCGCATTTCAAGGACCCCTTCAACGAGGTGATCGGCGTCGCCGCGATCCGCCGCATCTTCGAACACATGTTCGTGACCGCGGACTCACCGCGCTTCGTCGTCACCAGTCGCATCGTGCAGGGCGATCAGGCCATGCTGGGCTGGGATTTTCATCTGCGCCTGCGTGGGCGCGAGATCGTGGTGCGCGGGGTCAGCCACCTGAGCTTCGATGCCGACGGGCGCGTGGGCCTGCATCGCGACTACTGGGACCCGGCCGAGGAGCTGTACGCCCACTTGCCGCTGATCGGTGCGGTGATGCGGGGGCTGCGGCGCAGGCTGTCGGCCACCGACTGAGCGTGGGCAGTGCAGCCCGATTGCATCGGCTCCGATGACGCGCGCGTCGCGCGCAATTGCGGCGCTGCAAAAATATCCACCATGGGAAAACCCCGAACGCAGGCTCCAAGCGCAGTCGCGATGCGGACGTTAGCAAATATTGCGCCGCAGTATATTGATTTTTATCAAAAAACCGTGTTGCGGCTGTGTTTTTCGCTATGGCAACATCGACCACGCCTGCCAAAACTACAAGATGTAGGGGGTGGTCATGGAACGTGCCCGTCGCTTCGCGACTGCATCCGCCGCTGTCGGCCCTGCCGGTCCTGCGTTCGCGCAGGACTCGCCCGCGCGCTACAACCTGCAGGCGCCGGTGACCGGCATTGCCGAGCAGATCAACGACATGCATACCTTGATGCTGGTGATCTGCCTGCTCATCTTCATCGGCGTGTTCGGCGTGATGTTCTGGGCGGTGTTCCACCATCGCAAGTCCAAGGGCGCCGTCGCCGCCCATTTCCATGAGAACACCGCGGTCGAGATCGCCTGGACCGTCATCCCCATCCTGATCCTGCTCGGCATGGCCTGGCCTGCGACCCGGACCGTGATCGAGATGAAGGACACCTCCAACCCCGACCTGACGATCAAGGCCACCGGCTACCAGTGGAAGTGGGGCTACGACTACCTGCAGGGCGAAGGCGAGGGCATCCGCTTCCTGTCCAGCCTGTCGACGCCGCGCGAGCAGATCGAGGGCGGCGCGCCCAAGGGCGAGGCCTACCTGCTCGAGGTCGACAAGCCGCTGGTGGTGCCGGTGGGCAAGAAGGTGCGCGTGCTGCTGACCGCCAACGACGTCATCCACTCCTGGTGGGTGCCGGCCTTCGGCGTCAAGCAGGACGCCATTCCCGGCTTCATCCGCGACACCTGGTTCCGTGCCGACAAGGAAGGCATCTACCGTGGCAACTGCGCCGAACTGTGCGGCCGCGACCACGGTTTCATGCCGATCGAGGTGCACGTGCTGTCGGCCGAGAAGTACGCCGAGTGGGTCAGGAGCCAGATCGAGGCGCAGAAGGTGGCGCTGGCAGCCGAATAGGGCCGCATCGCCGCGGCGGCATCCGGGTCGCCGCGTTTGTGAATCGCGTTGTTGAGTCGTCGTTGTAATGCTGTTCGACAGGAGGACCCCGCATGGCCGCCGTCACACATGATCAGCTCCAGGGGCATCACCCCGGCCCGACCGGCCTGATGCGCTGGCTCACGACGACCAACCACAAAGACATCGGCACGATGTACATGATCTTCAGCTTCATCATGTTCCTGTCCGGGGGCGTGATGGCGCTGACGATCCGCGCCGAGCTGTTCCAGCCCGGCCTGCAGGTGGTGCAGCCGGAGTTCTTCAACCAGCTCACGACCATGCACGGCCTGGTGATGGTGTTCGGCGCCATCATGCCGGCCTTCGTCGGCTTCGCGAACTGGATGATCCCGCTGATGATCGGCGCCAGCGACATGGCCTTCGCGCGCATGAACAACTGGAGCTTCTGGCTGCTGCCGCCGGCCGCGATCCTGCTGATCGGCTCCTTCTTCGTGCCGGGTGGCGCCACCGCCGCCGGGTGGACGCTGTACGCGCCGCTGTCGGTGCAGATGGGCATGGGCATGGACCTCGCCATCTTCGCCATCCACATCATGGGCATCAGCTCGATCATGGGCGCGATCAACATCGTCGTTACCGTGCTCAACATGCGCGCGCCGGGCATGACCATGATGAAGATGCCCCTGTTCTGCTGGACCTGGCTGATCACCGCCTACCTGCTGATCGCGGTGATGCCGGTGCTGGCCGGCGCGGTGACGATGATCCTCACCGACCGCCACTTCGGCACCAGCTTCTTCAATGCCGCGGGCGGTGGCGACCCGGTGATGTACCAGCACATCTTCTGGTTCTTCGGCCACCCGGAGGTCTACATCATGATCCTCCCGGCCTTCGGCATCGTCAGCCAGATCATCCCGACCTTCGCGCGCAAGCCGCTCTTCGGCTATGCGTCGATGGTCTATGCGACGGCCTCCATCGCCATCCTGTCCTTCGCCGTGTGGGCGCACCACATGTTCGCCACCGGCATGCCGGCCGCCGGCCAGCTGTTCTTCATGTACGCCACCATGCTGATCGCCGTGCCCACCGGGGTGAAGGTGTTCAACTGGGTGGCGACGATGTGGCGCGGCGCGATGACCTTCGAGACGCCGATGCTGTGGGCCACGGGCTTCATCTTCGTATTCACCATGGGTGGCTTCACCGGCCTGATCTGCGCCATCGCGCCGATCGACATCCAGGTGCAGGACACCTACTACGTGGTCGCGCACTTCCACTACGTGCTGGTCGCCGGCTCGCTGTTCGCACTGTTCGCCGGCGCCTATTACTGGCTGCCGAAATGGACCGGCCACATGCCGAGCGAATTCCTCGGCAAGCTGCATTTCTGGTGCTCGATCGTGTTCTTCAACATCACCTTCTTCCCGATGCACTTCCTCGGCCTGGCCGGCATGCCGCGCCGCATCCCGGACTATGCGCTGCAGTTCGCCGACTTCAACGCCCTGGCCTCGGTGGGGGCCTTCGGCTTCGGCCTGTCGCAGCTGATCTTCCTGGTGGTGGTGGTCAAGTGCGTGCGCGGCGGCGAGCGTGCCGCGGCGCGTTCGTGGGAAGGTGCCGAAGGGCTGGAGTGGACCGTGCCGTCGCCGGCGCCGCACCACACCTTCGAGGAAGCGCCGGTGGTGAAGTGAGCGGAGAGGGTGAAGGATGAGCGGGTGAAGAGTCTCAGGGGTGAGCGGGGAGCAGGGGTGGAGATCTCGGGAGAAGGAGGCTCTGCTCTCCGCCTCACCACCAGGGCCGCAAGGAAGGGAGATGACATGACGCGCAGCGAGGATCGCAGGGCAGCGAACCGTCGGACCGGCCTGATGCTGGCCGCGGTGGCGTTCGCCTTCTTCGTCTTCGTCATCCTCAAGTACAAGGTGTTCGGGCAATGAGCACGCACCCCGGCCGCCTCGCCACGGCGAACCGCCGCCTGCTGCTGCGGCTGGCGGTGTCGGCCGTGGTGATGTTCGGCTTCGGCTTCCTGCTCGTGCCCTTCTACGAAAAGATCTGCGAAGTGACCGGCATCAACAACTTCCTGCGGCCCGAAGCCGAGCAGGCCGCGCGTGCCGTTGCGAATACGCAGGTCGATACCAGTCGCCGCATCCTGGTGCAGTTCGACGCCAACCTGCACCACCTGCCGTGGCGCTTCCGGCCCATGCAGCGTTCGATCGAGGTGCATCCGGGGCAACTCGTGCAGGTCGAGTACGAAGTCTCCAACACCCGCGACGTGCCGGTGACCGGACAGGCGGTGCCGAGCTACGGACCGCAGCTTGCAGGGCGCTACTTCAACAAGATGGATTGCTTCTGCTTCGAGCAACAGACGCTGGCGCCGGGCGAGCAGCGCACGATGCCGGTGGTGTTCGTCGTCGATCCCGCGCTGCCGGAAGACGTCACGGTGATCACGCTCTCCTACACCTTCTTCGAGCTGCCGGGCCGCAACACCGCCGGGCTGCAGTCACCGGTCCGTGCGGAGGGCGCCTCATGAACGCCCACGGGACGCCACGCCGCGCCGGCTTCTGGCCGACCTTGCGCGCCGTGCTGTGGTCCTTCTTCGGCGTGCGCCGGCGCCAGGCTTACATGGAGGACGCGGGCTCGCTCAACCCGCTGGCGGTGGTCGTGGCCGGCGTGCTGGCTGGCGCGGCCTTCGTCATCCTCATCGTCATCGCGGTGCAAGTGGTGCTCGCCTAGCGGCACCGGGCAGGTCAGGATCAAGGTCAGGGTCAGGGGGAACACGCCATGAGTCATGCAACAGCAAGCCGCTCGTTCGACCACTACTTCGTGCCCGAGCCCTCCAGGTACCCGATCTTCGGCTCGATCGCGCTGCTCCTGTTCGGTGCCGGTGCGGCGCTGTGGCTCAACGATGCGCGCTCCGGACCGTGGCTGTTCTTCGCCGGTGTCGCCATCCTCATCTACATGCTGTTCGGCTGGTTCGGCCAGGTCGTGCGCGAATCGCAGACTGGCCAGTACGGCAGGCGGGTGGACCTGTCCTTCCGCTGGTCGATGGGCTGGTTCATCTTCTCCGAGGTAATGTTCTTCGCGGCCTTCTTCGGCGCGCTGTTCTACGCCCGCGTGCTGTCGGTGCCTTGGCTGGCTTCCGGCGACAATGAGGCCCTGCTGTGGCAGGGCTTCACCGGCGCCTGGCCCACGTCCGGCCCCTATGCGCAGAGCGGTGTCGACCCCTTCACGCCGATGGGGGCGTGGGGCATTCCCGCGATCAACACGCTGATCCTGCTGACCTCCGGCGTCACGCTCACCTGGGCGCACTACGGTCTGCTCGGCAACAAGCGCAGCCAGCTCAAGCTGGGCCTGCTGGCCACCATCGTGCTGGGCGCCATCTTCATCGCGCTGCAGGCCTACGAGTACGTGCATGCCTACGCCGACCTCAACCTGCGCCTCGACAGTGGCATCTACGGCTCCACCTTCTTCCTGCTGACCGGCTTCCACGGCCTGCACGTCACCATCGGCGCGATCATGCTGGCGGTGATGCTGTTCCGTGTGATGGCGGGCCACTTCACCCCGGACCACCACTTCGGCTTCGAGGCCGCGGCCTGGTACTGGCACTTCGTGGATGTGGTGTGGCTGATCCTGTTCGTCGTCGTGTACTGGCTCTAGAAGGGGAGACGGGACGTGACCGCCGCATGTGCCTACAGCCTGCCTTCGATGAGCCCGGTAGCGAAGCCGGCCATCAGCAGGGCGAAGAGCGTCAGCGACAGGCCGACGCGAATGGCCAGGGCGCGGGCGACCCGGGTGCCGCCTGCCGCGTCGCGGTCGCGCATCAGCAGGAACAGCGCCGAGGCCAGGCTGGCCACGATCATCAGCAGGAAGGCAATGACGACGATGCGCATGACGGTGCTCCCCGGGGTTTCGTTGCAGTGTAGCCGCGTCGATGGGGCGCACCAAACGGAGGAGGCGTGCTCGTGAGCGGCCGGGCACCGGGACGCCTGCGGATGCTGCTGCCCCTGCTGGCGGGCGTGTTCGTGGTCACCCTCACGGTGTCGCTCGGCAACTGGCAACTGCGCCGCGCGCAGGAGAAGACTGCGTTGCAGTCGCTGCTCGACGACGCGAAAGCGCGGCCTGCCGCGCGTGCAACGACCACGGCGCCGCTGGCGGCCGGCACCGATGGAGCGGGGTTGCGACCGGGCCAGCGCCTGCTGCTCGAGGGCGAGTGGCTGCCGGCGGCAACGATCCTGCTGGACAACCGCACCCATGCCGGGCAGGCCGGCTATCACGTGCTGACGCCCCTAAAGCTTGCCGACGGCTCGGGCGTGGTGGTGGTCAATCGCGGCTGGATCGCGGTGGGGCCGGACCGCCGCGCGGTGCCGGACGTGTCGGTTGCGCGCGGACCGGTTCGGCTGGAGGGCCGGCTGCACCGACCTGAAGCCTCGCCCTTCACCCTGGCGCGCGCGAACCAGTCGCGTGGCGACAAGGTGGTGCAGGTGCTCGATCTGGCGCAATGGGCGGCGGCGTCCGGCCTGGGGCTGGCGCGCTGCCCTGTGACGGCAGCGGCCGACGGCGTGGGCAGTGCGATGACCGAAGGGGCGGCGACAGAAGGCGCAAGCGCCACGGCGCTGCCTGCGCAGGGCGCCGCCGCAGCATCGCCCTGTGTCGCGCCCTGGATTGTGTTGCAGACCACAGTCGTGAATGACGGCCTGGTGCGTGACTGGCCGTTGCCGTCGGCCGGCATCGAGCGTCATCGCGGCTACGCCTTCCAGTGGTATGCGCTCGCGGCGCTCGCGGCCGTGCTCACCCTCGCATATGTCTGGCACCTTGTTTCTCGGAGAGATCATGAGCAGCGGAACCCTCGCTTCGCCGGGCACTGAGCCCCTCGGTCCCGTGCCGCCGCCCGCGCGCCGACGCCGGGCGCGCCGTACCTTGCTGCTGCTGGCGCTGGTATGCGTGCTGCCGGTGCTGGCGTCCTACTTCATGTTCTACGTCTGGCAGCCGCAGGGGCGGGTGAACAACGGCGAATTGCTTTCGCTGACGCCCTTGCCGCAGAGCGGCTTGTCCGGGCTTGGGGGCCAGCCGGTACTGACGCGAGGCGAACTCGAGGGTCGCTGGACGCTGGTGGTGGCCGCGCCCGCCGCCTGCGATGCAGCCTGCGCGCGGGCGCTGTACGTGTCGCGCCAGGCGCGTATCGCCCAGGCGAAGGAGATGGAGCGGGTCGGCCGGCTGTGGCTGGTCAGCGATGGTGTGGAGCCGCCAGCCGATCGTCTGCCGGGCGCGTCGGTGGCCGACGAGCTGCGGATTGCCCGTGCCGATGCGGCGTGGCTCGCGACCCTGCCGCAGTGGGCGCCTGGCACCATTCATCTCGTCGATCCGCTGGGCAATGTGATGATGCGCTTCGACGACAGTGGCGACACGACGGTGGGGGCGCGCGCGCTGACCAAGGATCTGCAACGGCTGCTGAAGTATTCGGCGCTGGGGCGGGGAGGGCGGCCGTGAGTCGGGGCCTGCGCCTGTATCGGCGCCTGGCCCTGGGCGCGCTGCTGCTGACCTTCGTCGTCGTGGTGTTCGGCGCCTACGTGCGCTTGGCCGATGCCGGGCTCGGCTGTCCGGACTGGCCCGGTTGCTATGGCAAGCTCACGCCGGCGCATGCCGCCGACGTGATCCGCGACGTGCATGCCGCAGCGCCGGACGGCCCGGTCAGCCTGCCCAAGGCGTGGAAGGAGATGATCCACCGCTACCTCGCTGCCAGTTTGGGCCTGCTGATCATCGCGCTCGCGGTGCTGGGCTGGCGATTGCGCGACAACCTACGCGCCGCGCCGGGTGTGGCCTTGGCGCTGGTCGGGGTCGTGATCTTCCAGGGGCTGCTCGGCAAATGGACGGTGACCCTGCTGCTGAAGCCCGCCATCGTCACCGCACACCTGCTGGGCGGACTGACGACGCTGGCGCTGCTGGCCTGGCTGGCGCTGCGCGCCTCGGGTGCCGTGCAGCCGATGACATCGTTATCTCATGCGGGTCGGTCGACGCGCCGTCTGCAGTTGGGCGCCAGACTGGCCTTCGTCCTGCTGATCGCCCAGATCGCGCTCGGCGGCTGGACCAGCACCAACTACGCGGCGCTGGCCTGCACCGACTTTCCGACCTGTCACGGCAGCTTCGCGCCGGACGCCGACTATGCCAACGCCTTCCACGTCGTGCGCGAACTCGGCATGACGGCCGACGGCGAACTGCTGTCCAACGCCGCACTTACCGCCATCCACTGGTCGCACCGCATCGGTGCGCTGGTCGCGGGGGGCGCGCTGTTGCTGCTCGGCGGCGCGTTGTGCCGGCGGCGCGCCACCCTCGATGTCGGCGTCGCGCTGCTTGCGGCCTTGGCGTTGCAGGTCGGGCTGGGTGTCGCCAACGTGCTGCTGTCGCTGCCCCTGCCGCTGGCCGCGGCGCACAACGCCGGCGCAGCCCTGCTGGTGTTTGTGATGGTGTGGGTCAATTTCCGGCTGGGGGCGCCGCGCGCACAGCCATCCGTCGCGCCGCAGCGTCGGCCGACTCCGCCGCTGACGATGGCGATCGAGGAGGGGAGATCATGAAAATCGCCGCTTTGGATGCCGCCCGCACCAGCCGTCTGCGCGCCTTCTACGTGCTGACCAAGCCGCGGGTGAATACCTTGATCGTGTTCTGCGCGGTGATCGGCATGTTCCTCGCCGTGCCCGAAGGCTTGCCTGACGCCATGACGGTGTTCGCCGCGACGGTCGGCATCGCCTGCGTCGCCGGTGCGGCGGCAGCGATGAATTGCCTGATCGAACAGCAGATCGATGCCCGCATGACGCGCACCCGGGTCCGGCCGCTGCCGCGCGGCGAGCTGTCGCCGCCCGAGGTGCTGCTGTTCGCCGGCGTGCTCGGCGGCTCTGGCCTGACGCTGCTGCACCAGATGGTCAATCCGCTGACGATGTGGCTGACGCTCGCTACCTTCGTCGGCTACGCGGTCGTCTATACCGTGCTGCTGAAACCGCGCACGCCACAGAATATCGTGATTGGTGGCGCCT
Organism: Thauera sp. 63; assembly: GCF_000310165.2. Lineage (NCBI taxonomy): Bacteria > Pseudomonadati > Pseudomonadota > Betaproteobacteria > Rhodocyclales > Zoogloeaceae > Thauera > Thauera sp. 63. The sequence goes on from NZ_AMXC01000040.1 coordinate 9,204, forward strand.
CCGGCGCCATGCCCCCTGTGCTGGGCTGGGCCGCGGTGTCGGGCGAGGTCAGCGCCGACGCGCTGCTGCTGTTCCTCATCATCTTCGCCTGGACGCCGCCGCACTTCTGGGCGCTGGCCCTGTACCGGACCGCCGATTATGCGCGCGCCGGGTTGCCGATGCTGCCGGTCACGCACGGCGCCGAATTCACCCGCCTGTCGGTGCTGCTGTACACGCTGATCCTGTTCGGCGTCACGCTGCTGCCCTTCGCCACGCGCATGAGCGGCGCGCTCTATCTGGGCGTGGCGGTGGCGCTCGGCTTGCAGTTCATCCGCTATGCCTGGCGGCTGTACCGCGACTACAGCGATGCGCTGGCACGACGCACCTTCCGCTTTTCCATTGCCTATCTGTTCGGGCTGTTCGGGGCGCTGCTGGTCGACCACTACCTGCCGTGGTGACCGGCGGGTGACTGCGGCGCCTTGACGCAGGCGGTGTTTGCGCGCGTCGCAAGCGTCTATCATCGGGCGTTGATTCAACCGGCAGCATGAGGTGCCCGATGTCGTTCCGCTTCTCCCGCATGTCCTGTCTTTCCCGCCTTGCCCGTGCCGCGGCAATGGCACTCGCAGTCGCCACGCTCGCAGCCTGCACCCCGCCCGAGCCAATCTTCCGCAGCACCGACATCACCGGCGCCGAGTACGGCAAGACGCTGCAGCTCACCGACCACCACGGCCAGGCTCGCACGCTCGCGGACTTCAAGGGCAAGGTGGTGACGATCTTCTTCGGTTACACCCAGTGCCCGGACGTCTGCCCCACCGCGCTGGCGGGCATGAGCGAAGTCATGCGGCAGCTTGGCCCGGATGGCGACAAGGTCCAGGTGATCTTCATCACCGTCGATCCCGAGCGCGATACGCCCGCGTTGCTGGCCGAGTACGTGCCGGTGTTCGACAAGCGCTTCCTCGGCCTGTACGGCACACCCGACAAGATCGCCGAGGTGGCCAAGGATTTCCGCGTCTTCTACCGCAAGAGCGGCGACCTGACCGGGCACTACACCATCGACCACTCGGCTGGCACCTACGTGTTCGACCCGCAGGGCCGGTTGCGCCTGTACGTGAAACATGCCGAGGAACCCGCAGTCATCGCGGCGGACATCAAGGCGCTGCTGGCAGGGAAGTGACGCAGGCCGGTCGTGACAAGGGCCGCATGAACACGGCGGCCGCGTAATCGTAAAACGGCAACCTACCGGTTGCCGTTTCCGCTTGGTGCGAGACCGTCGGGTCAGGCGACCGCCGCCAGCATCCCGCGCATCTTCTGCATGGCCTTGGCCTCGATCTGGCGGATGCGCTCGGCCGACACGCCGTATTCGGCGGCCAGTTCGTGCAGCGTGGCGCTGTCGCCTTCGCTCAACCAGCGGCGCTGGACGATGGCGCGGCTGCGGTCGTCCAGGCTGGCCAGCGCGTTGCGCAGGCCGCTGTCCTGCAGGTGGGCGAGCTGCGTCTGCTCCAGCACTTCCGAAGGTTCGGCATGCGGGTCGGGCAGGTAGGCGATGGGCGCGAAGCGCTCGTCGTCGTCGTCGTTGCCGCCCTCGAGCGGAATGTCGCGACCGCCGAGGCGGGTTTCCATCTCGACGACTTCTTCCGGCTTCACGCCCAGTTGGGCGGCGATCGACTTCACTTCGAGCGGGTTCAGCGTCGTGCTGTCCTGCTTCATGCCCCGCAGGTTGAAGAACAGCTTGCGCTGCGCCTTGGTGGTCGCGATCTTCACCAGCCGCCAGTTCTTCAGGATGTACTCGTGGATCTCGGCCTTGATCCAGTGGATCGCGAACGAAACCAGACGCACACCCCGCGTCGGGTCGAAGCGCTTCACGGCCTTCATCAGGCCGATGTTGCCTTCCTGGATCAGGTCGGCATGCGGCAGGCCGTAGCCCAGATAGCCACGAGCGACCGCAACCACCACGCGCAGATGCGACATGACCAGCTGGCGGGCGGCATCGACATCGCCGTCATCGCGCAGCCGCGTCGCCAGTTCCACCTCCTGCTGCTCGCTCAGCATCGGCATGCGATTCACGCTCTGGATGTACTGATCCAGGCTGCCGGCGGCGGGAACGGGGAACGTCAGGGCTTGAGACATAGGCTTGTGTCCTCCTTGCGCTCAGATATTAGCACTCGGGGCATTAGAGTGCTAAGCCGGGCTCGAGTTCCGTCTTTGATCCACGGCGCTCCCTCCCGATCGTACGTGGGTTCGGGTATGCGGGTATCCCATTGTCAGGGGTACGACCCCGCCCGACGGTGCCGGCTGCGATTCCCGCAGGCAGGTGCCATTGGCGTTGTCATCTGTTGCACGACTGCAACAACAATCCTCCGAATGTGGTGTTTTAGCGCTGCCGGGCTTGCAAGGGGCGCGGCGGGTTTGCAGAATCGCTCCAACTTCTCGCCAGAGAGGTGAGTAGGGCCGAGGCACATGCCAAGGTCTCAACTTCATATTTGAGGAGAAACACATGCAGAAGAAACTGATCGCGCTGGCTGTTGCCGCCGCTGCTGCCGCTCCGGCCTTCGCTCAGTCGAACGTGACCGTCTACGGTCGTATCGATATGGGTTACACCTACTCCGGTTCGCACTCGGGCGACGCTGAGAGCCGTAACGGTATCGACAGTGGTCAGCTGCAGCCCAGCTTCATCGGCTTCAAGGGCACCGAAGATCTGGGCAATGGCCTGAAGGTCGGTTTCGACTTCCAGACCCGCCTGAACATCGACACGAACGAAGAACTGGACTTCGCCGGCAGCAACTCCCGCCGTGATGCCTTCCTGTTCCTGAGCGGTGGTTTCGGTACCGTCGCTGCTGGTCGCCTGACCACCCCGCAGAACGCCTTCCTGGGTAGCCTGGACCCCTTCCTGGATTCGGCCATCACCGGTTTCAGCACCAACTACACCCAAGGCGCTGCGCTGCTCGCTGGCACCAACATCACCCGTCTGGACAACACCGTCGCTTACATCTCGCCGAGCTTCTCGGGCCTGAAAGTGACCGCGGCTTACACCGCCAGCGCGCTGAACAACGAGCAGGCTGACGATGATCTGGATGCAAACATCTGGGCAATCTCGCCGGTGTACAGCAACGGTCCTCTGACTGTTGGCGCCAACTACCACCGGGTCAAGCTTGATGCCGCCGATGCCACCGAAAAGGTTTGGGATCTGGGTGCTGCATATGACTTCGGTATGGTCAAGCTGAGCGCAGCTTACGGCCAAGATAAGCTGGAAGTCGGTAGCGACGACGCCAAGGTCAAGCAGTGGTTCGTTGCTGCCACCGTTCCGGTTTCGGCTGCTGGCAATGTGCTGCTGGCCTATGGTCAGCAAGAGATCGACGATGTGGATAACTCCAACAACGATCGCTTCTCGATTGGTTACCACCACAGCCTGTCGAAGCGCACCACGGTGTACGCTCAGTACGGCGACTACGACATCGAAGAGAACTCGCTGGCTGGCGAAGGCTACGAGAGCAAGTTCGGTCTCGGCGTGCGTCACACCTTCTAATCTGTCTTCCGGACAGGTTTGAAGATCAAAACGGGAGCTTCGGCTCCCGTTTTGTTTTTTTACTGAGTTCTCGATCGCTGGCGCTCACGGACCGTGCAGCATCCGCCTAGCGTGTCTTGATGCCGGCAACTCAGATGAAACCCGAGCGCAGCAATACGCCGGTAAGATTCAGCTCTCTTTCCAGTTCCCGGTGCGGGTCTTTGCACCCCTCCCGTTCCCCAGCATGCCAAGCTACGCCATTGGCGACATCCAGGGCTGTTACGCACCACTCGACCGTATGCTCGAGCGCATCGCCTTCGACCCGACTCAGGACTGCCTCTGGGTGGTCGGCGATCTCGTCAATCGGGGGCCGGAATCGCTGCGCGTGCTGCGGTTGCTGCGCGACATGGGGCCGGCGGCGAATGTCGTGCTGGGCAACCATGATCTCTATCTGTTGATGGTCGCGGCGGGCTATGCGCGGCGCGATAGCGACGACACCCTTTACCAGGTGCTGGAGGCGCCGGATCGCGACGAGTTGCTGGACTGGCTGGCGTGCCGGCCGCTGGTGCAGGTCCAGGGCGAGCATGTGCTGGTGCACGCGGGCTTGCTGCCCGGCTGGACGGTGACGAAGGCGAAGGCGCTCTCCGACGAGGTGGCGGCGGCGCTGACCGGGCCGAAGGCCAAGACCTTTCTGCTGCAGCTGGCTGGCAACCGGCCGGAGCGCTGGGACGAGCGACTCAAGGGCTGGGACCGGCTGCGGGTGATCGTCAACGCCTGCACCCGGATGCGTTTCTGCACGCCCGATGGGCGCATGGCGCTGCGCGCGAAAGGGGCGCCCGAGCAGGCGCCGCCGGGTACGCTGCCGTGGTTCCGCGTGCCGGACCGGATGAATCGCACGCACACGATCGTGTGCGGCCATTGGTCGGCGCTGGGTTTCTATCGCGAGCCGGGGCTGATCGCGCTCGATTCAGGTTGCGTGTGGGGCGGCAAGCTCACTGCGGTGCGGATCGAGGACGGCGAGGTGTTCCAGGTGCCGGGCTGAGCGCCTGTAAGGCGCCGCCCGTCATGGCGCGTGCGTATTCAGGGTGCGTATTCAGGGTGCGTGCGCATTCAGGGTGCGTATGCCTCGCCTTCAGACGCGTTCGCCGTCATCCGTACAGCCGATGTCCTGCATGATGGCCATTCGCGCCTGTTGGGCCAGGCGGCGGCGGTCGATGCCGTCGCTGGTCTCGATGGGCGCGGAAACCGTGACCCGCGCGACGAGCCCCCGCGTCGCGATGATGTTGGCCAGACACTGGCCCAGGCTCAGCGCGCCATCGTAGGCGGGCGCTCGGCTGTAGCTTTCGTCCATGTTTCGATAGCTCAGCGCCAGCGGCTGCACGGCGTGGCCGCAGGCCACCGCGGGCTGCAGCAGTGCGGCATGAAAGTGCAGCACGTGGCGGCCGTCCGTGGTGGTGCCCTCGGGGAAGATCGCCACATTGCGGCCGGCATCGAGCAGCGCCGCGATCTCCGCATTGATGATGCGCGCATGCCCGCGGCTGCCGCGGCGCAGGAAGATGGTGTCATTACGCGCAGCCAGCCAGCCGATGAGCGGCCAGTCGCGCACCTCGGCCTTGCTGACAAAGGCCGAAGGTGAAGCGGCGTTGATGACGAAGATGTCCACCCACGAGATGTGGTTGGCGACCAGCATTGCGCCCGGTGCGATCTGCATGCCCTGCAGTTGCAGGCGCAGGCCGAGGATGCCGAGCACGCGTTGCGACCAGCGCTGGCGCAGTGTCAGTTGCGTTGTCTTCGCACAGAAGGGATAGAGCAGCACCAGCGTTGCCGCGCCCTGCAGCAGGTGCAGGGCGAGTCGCAGGTAGCGCCAGCCACGCAACAGGCGTGGTGTGGATCGTCCCACCTCCGGCCTGCTTGTCGCTTGGGTGGCCGACAGTGGCTGCGCTGATGTCGCCAGTACTGCGGTCTCCGGTCCGTTCATCAAGGCTAGCGTCCCATGAAATGTCGCGCGTAGCGGTCGTCGACCTTGGTCATCGGCATCAGGATGGGCAGGTCGGCGGTGTTGAAATCGGGGTCCCACGCGGGTTCGCCGCAGATCCAGGCGCCGGCGCGCAGATAACCCTTGATCAGCGGCGGCGGTTCGGCGGCTAGGTCGCTGCGAAGCGCGCTCATCGGCAGCGGGCAGCGCGGGAACACGTGATACTCGGTCGGTGCGAGGTGCTTGTCGCGCAGCCGATTATACAGACTGGCTGCGGCGTGGCCGCCGTCGGCCATGCTGACCGAGGCGCAGCCGACCAGATAGTCGTAGCCGTTCTCCTGCATGTAGCGTGCGAGGCCGCCCCACAGCAGTGCGATCACTGCGCCGCTGCGGTAGTCGGCATCGATGCAGGAGCGCCCGATCTCGACCAGCCGCGGGCGGAGGTGCTGGAGGCGGGTGAGGTCGAATTCGTTCTCCGAGTAGTATCCGCCGACCCTGCGCGCCGCGGACGGAGACAGGATGCGGTAGGTGCCGACGATGCGGCCAGCGTCCTCGTCGCGCACGATCAGGTGTTCGCAGAAGGGGTCGTAGATGTCGCGGTCGACACCTGGCGTGCGGGTCGGCAGGCGTGCGCCCATCTCGTCGGCGAATACGCGATAGCGCAGTTTCTGGGCTTCGAGGATCTCGGTTTCGCAGGTGGCGAGGCCGACGTGGAGGTTGCGGCCCTTGCGGGCGGCGGTGTCCTGGCGGGGCTGGCGGTTCTCGAGCATGGCTGTTGTCCGTCCTGTTGGAATTGGGGCCATTCTCGAAAGCCTGCGTTGCGATGCGGTGACGCGATGGTTACGATGCGATGACTGAAACGCAGACAGACGAGGAGAGGGGATGGACAACTGCGTGTTCTGCCGCATCGTGAAGGGCGAACTGCCGGCATCGAAGGTGTATGAGGATGAGCACACGCTCGCGATCATGGACATCCAGTCGGTGAATCCCGGCCACATGCTGGTGATGGTGAAACCGCATCGCGACAACATCTACGCGCTCGACGACACGCTGGCTGGCGCGGCGCTGCGCACGGCGGCGCGAATGGCGCGGACGGTGAAGAAAGTGACCGGCTGCGAGGGCGTGACGCTTTTGCAGGCGAACGAACCCGCAGGCGCGCAGACGGTGTTCCACTTCCATATCCACGTGCTGCCGCGATGGACGGACGACGGCATGGCGCTGGCGTGGCCGGTGAAGAACCCGTCGCGCGAGGCCCTGCAGGAGATGGCTGAGCGCCTGCGCGCAGGACTCGTGGACTGACATGGCTTCCGGCAGGCGAGCGGCCTCGGTCGCGTCGCCAATCCTGCCGCGAACGTGACCGTCTGCCGGACAGGGCAGCAGGGCCGCCTCGTATAATGGCGGCCTTTTTCATTCGTCCCTGCGGGCCCGCCCTATGTCCATCCTCGTCTGCGGATCGGTCGCCTACGACTCGATCATGGTGTTCCACGACCGCTTCAAGAATCACATCCTGCCCGAGCAGATCCACATCCTGAATGTATCCTTCCTGGTGCCGGATCTGCGCCGCGAGTTCGGTGGATGCGCCGGCAACATTGCCTATTCCTTGAAACTGCTGGGCAGCGATCCGCTGATCATGGCGACCGTGGGCGAAGACGCCGCCCCCTATCGATACCGCCTGCAGAAGCTGGGATTGCGCGAGGATCATGTGCGCGAGGTGCCGGGCACCTTCACCGCGCAGGCCTTCATCACGACGGACCTCGACGACAACCAGATCACCGCCTTCCACCCTGGCGCGATGTTCCATTCGCACCTTAACGATGTGCGCGAGGCGAAGGGCGTGAAGCTGGGTATCGTGTCGCCTGACGGCCGCGATGGCATGTTGCGCCATGCGAAGGGCTTTGCCGAGGCAGGCGTGCCCTTCGTGTTCGATCCGGGTCAGGCGCTGCCGATTCTCGGTAGCGAAGAGTTACTCGAATGCCTGCAACTGGCTACCTACTGCACGGTCAATGACTACGAGGCTCGCCTGATGTGCGAGAAGACCGGCCGCAGCGAGGCCGATCTCGCCGCGATGGTGGATGCTTTTGTCGTGACCTTGGGTGGCGAAGGTTCGCGTATCCATCATCGCGGTAAGGTGTTGAGCATCCCAGCTGCCAGACCGGATGCGATCGTCGATCCCACGGGCTGTGGCGACGCGTATCGGGCCGGCCTGCTTCACGGCATCGCGAATGGCTGGGACATGCTGCGTGCGGGCCGTTTGGCTGCGGTGATGGGCGCGATCAAGATCGCCTGCCGTGGCGGACAAAACCACCAGCCGACGCGCGACGATATTGCGGCGCGCTATCGGCAGGCTTTCGGGGAGGATCTATGGTGAATCTGAAATTGACCAGGCTGCGGGCCACGGCGGGTGCGCTTGCTGCATTGCTGATCCTTGGCGGTTGTGCGCAGGGGCTGGGTGGTGGAACTTACTCGCGCACCGAGGCGCGCCGCGCGATGACGGTGCAGTTCGGTACCGTCGAGTCGGTGCGCGGCGTGCAGCTGGAGGGGACCAAGTCGCCGGTGGGTACGGTGGCAGGCGCGGCCGTGGGCGGCATTGCCGGCAGCACGATCGGCGGCGGCCGCGGTCAGGCGGTGGCGACGGTGATCGGGGCTGTGGCGGGTGGCGTGGCCGGCGCTGCGGTCGAGGAAGGCGTGACGCGTACGCAAGGGGTTGAAGTCACCGTTCGGCTGGATAACGGCCAGTTCCTGGCCGTGGTGCAGGCCGACGAGGGCGAGGGTTTCCGGCCTGGCGAGCGTGTGCGCGTGCTGCGCGACGCCGGCACCACGCGCGTGACGCGCTGAGTGCCGAGACGACGGGCGTTACCGGTAGAAGGTCAGGGGTAGAAGACGTAGACCCGGTAGCCCGTTGGTGCAAGATCAGGCGCTTCGAAGCGGATGCGGGCATTGACCGCCCGCCGCCCTGCGAACGCCTCGACGCGTTGCGCCACCGGAACCCATTCCTCCGGCGCGAGGGTTCGGCGGGCGATCGGCATGTCGCGCGCATCGGTCAGCGTCAATTCCAGATGGGGCCAGGTCTGTGCGTAGTCCGCGCGGTTGTTGACCGTGGCGTGCAGGACGTAATTGCCCGGCCGTCCCGGTTCCGATTGCAGGTCCGAGGCGTCGAGCCCGATCGACTCTGCATTGCGGGGATAAGGAACGTCGCAGCCCAGCTGTGCGCAGGCGGTCGTCAGGATCGGGCGCAGGCCGGGCAGTTCGCGTGCGATCTCGGTGCGATACAGATAGGTGCCCTGTACAAGCAATAGCCCGGCCAGCAGGCCGACGGTGAGACCTTCCAGCGTGCGCACCGCGGCGCTGGCCGGCTTGGGTGGGCGGCCGTACCGTGCGTCGAGCCGCGCGATGTCGATGTGGGCTGGCTTGATGTCGGCCGGCACGACAGGCTCGGGGGGCGCCGTGGCGGGTTCGGGCGCTACGATCTCGGCCTCGTTTCCGGGCGAGAGGGGTTCAGCGCGGACATCCGCCGCAGAGAGCGCTGCCGCATCTGGGGGCGCTTCTTCGACCGCCGGGTTTGCTTCGGAGGTCGACGGCTGTTCGCCTTGGCCCGCGGACTCGGCGGGTGCTGCCCTGCGTCCGCTGCGAAGAACCTCTGGCAACGTTGCCGTAGGCTGCGCACGGGACGCATCGGCATCGGTATCGAGCGGTTCTGGATCGAAACGCTCGCGCGGTGGCGTCAGGCCGGGGAAATCCGGAATCACGAAATCGAGATCGGTCAGGCTTGCCGGCTGCGTCTGGACGGGCTCATCCGCGACTGGCGGTCGGATCGGTTCTGCCGGTGCCGGTGCTGGCGACGGCGCCGCCGTCTCGATTTCCGGAAAGGTCAGGCGCGGCGAGCGCGGCGAAGCCAGAGCCTCGCGTGGGCGGATCTCGTGTTCGCGAGCGTTGAAGGGGTGGAAGCAATGGCCGCAGCGAACCTCGCCCCGACGTGCGTTGAGCTGCTCCGGACTGAGCCGGAACACCGTCTGGCAGGCTGGGCAGCGGGTCAGCATCATGCGACGGGGCGTTGCCCCTCGAGTCGGATCCAGCCTTCGTGCGTGGCGCCGACCTGCAGCGCGATGAAGGGCGCCCAGGCTTCGATGACCTGCTCGGCCTGGGTTTCGAGCACGCCCGACAGCGCCACCTTGCCCCCCGGCGCAACGCGCGCGGCAATAGCGGGAGCCAGTACGCACAAGGGGTTGGTCAGGATGTTGGCGACCACGACATCGAAGGTGTCGCCGACCGGCGTGCCCGAGTGCTGCAGGCGAATCGTCGTGGCGTTGCGTTCGGCGTTGTTACGTGCGGCCTCGACTGCCTTCTCGTCGATATCGACGCCGAGGACGTCGCCCGCGCCCAGCTTGGCTGCCGCGATGGCAAGGATGCCCGAGCCGCAGCCGTAGTCGAGCACGCTGCAGCCGGGTGTGACGCTGTCACACAGCCATTCGAGGCACAGCCGGGTGGTCGGGTGCGAGCCGGTACCGAAGGCCATGCCCGGGTCGAGCTCGATGTTGATCGCCGCCGGATCGGGCGCCTCGTGCCACGACGGCACTATCCACAGCCGGTCGGTGATGCGGATCGGATCGAACTGGCTTTGCGTGAGTTGCACCCAGTTCTGCTCGGCGACCTGTTCGGTGGTGTAGGGTGGCACGACGGTGAAGCCAGCGGCCTTCGACGCTTCGGTGAGCAGGGCGGCGAGGGCGGCATCGTCGGTGTCGCCGTCCACCAGCGCGATGACGCGGCTGTGGTCCCACAGCGCGGTCGGCAGGTGGCCGGGCTCGCCGAATTGGGGCGTCTCCGCCTCGGTGCCGGCGTCGGCATCCTCGATGGACACCGACAGTGCGCCGGCCTCCATCAGGGCGTCGGACAGCGCTTCGGCCTTTGCCGCGTCAGCCTGCAGTGTGACCGAGATCCACATCGGTGCTCAGCCCTTCACTTCGTTGCGGTCGGCCAGCTTGTGCTCCAGGTAGTGGATGCTGGTGCCGCCTTCGATGAAGCGCGGGTCGAGCATCAGCGTCTGGTGCAGCGGGACATTGGTCTTGATGCCCTCGACCATCATTTCCGACAGTGCGATGCGCATGCGACGGATGGCCTGGTCGCGGGTGTCGCCGTAAGTGATGAGCTTGCCGATCATCGAGTCGTAATGCGGCGGCACGGTGTAGCCGTTGTACACGTGCGAATCGACCCGCACGCCGGGGCCGCCGGGCGTGTGCCAGTTGCTGATGCGGCCGGGCGACGGCGTGAACTTGAACGGGTCCTCGGCATTGATGCGGCATTCGATGGCATGGCCGCGGAACTCGATGTCGCGCTGGCGGAACCACAGCTTCTCGCCGGCAGCGACGCGCACCTGCGCCTGCACCAGGTCGACGCCGGTGATGAACTCGGTCACCGGGTGCTCGACCTGCAGACGGGTGTTCATTTCGATGAAGTAGAACTCGTCGTTCTCGAACAGGAACTCGAAGGTGCCTGCGCCGCGATAGCCGATCTTGCGGCAGGCTTCGGCGCAGCGCTCGCCGACTTTGGCGATCAGCTTGCGATCAATGCCGGGCGCGGGCGCTTCCTCGATGACCTTCTGGTGGCGGCGCTGCATCGAGCAGTCGCGCTCGCCCAGATAGACGGCATTGCCGTGCTGGTCGGCCAGCACCTGGATCTCGACGTGGCGTGGGTTCTCGAGGAACTTTTCCATGTACACCACGGGGTTGCCGAATGCCGCCTGGGCTTCGGCGCGGGTGGTGGTGACGGCGTTGAGCAGCGCGGCCTCGGTGTGCACCACGCGCATGCCGCGCCCGCCGCCGCCGCCCGCCGCCTTGATGATCACCGGGTAACCGATGGCGCGGGCGATCTTGACGATCTCCTTCGGGTCCTCGGGCAGCGCGCCGTCCGAGCCCGGTACGCAAGGCACGCCGGCAGCCTTCATCGCGTCCTTGGCCGACACTTTGTCGCCCATCAGGCGGATCGTGTCAGGGCGCGGGCCGATGAAGACGAAGCCCGATTGCTCGACGCGCTCGGCGAAGTCGGCGTTCTCGGACAGGAAGCCATAGCCGGGGTGGATCGCTTCGGCGTCGGTCACTTCCGCGGCCGAGATGATGGCCGGCACATTCAGGTAACTGAGCGTGGAGGAGGCGGGGCCGATGCATACGGACTCGTCGGCCAGGCGCACGTATTTGGCCTCGGTATCGGCCTCCGAGTGCACCGCGACGGTCTTGATGCCCAGCTCGCGGCACGCGCGCAGGATGCGGAGTGCGATCTCTCCGCGGTTGGCGATGAGAATCTTCTCGAACATGGCGCGATCAGCCGATGACGAAGAGCGGCTGGCCGTACTCGACCGGCTGGCCGTTCTCGACCAGGATCGCCTTCACGACGCCGGAGAACTCGGACTCGATCTCGTTCATCAGCTTCATCGCTTCGATGATGCACAGGCGGTCGCCCACCGACACGCTCTGGCCGACGTCAGCCATCGGCTTGGCGCCCGGCGCCGAGGCGCGGTAGAAGGTGCCGACCATCGGCGACTTGACGATATTGCCTTCGGGCAAGGCTGCCGCTGCAGGTTCGGTTGCGGCGGCGGCTGCGGGCATCGTTGCGGCAGGCGCGGCAGCCGGAACGTGGGCAACGTAGGTTGCCGGCGCGGCTGCGCCGCCGAAATGCTTGGCGATGCGGACCTTTTCCTCACCCTCGGTGACTTCCAGTTCGGAGATGCCCGATTCCTGGACGAGGTCGATGAGTTTCTTCAGCTTGCGCAGATCCATGCTAGTTCTCCGTGCCGAACGGCCTTGCCTGTCGGGGCGGCCTACGGCAGTTGTGGATTGATTGTCTGGGTGCCGCGAATGGGCGTTGGAGCGGCGCGATATCGTGCGCGGCGGGTCCTGGAAACGACCGCTCCGGCGGCCGGAGGCAACGAAAAGCCCACGTGAAATTCCCCGTTGTGGCTTACTGCCAGGCTCGGTCGATGGCCAAAAACGCTGGTATGAGAAGGCGAAATGCGGCTTTCGCCTCGTCTCGATTCAGTCTTTTGGCAGCGTGATGTACGCTTCATGGCAGCAAGTTTGCCGCAAATCCCGACAACTTGTCCACTTGCGGCTTTTGCGGAGAGAGCCTCAGTGTGCGAGCAGTGCGCGGATTTTGCCCTCGAGTTCGTCCCGGTTCAAGGTGCCCAGCTTGACATGGCGAGCTTTGCCTTCACGATCAATGATGACCGTGAAGGGCAGGGCGCGGGCGTCGTTGCCGAAGCCGGCGGCCAGCGCAAGGGCTTCCGGGCCGGCGATGAGCAAGGGGTAGGGGACCTTGAACTCGTCGTTGAAGGCCTGCACTTTCTCCAGACTGTCGATGCTGATGCCGACGAACTGTACCGGCTGGTCCGCAAGCGCCTGGCTGGCTGCGGCGAAGTCGGGAATCTCCTTGCGGCATGGTGGGCACCAGGTGGCCCAGAAGTTGGCGACGATGACCTTGCCTCGCCACTGTTCGATCGCCTGTGCCTGGCCGTGGGTGTCGGGCAGGCTCATGGCGAGCAGGGCATTGACCGTCTCGGCGGAGATGTCGCGGCGCGGCGTGACAGGCTCGGGCTGGCTGGCGCGATTGGCGAAATAGCCGCCGACACCTGCGAGCAGGGCGACGATGAGGATGAGTGCGGTTTGCAGGCTGCGGCTCATTGGGGTGTCCTTCAGTCGCCGGAGGGGGCGGCTTGCTCGTCCAGGCTCGAGCTGGCGAGCAGGGCTTCAACTTGCGCCAGGCGCGCACGCTCCTGGCGACGGCCGCTGCGCTCGGCGCCCGCCGGATAGATCGACAGCCGAACCGGCACATCGTCCCAGTCGAAAGTCAGGATGGCCTCGGGCGTGTTGGGGGCCGGTCGCCGGGGTTCGCGATGTTCGTAGTGGAAATCCTGGTTGAGGAAGAAGATCTCCACCTCCTTGGCACTCTCGGGATAGAGCTCGATTTCCAGTTCCGAATAGCGGCCCGCCGTGCCGTCGAGTGCGCCGCCCGTCAGATAGGGGCGGAAATCGGCCAGCAGGCGCATGACTTCGACCGCGGCACTGCGCATCTCGTACAGGCGCTCGGGTTGCTCCTCGTCCTGATACAAGGCCTGCCAGGCGCGCAGCTCGGCCTCGATCTCGGCGTTGTTCGGCAGGGCGTCGGAGTCGGTTGCGCCCAGTTGCTTGGCCGCCTTGCGTTTTGCGAAGCCGAAGTCGCTGATGCCGTCTTCGGCCATCATGCGGGCAGCCAGGGCGGCGATCTCGCGCCGCAGGGTGCCGCTGTGGGGGGCGTGTGAGTGCATGATGGGGGTCGGGTAGAATGCCGGCCAATTCTACACGGCCCGGTTTCATCCGGATGACGGCCTCTCGGAGCTTCTCCCCCATGCACATCCACATCCTCGGCATCTGCGGCACCTTCATGGGCGGCGTGGCGCTGCTTGCGCGCGCGGCAGGGCACACCGTCACGGGTTGCGATGCCAACGTCTATCCGCCGATGAGCACCCAGCTCGAGGAGCAGGGCATTCGGCTGATCGAAGGCTACGATCCCTCGCAGCTCGACCTTGCGCCCGACATGTTCGTCGTCGGCAATGCCGTGTCGCGTGGCAACCCCTTGCTCGAGGCGATCCTCGATCGAGGCCTGCCTTATGTTTCGGGACCGCAATGGCTGGCCGAGCACGTGCTGGCCGGGCGCTGGGTGCTGGCGGTGGCGGGCACGCACGGCAAGACCACGACGACCTCGCTGCTGGCGTGGATGCTGGAGGATGCCGGGCTGAATCCGGGCTTCCTGGTTGGCGGTGTGCCGCAGAACTTCGGCGTGTCGGCGCGCCTGACCGAGTCGCCCTTCTTCGTCATCGAAGCCGACGAGTACGACACCGCCTTCTGCGACAAGCGCTCGAAGTTCGTCCATTACCGTCCGCGCACGGCAATCCTCAACAACCTCGAGTTCGATCATGCCGACATCTTTGCCGACCTGGGCGCCATCGAGACCCAGTTCCATCATCTCGTGCGGACGATTCCCGCAATGGGGCGGGTGATCGCCAACGCACGCGAGGACAGCCTGAAGCGCGTGATCGAGCGAGGCTGCTGGTCGGAGCTGGAGTGGTTCAACGAGCCGGCGCAATGGACGGTTGCGACGGGTGCGTCCGAGGCCGAGGTTGTGTTCTGCCTGGGTGGCGTGGAGCTGGGGCGGGCCATCATGCCGCTCGCGGGTAGCCACAACCGCGAGAACGCCCTGGCGGCAATCGCGGCGGCGCGCCATGCGGGGGTGACGCCGGCGCAGGCCATCGCCAGCCTCGCGCGCTTCAAGGGCATCAAGCGCAGGCTGGAGCTGCGCGGCGTCGAGAACGGGGTGCGGGTCTATGACGATTTCGCTCATCATCCGACGGCGATCGCGCTGACGGTCGGGGGCTTGCGCCGGCGCGAGCCCCAGGGGCGCATCCTGGCCGTGCTCGAACCGCGCTCGAACACGATGAAGCTCGGTGTGATGAAGGCGCAACTACCCGGCAGTCTGGCGGAAGCCGACCGGGTGTATTGCTACGCGAACAATCTGGGCTGGGATGCGGCCGAGGCGCTGTCGCCGCTCGGCGAGCGCGCCCGCACCTATGAGGCGCTGGAGCGGCTGGTGGCTGACGTGGCCGCTGTGGCGCAGCCGGGCGATCATGTGCTGGTGATGAGCAATGGCGGTTTCGGCGGCGTGCATCAGAAGCTGCTCGATGCGCTTGCCGCCGCCGGCTGACGCCCCTTACTTGCGCGCGCCGGTCGGGTTGTCGAGGCGGCGCGCCTCTTCGTCGCTGATGTATTCGAACACGCGCACCACCTTGCGCACGGCCTTGCTGGTGCGTGCGACTTCGGCGGCGGCGTCCGCTTCGGCGCGAGTGACGATGCCGAGCAGGAAGACGACATTGGCTTCGGTCACGACCTTGACGTTGTGGGGCGAGAACCGCTGAGCGTCCACGAAGCGGGCCTTGACGTTCGAGGTGATCAGCGCGTCGTTGCCGCGTGCGGTCAGCGACGAGTTGGGGCCAACCACGACTTCGTTGATGACGCCGCGCACGTGCTCGACCCCGGCAACGATGCGTTCGAGCTCGCCGCGAACGGTTTCGTTCGGCGCCTCGCCGGTCAGCAGGACGTTGCGGTTGTAGGACGTGACGTTGATGTGGGCGCTGTCGCCGAAACGTTCGCGGATGCGGCTGGCGACCTTCCATTCGATCCCTTCATCTTCAACATAGGCCCCGCTCGTGCGCCGGTCGGAGATCATGGCGGCGCCGGCGCCGACGCCGGTGGCGACGACAGGAAAGCAGCCCTGCAGCAGGGGCAGGCTGCCTGCGGCGAGCAGGCCGAGGACGAGGCGGCGCCGGCCCTGAAGGGGCTGTGCGGAACAGCTGGCGGTGTGAGGGGCGTTGGGCATCAGTCTTCCACTCCGAGTAGTAAACAGTCGATACCGTCGCACAGGCAGTGCAGGATGAGCAAATGCAGTTCCTGAATGCGGGCCGTGCGATCGGCGGGGGCGCACAGATGGATGTCTTCGGGGCCGAGAAGTTCGGCCACCGTGCCGCCTTCGATGCCGGTCAGCGCGATGATGCGCATGTCGCGTTCCTGCGCGGCCTGGATCGCATCGACGATGCGCGAGGAGTCGCCGCTGGTCGACAAGGTGAGGAGAACGTCGCCAGGCTGGCCGAGTGCAAGGATCTGGCGCGAGAAAAGGGCTGCCGGACTGGGGTCGCCGGCGATCGGGGCCAGCGTGGAGGCGTCGGCGCTCAGGGCGAAGGCAGCCAGCGAGGGGCGTTCGAGCTCGAAGCCATTGACCAGCTGCGCTGCGAAACGGCGGGCG
>NZ_AMXC01000041.1:0-25315 GCF_000310165.2 Thauera sp. 63
GGCACGGCAGCCGGCTGCGCATCGAGGGCGGCCGAATCGGCTGCCGGCGTCTCCAGCATACGCTCGACGCTCACCGGCTCGGTGCGGAACCAGTCGAAATACCAGCCCGCCAGCAAGGCCGCCACCAGCAGCAGCACGATCCACCGCACTGAGGCGGCGCCGAGTCGGGGGGCACTGCCACCGGACGGCAGCTCGCCATCGGCATTGCGGATCGGCGACAGATCTACATCGCCCTGCCCGCCCAGGCGCTCGACTCCAGCGAGCAGGGGCGCGGGATCGAGCCCGACATAACGCGCGTAGTTGCGCAGGAAGCCGCGTACGAAGGCTGTGCCGGGCAGCGCCGCAAAGTCGTCCGCCTCGAGCGCGGCAATCTGCCGCGGATTGAGTTTCAGCGCAAAGGCGACCTCGGCCACGCTTTCGCCGCGCGCCTCGCGCGCCGCTCGCAGCGCGGCACCGGGCGAGCGGACGTCGTCATGGGCGCTGCCAGCCGTCAATTCAAGCGACTGATCGTTGCTCACTCGAACTTCCCTTGGATCATCGACTGGTACTCATTTGACTCGGCAAAGCGGCTGCCCAGTTGCGACGCATAGCTCGCCTCGGCATCGCGGTTACCCAGCCGGCGCTCGGTACGCAGGCCGAGCCATGCCGAGGCCGCGGTCGGTTCGGCCTGCTGGTGCAGACGGATCAGGTGCGTGCGGGCCTGATCATAACGTCCGCCGCGGTAGGCAATATCGGCCAGCTGATACAGCGCCTGCCGGTTCGACGGATCAGCCTGGATTGCAGCCAGGAACTGACCTTCAGCGGCCGCATCATCCTTCAGCCGGAGATGGCAGAGACCGGCATTGGTATGGGATCGCGTGGCGTAACGGAAATACGGATTCCGGGCCGCCTGTGCGAGACGTTCGAGCCCGCGCAGTTCCTCGCCCTGGGTGCACAGGAACCAGCCGTAGCTGTTGTTGAAGTCCGGGTCGCCCGGCGCAGCATTGAGCGCCGCCTCGAAATTCTGCCTTGCCGCAGCATTCTCCTCGATCAGCATGTAGGCCAAGCCCAGGAGGTGGTAGGCCGGCGCGTAGCCCGGACTGTCGTTCAGCGCAATGCGCGCCTCGTCGAGCGCCACGTCGTAGCGGCCAATCTCGAAATAGGCCATGCCGAGGTCGACGTGGACGCGGGCGCGCGATTCGGCAGGCGTCGCCGGCGTGATGTCCGACATCGGGCGAGTGACCGAGGCCGAGGTCCCGGACTGGCCCGCGGGCATCGTTGCACAACCACCTGCCACCACGACCGCCACCAGCAAGGCGGCCAGCGCGAACCTGCGCTTCATGAACGATCCTCCATGACCTGTTTCAGGCGCACCGTGCGCCGCGTCTTGTCCTGAACCTGGCCGGCGAGCTGGCCGCAGGCCGCATCGACGTCGTCGCCACGTGTCTTGCGCGTGGTCGTGACAATGCCGGCGTCAATCAGGATACCGGCAAAACGGCGGATGCGTTCGGCCGGGGAGCGCAGGAAGCCCGAATTCGGGAAAGGGTTGAACGGAATCAGGTTGAACTTGCACGGCACGTCGCGCACCAGGGCGACGAGTTCGCGCGCATGCGCCTCGGTGTCATTCACACCGTCGAGCATCACGTACTCGAAGGTGACGAAGTCGCGCGGCGCGCGCTCGAGGTAACGCTGGCATGCCGCCATCAGCTCGCGCAGCGGGTACTTCTGGTTGATCGGCACCAGGCGGTCGCGCAGCGCGTCGTTGGAGGCGTGCAGCGACACGGCGAGCGCCACCGGGCACTCCTCACGCAGGCGGTCCATCGCCGGCACGATGCCCGAGGTCGACACCGTGACGCGGCGGCGCGACAGGCCGTAGGCATGGTCGTCCAGCATCAGGCGCAGGGCGGTGACGACGTTGTCGAAGTTGGCCAGCGGCTCGCCCATGCCCATCATCACCACGTTGCTGATGATGCGGCCGTTGTCCTTCTCGCCGGCTTCCAGATCCGTGGCCGAATCGCGCGCGGCGCCCAGCAGCTTGTTGGCCAGCCAGAGCTGGCCGATGATCTCGGCCGCGCTCAGGTTGCGGTTGAAGCCCTGCTTGCCGGTCGAGCAGAACGCGCAGTCGAGCGCACAGCCGGCCTGCGAGGACACGCACAGCGTGCCGCGGTTGGTTTCAGGGATGAACACGGTCTCGACCGCATTGGCGTTGCCCACGTCGAGCAGCCACTTGCGCGTGCCGTCGGCCGAGATCGAATCGCGCACCGGCACCGGCGGACGGATCACGGCGATGTCCTTCAGCTTTGCGCGCAGCGACTTGGCGACGTCGGTCATCGCATCGAAATCGTCACAGCCCTCGTGATGCATCCAGCGCATCACCTGGCGGGCGCGGAAGGGCTTCTCGCCCAGCCCGGCGAACCAGGCGACGAGGCCATCGACATCGAAGTCGAGCAGATTGACCGGATTGGTTGTGCTCATGCCTGAAACATCACTTTTTCAAGGCGGGAGGTAAAACCGCCCCGCCGTAATGCAAACGGCCCGACCACGCCGCGCGCGGTGCTCGGGCACCGCGAAACGTGCGCGACGGGCCGTTGGAACGGACCGCTTAGCGCGAGTAAACGTTCATGCCGGGGAAGAAGAACGCCACTTCCACGGCAGCGGTTTCCGGCGCGTCGGAGCCGTGCACGGCGTTGGCGTCGATCGACTCGGCGAAGTCGGCGCGGATAGTGCCCTTGTCGGCCTTCTTCGGGTCGGTGGCGCCCATCAGCTCACGGTTCTTGGCGATGGCGTTCTCGCCCTCGAGGCACTGGATCATCACCGGGCCGGAGGTCATGAAGGACACCAGATCCTTGAAGAAGGGACGCTCCTTGTGCACGGCGTAGAACTCGCCGGCCTCACGCTCGGACAGGTGAGCCATCTTGGCGGCGATGATCTTCAGGCCAGCGCCTTCGAAGCGGGCGTAGATCTGGCCGATCACGTTCTTGGCGACGGCGTCGGGCTTGATGATGGACAGGGTGCGTTCGATTGCCATGGAAAAACTCCGGGACTGCGCTCTAAAGAAGCGCGAGGTTAAGAAAAAAAGCGCGAAATTTTAACAGGTTTCGCGTTACACCGATGCGCTCGAGGCAAGCGCGAATGTAAGCCAACGCAAGCGCAGCGCCCCCGGAAAAGACAATCCCCGCAGGGCGTCACCGCCGCACGGGGATCGAAAAAACTGCCCACCCGACCGTCACAGGCGACCGGGCCACAGGATTTACATCATGCCGAGCGCCTTGGGCAGGAAGGTCGAGATGCTCGGGATGTAGGTGATCAGCATCAGGAACACCAGCATCGTGTACAGCCAGGGCATCACCGCCTTGCTCATCTCGGTGAGGCCGGCCTTGGTGATGCCGCTCGCCACGAACAGGTTCAGGCCCACCGGCGGCGTGATCATACCGATTTCCATGTTCACCACGATCATCACGCCGAAGTGGATCGGGTCGATCCCCAGCGCCACGGCCACCGGAAACAGGATCGGCGCCAGGATCAGGATGATCGACGACGGCTCCATCAGCGCACCGGCCACCAGCAGCAGGATGTTCACCACGATCAGGAAGCCGATCGGGCCCATGCCGCTGGCGACGATGGCGTCGGCCATGCGCTGCGGGATCTGCTCGCTGGTCAGGATGAACGAGAACAGCACCGCGCTGGCGATGATGAACAGCAGCATCGCGCTCATGTTGGCCGAATCCAGCAGCACGCGCGGGATCTGCTTGAAGGTCAGGTCCTTGTACACGAACACCGCAATGAAGAACGCATAGACCGCGCTCATCGCCGCCGCCTCGGTCGGCGTGAACATGCCCGAGTAGATACCGCCCATCACCACCACGATCAGCATCAGCCCCCAGAAAGCCTTGCGGAAGGCCTTGATGCGATCGCCCCAGCTGACCGTCGGCAGCGTCGGGTAGTTGTTCTTGCGCGCCACGTACCAGGTCGTCAGACCGAGCATGAAGGCCAGCAGCAGGCCCGGGATCACCCCTGCCATGAACAGCGCCCCAACCGAGGAGTTGGTCGTCACCGAATACATCACCATGACGATGGACGGCGGGATCAGGATCCCCAGGCCGCCTGCCGAGGCCACCACACCGGCGCCGAAGCGCACCGGGTAGCCCTGCTTGAGCATCGCCGGGATCAGGATCGAGCCGATCGCCACCACGGTCGCCGGACTGGAACCCGACACCGCCGCGAACAGCGCGCAGGCCAGCACCGCCGACATGCCCAGACCGCCACGCAGGTGGCCGACCATCGCGGTGGCGAAGTTGATCATGCGTCGCGCCACCCCGCCGTGGGTCAGGAAGTTGCCGGCGAGGATGAAGAACGGGATCGCCATGATCTCGAACTTCTCGATGCCGGTGAACATCTTGAGCGCCACCGACTCGAGCGGCACGTCGGTGAAGATGAACATGAAGCTCAGCACCGTGAGGCCGAGCGCCACGCCCACCGGCATGCCGATCGCCATCAGGACGACGAGCAGGCCAAAGATTGCAATCGTGTTGGTCATGATGTCGTCCTCCTCACTTGCCGTGGCCCGGACGCTTCGCGTCGGCCCCACGGTTGGCGTGCTCGATGTCCTCGGCGATCGAGATCGACTCGCCTCCGAGCAGCACGTTTTCGTCGTCCACCTCGTCCAGGCCTTCGACATGGCCGTGGTCGTGCGTCGGCAACTCGCCGCTGCGGGCGAAGCTCACCATCACCTGCAGGAAGCGGTAGCACATCAGGAAGGAGCCCAGCGGCACGGCCGAGTAGACCATCCAGGTCGGCCACTCCAGGTCGGGCGTGGTCGGCCCCTCGAAGAAATCACTGGTGTCGCGGCCAAGCAGGCTCAGCGTCTCGTAGGCCATGCCGTTCTCCCACACGAACAGCGCACCGAAGATGCCGATCAGGCCGGTGAAGATCACACCGCACACCAGGCCAGCCTGGATCAGCGCCGCGCGCGGGGTGCCGGAGAGCTTGTTGACCAGGATGTCCACACCGACGTGGATGCCGGTGCGCACGCCGTAGGCGGCGCCAAACTTCGCCATCCACACGAAGAGGATGATGCAGAACTCCTGGGCCCAGCCGACGTTCATGTCGAGCAGCCAGTCCTGCAGCACGGGAATCTCGTAGCCGGAAAGGTAGCGATGCACCACCGAGATGAAGATCACGATCGTCGCCACAGCCATCAGCGAACCGATGATGAATTCCTCGAGGCGGTCGAGAAGCTTGTTCATGATTGTTTTCCCCGGAAAAACGCCCGTCGCGCAGAAGGCGCCAGACGGGCGTTGCTGGGTGAGATGAAAAGAGGATTACAGCTTGGCCGGATCGAAGCCGGTTTCCTTGTAGATCGACTGGATCAGGTCCTTGCCGATGCGCGATTCCATCTTCTTGTGCACCGGCACCAGCGCCTTCTTGAAGGCGGCCTTCTCTTCGGCGGTAGGCGCGTAGATCTCGGTCTTGCCCGAGGCGCGCACACCTTCGAGCGCCTTGTCGTTCTCTTCCTTGGCGATCTGGTTGGCGTAGACCGTCGATTCGGCCATGGCCTTGTCGAGCTGGGTGCGCACCTCGGCCGGCAGGCCGTCCCAGAACTTCTTGTTGGTGATGACCGCGTAGCCCAGGTAGCCGTGATCGGTCAGCGTCATGTGCTTCTGCACTTCATGCATCTTCTGCGTGAAGAGGTTGGAGTGCGGATTCTCGGTACCGTCGACAACGCCGGTCTGGAGCGCCTGATAGACCTCGGAGAAGGCCATCACCTGCGGCAGCGACTTGACCTCGCGCATCTGCTCCTCGAGCACCTTGGACGACTGGATGCGCATCTTCTTGCCGCGCAGGTCCTCGGGCTTCTTGATCGGGGTGTTGGCCGAGAACGACTTGAAGCCGTTGTCCCAGAAGGCCAGGCCCTTGATGCCCTTGGGTTCGAGCTTGGCCAGCAGTTGCTGGCCGACCGGACCCTGGGTGACCTTGTTCAGCGCCTCGTAGCCGTCGAAGATGTAGGGCAGGTCGAACACTTCGAACTCGCGCACGCCGAGCGGGCCGAACTTGGCCAGCGACGGGGCGAGCAGCTGGACGGCGCCCAGTTGCAGCGCTTCCATCTCTTCCTTGTCCTTGTACAGCGTGCTGTTCGGATAGACTTCGACCTTCACGGCGCCGCTGGTGTACTTCTCGGCCAGTTCCTTGAACTTCTCCGCGGCCTTGCCCTTGGGCGTGTCCTGAGCCACGACGTGGCTGAACTTGATCACGATCGGCTCGGCAGCGACAGCGGTCGCGGACAGACCCACAGCCATCAGACCAACCAGAAGCGTACGAATCTTCATGAGTTTCTCTCCTCCGAATTGAACGCGCCACGCCGGACGCATCGTTTTCCGCCCGGCGTGCGAAACGCCCTGGCGATGACCGCAAACAGATAAAGCCTGTTATGCAGGCCATCAGTATCCTTATTGCGCCGCGCCTGTCGCTATTGTGGAATGCCGCATAAGTGGAACCCGCAAGCCCCAACCCTTCTTCGGCCGCGCCCTCTGCGGCAGCTTCCCCGGGCGGTGACACGGCGCCGAAGGCCGCCGTGCGCAATCGCCTGATCGGGCAGCTGCCCTACCTCAGCCTGGTACTGTTCCTGCTCGCAATCGCAGCACTGGTCTGGCTGACCCGCCAGTACGACAGCGACGAGCAGAAGGCGGCCCTGATCAGCGACGTGCTGTGGATGGAGCAGAACCTGCGATTCCACCTCGATCGCAACGAAGCCCAGCTGCAGCAGCTCGGCCCCGAACTGTATGACGGCAAGCTGAGCACGCAGACCGAAGCCCAGGTTCACCATCTGCTCAACCAGGAGCGCGGACTCGTGCGCATCGCGTGGCTGAATCCGCAGGGCAAGCCCGTGGGCTCGATGCCACCGCACACGGACGGCGGCGCCGACGATGAGCTGCGCGACCTGGCCGCCAGCACGAGCTTCGAACTCGCACGCAACATCGGGCGCCCTGTCTATGGTGCCGCCTACCCTGTCATCGGCGGCGCCTTCCACTTCGCCATCCACGTCCCGGTGTGGTCGGACGAGGCTCTGGCCGGCATCGTCGTCGGGGTATATTCGCTGTCCGACCTGGTGATCCGCGAACTGCCGTGGTGGTTTTCCGAGCGCTACCGGGTCGCCGTACTCGACGCCGACAGCCGGGAAATCGCCGCCAAGTCCAAGATCGCCCCGCTCGCGCCTCAACTCGCCTACCGCATGCCCTTCGACCCGCCGGGGCATGGCCTGACCCTCGAGATCACGGCCTACAAGTCGGAGACGCGCTGGATCCCCGTGCTGCTGATCGCTTCGCTGGTCCTGCTCGGCGGCATGATCGTGTGGAGCGTGATGCAGCTGCGCCGCCAGCTCGCCCGCCGCCAGCAGGCGGAGGCCGCACTGCGCGAGGAATCGGCCTTCCGCAGGGCCATGGAGGACTCACTGCTCACCGGCATGCGGGCACGCGACATGGACGGCCGCCTCACCTATGTCAACTCCGCCTTCTGCAGCATGACCGGGTATCGCGCCGACGAGCTGATCGGCCTCGGACCCCCGCTGCCGTACTGGCTGCCCGACCACACCGAGCGCCGCCAGGAATTGCTCGATCGCCTCGAGGATATGGGCTCGACCCCGGAAGGCGTCGAATTGCGCTTCCGGCGCAAGAACGGCGAAGTGCTCGACGTGCTGTTGTTCGAAGCGCCGCTCATCGACGCACGCGGCCGCCAGACGGGCTGGA
The DNA here is from genome assembly GCF_000310165.2 of Thauera sp. 63. Classification (NCBI taxonomy): domain Bacteria; kingdom Pseudomonadati; phylum Pseudomonadota; class Betaproteobacteria; order Rhodocyclales; family Zoogloeaceae; genus Thauera; species Thauera sp. 63. The sequence goes on from NZ_AMXC01000041.1 coordinate 7,722, forward strand.
TGGGCTCGGTACTCGACGTCACCGAACAGAAACGCTCGCGCGAGCTCGCCCGCCAGCAGGATGAACGCCTGCAGGCCACCTCGCGTCTGGTGACGATGGGCGAGATGGCATCCACGCTCGCGCACGAGCTCAATCAGCCGCTGGCCGCGATCGCAAGCTACAGCAGCGGCTGCATCAACCGCCTCGAATCCGACACCCTCGATCGCGCCGAACTGCTCGACATCCAGCAGCGCATCGCCCGCCAGGCCCGGCGTGCCGGCGAGATCATCCGCCGCGTGCACGACTTCGTGCGCCGCTCGGAACCCCAGCGCGCACCGCTCGACCTCAACATCGTGATCCGCGACGCGGTCGGCCTGATCGAAGCAGACGCCCGCAAGCGCCAGATGCGCGTCGTCACCGAACTCGCACCCGGTCTCCCCCCCGTGCTCGCCGACGCGGTGATGATCGAGCAGATCATCGTCAACCTCGTGCGCAACGGCATGGACGCCATGCGCGACACCCCGCGCCTTCGCCGCGAAGTACGCATCCGCACCCGCCAGGAAGGCCGCCACGTCTGCGTGCTCGTATCGGACCGCGGCGCCGGCATCCCGCCCGAGACCGCCGCACGCCTGTTCCAGCCCTTCTTCACCACCAAGCCCGAAGGCATGGGCATGGGCCTGAACATCTGCCGCTCGATCGCCGAGTTGCACCACGGCCGCCTGACTTTCGAACCCGCCCCCGAGGGCGGTACCATCTTCATCCTTTCGCTACCCGTGGAATCCGCATGAATCCAGCCTGCGCGCACATCATCGACGACGACGAAGCCATTCGCGATGCGCTGCAATGGCTGTTCAAGACGCGCGGTGTCGCGTGCCGCACCTGGGACGGCGGCGAGCCCTTTCTTGACGCCTGGCAAGCCGAATGGCGCGGCTGCATCGTGCTCGACATCCGCATGCACGGCATGAGCGGCCTCGAGTGCTTCGACACCCTGCTCGCGCGCGGCTGTGAGTTGCCGGTGATCTTCATCACCGGCCATGGCGACGTTCCGATGGCCGTGGCCGCGCTGAAGAAGGGCGCATTCCACTTCATCGAAAAACCCTTCAACGACCACGACCTGGTCGATCTGGTCGAGAAAGCGCTCGCCCTCGACGCCGAGCGCCAGCGCGCCGCGGCAAGCCGCGAGACCATCGAGGCACGGCTGGCCACGCTGACCCAGCGCGAGCGCGAGGTCATGGAGCTGATCCTCGAAGGCAAGTACAACAAGGTGATCGCCGACGAGCTGTCGATCTCGATGCGCACCGTCGAAGCGCACCGTTCGCGCATCTTCGACAAGATGGCGGTCCGCTCGGCGGTCGAACTCGCACAGATGCTGACGACGCTGCGCAGCTAGCTCACGCCACGCCCGCGGGTCGCCATTCCGGCACGACGCCCTCGTCACCCGGCGCGCAGGCGAACTCGGCCGCAACGCCGATTCCGCCCACCCAGGCCGGCACGTCATCCACCCACAGCACTGGCAGGCGATCCCGCAGCCACGCCGGAATGGCCGCCTCCTGGCACAGATTCTTGAACTGGCGCCGTGGCCGGTCCGACGCCAGCTGCATCCGCAGCCCCGGCCGGCGCCCTGCGAGCCGCACCGACCCTGCCTTCTCGAGCAGCGAACGCGCAATTCCCTGGCCAGGCAAAAGCTCGAAACGCACCTCTCCCGCCCCCCACGACAGCGTCGCGCTCCCGCACCAGTCCCGGGGCTCGTATGTACCGCCGACGACGGACTCGAGCCACAGCAGGTCTCGATAGGCGCACAGGGCCATCTCGCCCAGGACGACACGCAGCGGCTGCGCGACCGCACGCAATTGACGCAGGGCCTCGTCCAGCCTGGCCTGCACCGGCATCTGCCAGCCATGCCGGCGCGCCTGCCAGCGCAGCAGATTGGCGATACGCGCATCCGACAGCGACATTACAGCGCAGCGCTGCAAGGGCTCGCCACCGCAGGTGGCCTCGTCGAGCGCGGCAAGCTCGTCCAGCAAGCCGCTTGCCTCACGGAAGTGGGCCGCCGCGCGCGCCAGCGTCGGCACCGCGGCGGGAAAATGCTCGCCGAGCGCCGGCAGCGCGCGATGACGCAGGAAATTACGGCTGAAACGCACATCGGCGTTGCTCTCGTCCTCGACCCAGTCGAGCCCGCGCGCACGCGCCCAGGCCTCGATCCCGGCGCGCCTGCAGTCGAGCAGCGGACGCACGCGACCGGGCCTGCCAGCCGACGGCAACTCGAAGGGCGCCATCGCCGCGGCACCGCGCACACCGCTGCCGCGAAGCAGCCGGAACAGCAGCGTCTCGGCCTGATCGTCCTGATGATGACCGAATGCGAGCCAGTCGCAGCGGATGGCGTCCAGTGCAGCCAACCGCTCGCGACGGGCGGCCGCCTCGAGGCCGGCGGCATCGTCGCGCGGCACCTCGACGCGGATCAGCGAAAAGGGAATCTGCAAGGTCGCGCAGCATGACGCACAGGCCTGCGCCCAGGCGTCGGCATGGGGGCTCAGGCCATGATGAACGTGCGCCGCCTGCAGCACGTAGCCGTGGCGTGGCGCCAGGTCGTGCAGCACATGCAGCAGTACGAGCGAATCGACGCCGCCCGACAGCGCACAGCACAGACGCGCATCCGGACCGACTCCCGCCGCCGTCAGCGCACGGGAAACGGCCTCGGGCAGCACGTCAGGCCGCCAGTTCCTTGAAGCGGCCGTAGCCCATCAGCTTCTCGTAGCGCTGGGCGACCAGTTCGGACGGCGACAGGTGATCGACCTGACGCAGCGCCTCGGCCAGCGCACGCTTGAGCGCTGCCGCCATCGCACGGTGATCCCGATGCGCACCGCCGGCCGGCTCGTTGACGACCTTGTCGACCAGGCCGAGCGACTTCAGACGCGCGGCCGTGATGCCCATGGTTTCTGCCGCCTCGGGGGCCTTGTCCGCACTCTTCCACAGGATGGAGGCACAGCCCTCGGGGGAGATCACCGAGTAGGTCGAATACTGCAGCATCAGCAACTGGTCGGCGACCGCGATCGCCAGCGCGCCGCCGGAGCCACCCTCGCCGATGATCGTGCTGATGATGGGCACCTTCAGTTCGGCCATCAGGTAGATGCTGTGGCCGATCGCTTCGGACTGCCCGCGCTCCTCCGCGCCGATGCCGGGATAGGCGCCCGGCGTGTCGACGAAGGTGAACACCGGCAGGCCGAACTTCTCCGCCAGCTTCATCAAGCGCATGGCCTTGCGATAGCCCTCGGGCCGCGGCATGCCGAAGTTGCGCGCGATCTTTTCCTTGGTGTCACGGCCCTTCTGATGGCCGATGACGACGCAGCTCTCGCCATTGAAGCGCGCCAGCCCGCCGACAATGGCCTTGTCGTCGGCGAAAGAACGATCGCCGTGCAGTTCCTCGAAGTCGGTGAAGATGTGCTGCGCGTAGTCGAGCGTGTAAGGACGCTGCGGATGACGGGCGACCTGCGCGATCTGCCACGGCGTCAGCTTGGCGTAGATGTCCTTGGTCAGGGACTGGCTCTTGGTTTCGAGGCGGGCGATCTCCTCGGAGATGTCCACGGCCGGGTCGTCGGAGACGAAACGGAGCTGGTCGATCTTGGCTTCGAGCTCGGCAACTGCCTGTTCGAAATCCAGAAAAGTGGTTTTCATCCAACCGTTCCCACTGAAAAATGTGCGCCATTGTAGCGCCACAGGGCGCGAGTCGTGCCCATCGCATTCGGACAAACGCAGTCCGGAAGCGCGAGGCTGCGCCAAACGCAAGCGGGGCGGCCGCCATCCGGCAACCACCCCGCCCGCTTCCCGCCGTTGATCGAGGTCAGTCGTTGTTCATGAAGCCCAGCAGGTGCAGCAGGCTGGTGAAGAGGTTGAAGATCGACACGAACAGCGACACCGTCGCCATGATGTAGTTGGTCTCGCCACCGTGGATGATGTTGCTGGTCTCGAACAGGATCAGGCCCGACATCAGCAGCACGAAGGCAGCGGAAACCGTCAGCGACAGCGCCGGGATCTCGAAGAAGATCGCGCCCAGGCCGGCCAGGAAGGCCACCAGGATGCCGACCATCAGGAACCCGCCCATGAAGGAGAAATCCTTCTTGGTCGTGATCGCGTAAGCCGACAGACCGAGGAAGATCGCCGCCGTGCCGGCCATCGCCTGCATCACGATACTGCTACCGTTGGGCAGTGACAGGTAGGCCGAGATGATCGGCCCCAGGGTGAAGCCCATGAAGCCCGTCAACGCGAAAACGAACAGGATGCCCAGGCTGCTGTTGCGGAACTTGCTGGTTGCGAACAGCAGGCCGAAGTAGCCGACCAGCGTCACGATGATGCCCAGGCGCGGCGCGCCCATCGCCATCGACAGGCCCGCCGTCAGCGCCGAGAACGCCAGCGTCAGCGACAGCAGCATGTAGGTATTGCGGATGACCTTGTTGGTCGACAGCACCGAAGCCTCGGTGCGCGTCATCGTGATGCGGTTGTCCATGTTTGGTTTCCTCCGGGGGAGAAGTGGATTTGTTTTGGGAATCGAGGACAGATGCCGCCCTGCGACTCCGGACCACGGAAAAAGTGTGTGCCGCCGACTCAGGCCGGCAAGGCCTGCATTGAAGCGGCGTGGGTGCGGACGGGGCGCTGGCTGCGGCGCACGCGCTGTGCGAGGACCCGAGCCACACGGTCGGCGGCCTGATCCACCGCTGCACGCACGTCGAGCTGCGTGATCGCGAACACCACGTCCGGCAGGTTGCGCAGGCGCAGTTGTACCACGCAACGCTTGTCACTGCCGCCACGCGGGCCATTGACGTCCGCGACCTTCACCCGCGCCCACTGGATGTGGTCGCGAAAACGCCCGATTGCGAAGCTCATCCGGCGGCTCACGTAGTCCCGCAGGACGGGAGGGGCTTCAACGCCATCACAATGCAGGTCGATTCGCATGCTGAGTCTCCTTGTGTAGTTGCGTATCGCCATCAGGCCTAACGCCTGACGGATACTAAACCTCAGACGCTTCGATAAAATCTCAGTTCAACAGAATGTTCATCCGTTTTTTCCGAAGCATCGACAATCCGGGACGCAGGCCATGATCAACTACAAGCAGCTGCATCATTTCTGGACCGTTGCCCGCGCTGGTGGGATCGTGCGCGCAGCAGAACGTTCCGGTCTCGCGCCACAAACCCTGTCGGGTCAGATCGCGACCCTCGAGGCCGAACTCGGTGTCAGCCTGTTCCGGCGACAGGGCCGAGGCCTGGTGCTGACGGATACCGGACGTGTCGCGCTGGACTATGCAGAGGAGATCTTCCGTCTCGGCGACGAACTGGAGGAAGCGCTGCGCAGCCGCGCGAGCGGCCGCACGGTGCCCTTCCGCGTCGGCATCGCCGACGTGGTGCCCAAGGCCATCGCCTGGCTGCTGCTCGCGCCGTCGATGAACCTCCCTGAGCCGATGCGCATCGTCTGCCGGGAAGGAAAATTCGATGCCCTGCTTGGCGAACTCGCCATCCACAAGCTCGATGTCGTGCTGGCCGACAGTCCCATGCCTTCGAACATGGATGTGCGCGGTTACAGCCACACGCTCGGCGAATCCACGATCGGCTTCTTCGCTACACCAGCGCTCGCAGCCCGCCTGAAGGGTGGTTTTCCTGCCTGCCTCGACGGCGCCCCGCTGCTGCTGCCGGGCGGCGAGGCAGCCGTGCGCGGCCCGCTGCTGCAATGGCTGGACGCGGCTCGCCTCAAGCCGCGCATCGTCGGCGAATTCGACGACAGTGCCCTGATGCGCGCCTTCGCCGAAGCCGGCGCAGGCGTCTTCCCGAGCGCATCGCTGGTCGGCGAGCAGCTTTGCAAGCAGGATGCGATGGTGCATCTGGGCGACGCCAACGGTGTCACCGAAACCTACTACGCGGTCTCGGTTGAACGCCGGCTGACCCACCCCGCGGTGCGCGCCATCAGCGCGGCTGCGAACAAAGAGCTGAAGATCGGGCAGGAGGGCCCATGACGTTCGGTATCATCGCGACTGCAGGTGTCGCGCGACCGCATGGCAAAAAAGGAATCACGCGCAGGATTTGCCAGCGCACCAGCGCTTGATCCAGAATCTCGCCCCTGACGCGGCCTCAAAAGAAGCCCGGAAGGCACTGCGCCTTCAGCCGCCATCGCATACAGGACATTTGCGCAGATTCGCGCAGAGATGGTGCCGAGAGTGGGACTCGAACCCACACACCTTGCGGCGGCGGATTTTGAATCCGCTGCGTCTACCGATTCCGCCATCCCGGCAGGGAAGGCGCGCATTATCCCTGAATAACGGCCATCGCAGCAAGCGGGCGAGCCCCCGATCCGGACCGCAGACACCCATGCCATTGACGCTGAACGATTTCGACTATCCCCTTCCGCCCGACTTGATCGCCCAGGCTCCCCTGGCCGAGCGCAGCGCCAGCAGGTTGCTCGTGGTACAGCCGGCCGAAGGGGGCGCCGACGCACTGCTGGACCGCAGCTTCGCCGACCTGCCCGAATTCGTCGGTCCCAACGACCTGCTGGTGTTCAACGACACCCGCGTGATCCATGCGCGCCTGTTTGGCGTGAAGGCCAGTGGCGGCCAGGTCGAAGTCCTGATCGAGCGCGCCGTCGGCCCCCACGAAGCGCTGGCCCAGGTGCGCGCGAGCAAGTCCCCCAGAACCGGCGGCATCCTGCGCCTCGCCGACGCCTTCGACGTCGAGGTGCTGGGGCGCGTGGGCGAGTTCTATCACCTGCGTTTTCCGGCCGGAGAGAACCTGTTCGAACTGCTCGAGCGCCACGGCAAGCTGCCGCTTCCGCCCTACATCCAGCGCGCCGCCGGCGCTGACGACGAGAGCCGCTACCAGACCGTGTTCGCCCGCGAACCCGGCTCGGTCGCAGCGCCCACCGCCGGCCTGCACTTCGATGAAGGCGTGCTCGCCCGCATCGCCGAGCGCGGTGCGAAATGCGCCTGGCTCACGCTGCACGTCGGCGCCGGCACCTTTCAGCCGGTGCGGGTGGACGACCTCGGCGAGCATCGCATGCATCGCGAACGCTACGTGATCCCGCAGGAAACGGTGGACGCCATTGCAGCGACCCGCGCTGCTGGCGGACGCGTGATCGCGGTTGGCACCACCAGCATGCGCGCGCTCGAGGCCGCCGCACAGGACGGACCGCTGGAAGCCGGCAGCGGCGAGACCGAGATCTTCATCCTGCCCGGCTTCCACTTCCAGGTGGTCGATGCGCTGGTCACCAACTTCCACCTGCCGAAATCCACGCTGCTGATGCTGGTCTCCGCCTTTGCCGGCATGGACAGTATCCGCGGCGCCTACGCCCACGCCATCGCGCAGCGCTATCGCTTCTTCAGCTACGGCGACGCGATGTTCCTCACCCGCAGAAACGAAGCAGAGAACGATGCAGTTTGAACTCCTCACCACCGATGGCGGCGCCCGCCGCGGCCGCCTGACGCTTACCCACGGCGTGGTCGAAACGCCGGTCTTCATGCCGGTCGGCACCTATGGCACGGTCAAGGCGATGACGCCTGCGATGCTCTCCGACATCGGCGCGCAGATCTGCCTGGGCAACACCTTCCACCTGTGGCTGCGACCGGGACTGGACATCATCCGCGCCCACGAGGGCCTGCACCGCTTCATGGGCTGGGACAAGCCCATCCTCACCGACTCGGGCGGCTTTCAGGTCTTCAGCCTGGGCGCGCTGCGCAAGATCACGGAAGAAGGCGTCAAGTTCGCCAGCCCGATCGACGGCGCCAAGCTGTTCCTGACACCCGAGATCTCGATGCAGATCCAGTCCGTGCTGAACTCGGACATCGTGATGATCTTCGACGAATGCACGCCCTATCCCGCAACCCGCGACGAGGCCGCCAAGTCGATGCGGCTGTCGCAGCGCTGGGCCAGGCGCTCGCGCGACGAGTTCGATCGCCTCGAGAACAGGAATGCACTGTTCGGCATCGTCCAGGGCGGCATGTACGAGGACCTGCGCGACGAGTCGCAGGCCGCACTGGAGGAGATCGGCTTCCACGGCTTCGCCATCGGCGGCCTGTCGGTCGGCGAACCGAAGGAGGACATGGCGCGCATCCTCGCCCATACCGCGCCGCGACTGCCGCAGGGCAAGCCGCGCTACCTGATGGGCGTGGGTACGCCGGAGGACATCGTCGACGGCGTCGCCGCCGGCATCGACATGTTCGACTGCGTGATGCCGACCCGCAACGCACGCAACGGCTGGCTGTTCACCCGCTACGGCGACATCAAGATCAAGAACGCGGTGCACAAGGCCGACACCCGTCCGCTCGACCCGTCCTGCGACTGCTACACCTGCCGCAACTTCAGCCGCGCCTACCTGCACCACCTGCACCGCACCGGGGAAATCCTGGGCAGCATGCTCAACACGGTGCACAACCTGCGCTACTACCAGACGCTGACTTCGGAGCTGCGCGACGCCATCGCCGCTGGCCAGTTCGACGCCTACGTGCAGCGCTTCCGCAGCGAACGTGCCACCGGCACGCAATGAACCCGACGCCCCGACCGGCGTCTCACCCGGCCGGGGAGCTCCCCGGCAACTGATATAATCGAGCGCTTTTTTCGCTAACCCGGAGTAATAGACGTGCTGATTTCCAATGCCTATGCCCAAGCCGCGGGCGGCGACCCCAGCGGTGGCCTGATGGGACTGCTGCCCCTGATTCTGATGTTCGTGGTGCTGTGGTTCCTGATGATTCGTCCGCAGATGAAGCGCGCCAAGGAACACAAGGCCATGGTTGAAGCCCTGGCCAAGGGCGACGAAGTGGTGACCGGTGGCGGCATTGCCGGTCGCGTGACCGAAGTCGGCGACAGCTTCGTGCAGGTCGAAGTCGCTGCAAACACCGTGGTCGCCGTGCAGAAGCAGGCCGTGGCCACCGTGCTGCCCAAGGGCACGCTGAAGTCCCTGTAATCCCATTGCCGCGCCGGCCGGGCAATCCCGGCTGCGGGCAACGCCGGACATGGCCCCGCCTGAGAATACGGATGGCGGCCGTGGCCGGCGCAATACTGTTTGCCGCCGACGATGAATCGCTACCCTCTCTGGAAGAACCTCCTCATCGGCCTCGTGCTGATCTGGGGCCTGATCTACACCCTGCCCAATTTCTATGGCGAGGTCCCCGCTGTCCAGGTGTCCAGCGCCAAGGCCACGCTCAAGCTCGACGCCACGGTCGTTTCCGATCGCGTCGCCAGTGTGCTGAAGGAGGCCGGTATCGAGCACGACGGCGTCTTCTCCGACCCGGGCAGCGTGCGTGCCCGCTTCGCCAGCACCGACATCCAGTTGCGCGCGAAGGACGCGATCGAGCGCGCCTTCAACCCCGACGCAAGTGACCCGTCCTACGTCGTCGCGCTGAACCTGCTGCCGGCATCGCCCACCTGGCTGACCTCGATCCACGCGCTGCCGATGTACCTCGGGCTCGACCTGCGCGGCGGCGTCCACTTCCTGCTCGAAGTCGACATGCCGGGCGCGCTGACCAAGCGCCTCGACGCGACCACCGGTGACCTGCGCACGCTGATGCGCGACAAGAACGTGCGCCACGCAGGCATCACCCGGGAGGGCAACACCGTCATCGTGCGCTTCCGCGACGCCGAACAGCGCGAAGCCGGACGTCGCGCCATTCAGGACAGCACCGCCGAACTGCAGCTGACCGAGCGCAACGACGGCGCCGACGATTTCAAGCTGCTCGCCACGCTGACCGCACAAGCGCAGCAGACGATGCGCGACTTCGCCATCAAGCAGAACATCACCACCCTGCATAACCGCATCAACGAACTCGGCGTCGCCGAGCCGGTGATCCAGCAGCAGGGCGCCAACCGCATCGTGGTTCAGTTGCCGGGCGTGCAGGACGTCGCCAAGGCCAAGGACATCCTCGGCCGCACGGCGACGCTGGAAGTGCGCATGGTGGACGACACGCCGGGCCTGCTCGAACAGGCCCTCAACGGCAGCGTTCCCTTCGGCACCGAACTGTATACCGAGCGCGGCGGCTCGCCCTTGCTGGTGAAGAAGCAGGTGGTGCTGACCGGCGACCGCCTCACCGACGCCCAGCCCGGCTTCGACGGCCAGACCAACGAAGCCGCCGTCCATCTGACGCTGGACGCTGCCGGCGCGCGCATCTTCCGTGACGTCACCCGCGAGAGCGTGGGCAAGCGCATGGCGATCCTGCTGATCGAGAAGGGCAAGGGCGAGGTCGTGACCGCGCCGGTGATCCGCAGCGAGATCGGCGGCGGCCGGGTACAGATTTCGGGCCGCATGACCACCACCGAAGCCAATGACGTCGCCCTGCTGCTGCGCGCCGGCTCGCTGGCCGCGCCGATGGAGATCATCGAGGAACGCACCGTCGGCCCGAGCCTGGGGGCGGAGAACATCGAGAAGGGCTTCAACTCCACCCTGTGGGGCTTCCTCGCCATTGCCGTGTTCATGTGCGCCTACTACGCGCTGTTCGGCGTCGTTTCGTCGATCGCGCTGGCCGCCAACCTGCTGATGCTGGTCGCGCTGCTGTCGCTGCTGCAGGCCACGCTGACGCTGCCGGGCATCGCCGCCATGGCACTGACGCTGGGCATGGCGATCGACGCCAACGTGCTGATCAACGAGCGCATCCGCGACGAACTGCGCAACGGCGCCAGCCCGCAGGCGGCAATCGCCGCCGGCTACGACCGCGCCTGGGGCACCATCCTCGACTCCAACGTCACCAGCCTGATCGCGGGCATCGCCCTGCTGGTGTTCGGCTCGGGTCCGGTGCGCGGCTTCGCCGTGGTGCACTGTCTCGGCATCCTGACCTCCATGTTCAGCGCCATCCTGGTGTCGCGCATGCTGATCAACTTCATCTACGGCCGCCGACGCAAGATCGACAGCCTGTCCATCGGCCAGGTCTGGAAACCGGGTAACGACTGAGCACGGGACTAGGGAAACACAATCATGGAATTCTTCCGCATCAAGAAAGACATCCCGTTCATGCGCCACTCGCTGGTGTTCAACGCGATCTCTTTCGCCACCTTCCTGCTCGCGGTGTTCTTCATCGCCACCCGCGGCCTGCACCTGTCGGTGGAGTTCACCGGCGGCACGCTGGTCGAAGTCACCTACGCAGAAGCTCAGCAGCTCGAGCCGATCCGCGCCGCACTGGCGGCCGACGGCAACACCGACATCCTTGTGCAGCACTTCGGCAGCGCACGCGACGTCCTGATCCGCCTGCCCAACCGCGACGACATCGACAGCAACGGCATCGCCGACCGCGTGATGGCCACCCTGAACAAGATGGGGGCCCCCGCGCCGGAACTGCGCCGCGTCGAATTCGTCGGCCCCCAGGTCGGCAAGGAGCTCGCCAGCGATGGCGCAATGGCACTGCTGCTGGTGATCATCGGCATCGTCATCTATCTGGCCCTGCGCTTCGAGTGGCGTCTGGGTGTCGCCACGATCATCGCCAACCTGCACGACATCGTCATCATCCTGGGCTTCTTCGCCTTCTTCCAGTGGGAATTCTCGCTGGCGGTACTGGCGGCAACGCTGGCGGTGCTGGGTTACTCGGTGAACGAGTCGGTGGTGATCTTCGACCGCGTACGCGAAACCTTCCGCAAGAAGCGCGGCTACACCACCGAACAGGTGGTCGACCACGCCATCACCAGCACCATCTCGCGCACCATCATCACCCACGGCAGCACGCAGATCATGGTGCTGTCGATGCTCATCTTCGGCGGCGAGACGCTCTTCTACTTCGCGCTGGCGCTGACCATCGGCATCTGCTTCGGCATCTACTCATCGGTGCTGGTCGCCAGCCCGCTGGCGATCTGGCTCGGCATGAAGCGCGAGCAGTTCGTGAAACCCAAGCAGGAGAAGGAAGAGGCGGTGGTTTGAACCGCTCCTCCCGAAGCAGAAAAGGCGCCCATGGCGCCTTTTTTTGTTTCCACTGCGTGCGACAGCCGCGATCCCGCCGCCAAGCGGGATCTCCGATGCCTCAGACCGCGAACACCTGCTTCACCTTGAGCGTCTCGCCACGCTCGATGAGACCGACCAGGCGGTCGACGTTGGGATGCTTGCCCGGGTGGGCGCGAGCATCCTCGGTGTGTTCGGCGTACAGCTCGAGCCCCTTCCGCGCGGCCTCGGGACTGATCGCGCCATAGAGCTGGGCGAGGTGGTTATAGACAACCAGCGAACCGGCCTGACCGGGCTTGTTCTCGATCGTGGCGACGACCGCGTCGGCGGCATCAATCAGGTTCAGCGCGGCCAGGTGCGACACGCCGGGAAGGGTCTTGAGGTTGTCAGCGAAAGCCATCGGGTTCTCCTGGATTGAAAACGCCACCCGCAGGTGGCGCAAGATTCGTTCAGCATGCGAGCCCCGAAGGCCCCATGCCTGTCGCGATCAGATGCGGCGCGCCAGCTCGGCGGCCTTTCCGACGTAGCTCGCCGGCGTCATCGCCAGCAGATGCTCGCGCGCCTCGGCGGGGATGGCCAGCGTGCGAATGAAGTCGTGCAGCGCGTCACGGGTGATGCCCTTGCCGCGGGTCATGGCCTTCAGCTGCTCGTAAGGATTCTCGATGCCGTAGCGGCGCATCACGGTCTGCACCGGCTCGGCCAGCACTTCCCAGCATTCGTCGAGGTCGGCCGCCAGACGCGCCGGATCGGCTTCAAGCTTGCCCAGCCCGCGCAGGCAGCTGTCGAGGGCCAGCACAGTATGGCCGAACCCCACGCCCATGTTGCGCAGCACGGTGGAGTCGGTGAGGTCGCGCTGCATGCGCGAGATCGGCAGCTTCTCGGAGAAGTGCTTGAGCACGGCATTGGCGATGCCGAAGTTTCCTTCGGCGTTCTCGAAGTCGATCGGATTGACCTTGTGCGGCATGGTCGAGGAGCCGACCTCGCCTTCCTTCAGCTTCTGCTTGAAGTAGCCGAGCGAGATGTACATCCAGATGTCGCGGCAAGCGTCGATCAGCATGGTGTTGGCGCGGGCGATGGCATCGAAGAGTTCGGCCATCGCGTCGTGCGGCTCGATCTGGATGGTGTATTCGTTGAACGTCAGGCCCAGGGATTCGATGAAGCGGCGGTTGAAGCCTTCCCAGTCGAACTCGGGCCAGGCCGACAGGTGGGCGTTGTAGTTGCCGACCGCACCGTTGAACTTGGCGGTCATCGCGACTCCGGCGATCACCGCGCGGGCACGCATCAGGCGCGCGGCGATGTTGGCCATCTCCTTGCCGAGGGTGGTCGGACTGGCGGGCTGGCCATGGGTGCGCGACAGCATCGGCAGGTCGGCCAGGGCATGGGCGAGTTCGCGGAAGCGGGCGATCACCGCGTCGAGCGCCGGCAGCAGCACGCGGTCGCGGCCTTCTGCCAGCATCAGCCCGTGCGAGGTGTTGTTGATGTCTTCGGACGTGCAGGCGAAGTGAATGAACTCCGACACCTTCATCACCTCGGCGTTGTGGCCGAGGCGCTTCTTGAGCCAGTATTCCATGGCCTTGACGTCGTGATTGGTGGTGGCCTCGATCGCCTTCACCGCCTCGCCGTCATCGGTCGAGAAGTTCGCCACCACGGCGTCGAGCTCGGCGACGGTCGCCGCCGAGAAGGGCGCGATCTCCGCCAGCTTCGGCTCGGCCGCCAGCGCCTTCAGCCATTCGACCTCGACCTTCACGCGGTTGCGGATCAGGCCGTGTTCGGAGAAGTGGTCGCGCAGGCCTGCCACCTTGCCGTGATAACGGCCATCGAGCGGAGACAGGGCAGTGAGCGGAGACGGGGCGGCTTGGGACATGGCGGTGATTCCGGGCAAAAGTGCTATTTTAACGCTTACCCTCCGCGAAACAGAGAACAAACAACGTGAGCACCCCAGAGACCCCTGACGCGCGCTACCACATCGAAGTGAGCGCAGTCGCCGAGCACATCGCCCCGCAGTCCCGGCCGGAAGACGACCACTACGTCTTCGCCTATCACATCACCATCCGCAACACCGGCCGCGAGCCGGCCCAGTTGCTGAGCCGGCACTGGATCATTACCGACGGCAACGGCAAGGTGCAGGAAGTGCACGGGCAGGGCGTGATCGGCGAACAGCCGACCCTGGCGCCGGGCGAGAGCTTTCGCTACACCAGCGGCTGCGTGATGGAGACGCCGGTCGGCACCATGCACGGCAGCTACCAGATGGTGGCGGGCGACGGCCATCATTTCGATGCGGTCATCCCGCCTTTCATGCTGGCGGTGCCGCGAGTCCTGCACTGACACGACCGCTCAAGACAAGGCCGGCGTCCCTCGTTCGAGCGCACGCCGGCCTTGAGTCGGATGAGGCAGGCCGCTCGGCCCGCCGCCGAAGCGGATGATCAGGAGCGGTAGTCCGCGTTGATCTTCACGTAATCATAGGAAAAGTCGCAGGTCCACACCGTGGCCGCCGCGTTGCCGCGGGCAAGGTCGATGCGCACGGTGAGTTCGGCGTGCTTCATGATGCGCGAACCCGCCTCTTCCACATACGACGCGGCACGCCCGCCGTGCTCGGCCACCAGCACGCTTTCCTCCGGATTGCCCAGCCAGACGCGCAGTTTCGACACGTCCAGGTCGTCGATGCCGGCATAACCGATCGCGGCCAGAATGCGGCCCAGGTTGGGGTCGGAGGCGAAGAAGGCGGTCTTCACCAGCGGCGAATGCGCCACCGCGTAGCCGACCTTGCGGCACTCGTCACGATCCTTGCCGCCTTCGACCGCGATCGTCATGAACTTGGTCGCGCCCTCGCCGTCACGCACGATGGCCTGCGCCAGCGCAATCGACACCTCGACGACTGCATCGCGCAGGGCCTGGTAGTCGCCTCCCTCCGCCGCGGCGATCTCCGCATTGCCGGCCTTGCCGGTCGCGATCAGGATGAAGGAGTCGTTGGTCGAGGTATCGCCGTCGACCGTGATGCTGTTGAAGGACAGGTCGGCCGCCTCCCTGACCAACGCCTCGAGCACCGGTTGCGCCACAGCGGCATCGCACGCCAGGAAACCGAGCATCGTCGCCATGTTCGGCTTGATCATGCCCGCGCCCTTGCTGATGCCGCTCAGGGTGACCGTGCGGCCACCGACCTGCACCTGCTTCGACACGGCCTTGGCCAGGGTGTCGGTGGTCATGATCGCGTGCGCGGCGTCGAACCAGCCATCGGCACGCAAGTCGGCGATCGCCTTCGGCAGGCCGGCGATCAGTCGGTCGACCGGCAGCGGCTCGAGGATCACACCGGTCGAGAACGGCAGCACCTGTTCGGCGCGGATGCCCATTTGCTTCGCCAGGGCCGCGCAGGTCTCGCGCGCGGCGGCCAGACCCGGCTCGCCGGTACCGGCATTGGCATTGCCGGTGTTGATCACCAGCCCCCGGATCTCGCCGCCCGGAAGATGCGTCTTGCACACCTGCACCGGTGCGGCGCAGAAGCGGTTTCGAGTGAAAACACCTGCGGCACGGCTGCCCTCGGCCAGTTCGATGACCGTCAGGTCACGACGATTCGCCTTGCGGATCCCCGCTTCGGCAACGCCCAGGCGAACGCCGGCAACCGGCAGCAGATCGGCGGGATTCGGGGTACTCAGATTGACGGCCATGCAGATCTCCGGATTGCGGATGCCGGCAGCGGGACGGCCGGCATCGTCGAGTCGGCGAATGATAGCGGATTCAGGCTGCACGCAAGGTATCGCGCGACGCTGGCGCCGTCTGCCCGTGCCCATGGCTGTAACGGTATGGATACAGTCGCCCTTGATGCCTGCCCTCCCCGCAAACCCAGCCGGCATGCGGGTTTGCGCGCCATCCGGCACCGTACTGGCCCCTTCATTCCGATACAGCCCTGTACAGCTTCGCACGCCAGATCGCGCATCGTCTCCCTGCATGATCTCCCGCTCGCCCCCGCACCCCAGGCGGGGAGCGGCTTCCCGGCCGCTGGTACGCTCCATGCTCAAAGCGCTCGGCAGGGCCCTGCGCTTCGCAGCGTCCTGTCATCGATCAGTGGAGGACGCCATGAAACGAAGTCTGCTTGCGAGCGCGCTTGCGCTTGCCTTTGGTTTTTCGACACAAGTCGGAGCAAATCCGACCAACACCCTGACCGGCGATGCCAGCTCGGTAGACCAGACTGCGACAGCACAATCGGACCAGAGCGGCTCCGGCGCGATGGCAAATGAGTACTCGACGGCAGTGTGGAAGACGGACAGCAGCACCACCACGAATGAGGACAATGACAACAGCGCGGGCGACAACCGCGACAACGCCGGGAAGGCGTGGGCGAGCGGCTTCGGCACGGCGGCCAACAATGGCGCAACTGCGACGTCGAGCATCGATAACGCGTTCAACACCAGCAAGGCGATCGCGTTATCCAGGCTGAACGGCATGGTCACGAAGATCAACGTACACGGCCTCGGCAACAGCGCCTTCAACGCCGGCAATGCCAATGGCGGCGACGGCGGCAAGGCCTCCGGCGGCAACGGCGGCAAAGCCTACGGCGGCGACGCCACGGGCGGCAACGGCGCGAGCGGCGGCAAGGCCTTTGGTGGCGACGGTGGCAATGGTGCATCCGGCGGCATGGCATTCGGTGGCGATGCCGACAGCGGCAATGCGAAGGCATCTGCAGATGGCGGTCGCGGCAGCGGTGGCGATGCGACCTCGGGCGGCGTACTGGCCGGTGGTGGTGGCAATGCCTATGGTGGCGACGGCGACTCGGGCAGCGCCCGCGGCGGCAGCGGTGGCGACGGCGGCAATGCGAGCAAGGCGTTCTCCGGTGGCGGTGGCGATGCCGACGGGTCCGTGCGTGCAAGTGCGGATTCGGGCAAGGCTGGCGGTGGCAATGCCAGCGGCTATGTGGGCGGCACCAAGGCGATCGGCGGCGATGGCAAGGCAATGGACTTCGCTGCGGGCGGCAACGCCAAAGGCAGCGGCGGCGACGCGGGCGCCTTCGGCAAGTCTTCGGTCGGCGGAGCGATGGCCGGCAGCAAGGCCGGTGGCAGCGGAGCCGACGGCGGGTACGCCGATGGTGGCAGCGCTGGCGCGAAGGCGTCCTCGGCCACGGCGACAGCGACCGGCGTGCCGGCCACGACCGAGTCGGGCGAGGCGGTCAGCCTGAACTCGACCGGCGGCGTCAGTGCGAATGCAAGTAACGCCGCGACGGCCAACGGTGGCGCCGGCGGTACCGGCGGTGCCGCGACCTCGGCGGGCGGCACGACCGGCGCAGCCTCGGCCGCGGGCGGCAGCAACAACCAGAGCGCGACGGCGACCGCGGGTGCCGGCACCGGTACCGGTGGCGCGGCCACGTCGAGCGCGGCGGGCACCGGCGGCGAAGCCAACGGCACCGGCGGCAGCAATACCTCGACAGCCGGCACCGGCACTTCGGGTGAAGCCACAGCCAATGCCGGCAACAGCGCGAGCAATGGCGGCAACGGCGGCACCGCGACCAACACCGCGGGTCTCGGTGGCGCTGGCGGCGCTGCAACCAGTGGTAACGCGAGCGGCGGGAACGCGAACGGTGGCGCTGGCGGCGTGGTCAGCAGTGGTGCGGCAACCGGCGGCAGCGGCGCCGGCGGCGACGGCACAAGCACGGCCAGCAGCGGCGATGCGACCGGCGGCGTGGCCACCGGCGGTGCAGGTGGCGCCGGCGGTGCGGGCCAGGGCGGCACGGGCGGCGCGGG
>NZ_AMXC01000042.1:0-24708 GCF_000310165.2 Thauera sp. 63
CGCGGACCTCTTCTATCCCGACCTGTCGCGCCGCCCGCCGCGACGCGCCGCGGCGGCGCACGACCCCGCCACCGCCCAGGCCATCCTGCGCCAGGCCCGGACGCGTTTCGAGCGCGGCCTGCTCGAATGGCTGCGCGGCCATGCCGCCGGCGCGGCCGCGATGCGCGAGGCCATCGCCGAGGTCGAGTCGGTACAGGCCTCCGCAAGCACTCGCAGCCTGTGGTGGGCCGCACTGGCCTTCTACGATGCCCTCCTCGACGGCAGCCTGATCAACGACATCGGCGTCAAGCGCCTGTGTACCCAGATCGATGCCCAGTTCCGCCGCTTGCTCAAAGGCGCCCCCTCCGCGCCCGACCGCCTGTTGCGCGACATTCTCTACCAAGTGGCCGGCCGTCCGGCACGTACCGCGCACCAGCACGAAGTCCGCGCCTGCTGGCAGCTCGATGCACTGATGCCCGCAGCCGGCGCCCGCGTCAGCGACATGCCGCTGGCCCCCCTGCTGCAGAACCTGCAGCAGATGCTCACGCCTGCGCGCGAACAGTGGGACGCCTTCTGCGAAGGCACGGCGGTCGCGCTCGGCCGCTTCGACGAGCACATGAAGGCGCTGACCCAGGCCTGCGCCGCGCTCGCGCGCCCGGCGACCCTGCAGCTCGTCGCCGGGCTGAGCGACCTCGCCCAGTGGCTGCGCCGCGACCCCTTGAAGCACACGGACGCCATCGCGCTCGAAGTCGCGTCCGCCCTGCTGCTGCTCGAAGGCGACTTCGGACAGCGCTTCACCGACGGCGCGCTTGCCGAACAGATGAGCCTGCGCCTCGCGCGCCTGGAGGCGCTGCAGCGCGGCGAACTGCCGCCTGCGGAAACGGCCGGACACGGTCTGCTGCATGCCCGCGAGAGCCAGGAGAAGGACGCGATCGCCCAGCTCTGCCGCGAGATGCGGTCGAGCCTGGCGCAGGTCGAGCAGACCCTGGACGACTACTTCCGCAACCAGAACAAGCATGAGTCGCTCGCGCAGTTGCACCAGCCGCTGCAGCAGGTGGTGGGCGCGCTGAGCATGCTCGGCGAAACCGAAGCGCTGACCCTGGTGCGCGACGCCGCGACCCGCATCGCCAGCCTCGCCAGCGCACCGAACGAGGCGAATCCTGCGGAATTCGAAACCCTGGCGCACCAGTTGTCCGCCCTGGGTTTCTACCTCGACGCCCTGCCGCTGGGCGGCGCAACGCTCGAGGACTTCCTGCATCCCGAACGCCGCCGCACCGAGGCCGAAGACGTCGAACCCGAGTCCGAATCCGAGTTTGCGCCCGTGTTCGAACCCCCGCCCCAGGCCGTTGCCGAGCCGGAACCGAAGGTGCCGCCCCCCCCTGCCGAAGTCGCGCCAGCCACACCCGAGGTCGCGGCAACGCCAACGACGGAACCGGTTGCGCCAGCCGAAGCGCTGTTCGTCGAAGAACTGGAAGATCTGGAAGAGCTCGAGGACCTCGCCGTCGAGGAAGCGGTCTCAGCCCAGCCCGCGGCGCAGGTGCCTGCGGCAGCGCCCGTCCTGCCGGAAAGCGACGCCGAGATCGACGCCGAGCTTCTGGAGATCTTCATCGAGGAGGCCACCGAAGTCCTCGCTACGATTCGCGAGCAGCTCGAGCTTGCACGCACGCCGCCACACGACGGCGAGCATCTGACCACCATCCGCCGCGGTTTCCACACCCTCAAGGGCAGTGGCCGCATGGTCGGACTCAGCGTCCTCGGTGAGGCTGCATGGGGGTTGGAACAGACCCTGAACCGCTGGCTGCAGCTCGAATGGCCCGTCACCCCGGCGCTGCTGCACCTTGTCGATGCCGCACACCAGGTCTTCTCCGCCTGGGTCGAGCATCTGCAGACCGGATGCGGACAACCCGACCCGAGCGCGGTGCTGAACGAGGCCGAGCGCCTGCGCAGCAGTGACGCCGCAAGCCTGGAACCGGGCGAAGTCACCCCCGCGACGCAGCCTGAGACGGCTGCCGAAGAGCGCGGCGCCGACAAGGCATGGCCGGAGTTCCCCAATCTGGACCTGTCCGAGACCGGCGAGATCCTGCCGCTGTACGACGAAACCCTGCTCGAACTGGACGCGTCCTTCCTGGGCGAGCAAGAGGCGCAACCGGTGTCCGGGCAGGAAAGCGCCGGCGTCGACGAGATCGACTTCGGCGCCCTCCCGGAACTTGTCGTGGCTGAAGAGGCATCGGCCACCGCCGAACCGGGCGCGGCGGCGAGCGAGTCGATCGAAGGCGAGGTGCCGGAGACCTCCGAAGTCCAACGCTCCGCCGCCGTAACGCTCGCGTTGGCCGAGGAAGACCTCGAACAGCTCGAGGCGCTGGAGATCGAGGCGCTCCAGCCCGAGGCCCTGCCGGGTGCCGCCGAAACCGTCGCCGAAACCGAAACCGAAGCCGAAGCCGAAGCCGAAGCCGAAGCCGAAGCGGAGCCCGCGATCGAGCCCGAAGCCTGGAACGCGCCGGAAACGATCGTCGAACGCGAGACGACGCCGGAATCCGCCGCGGAGGAACTCGCGCCGTCCGCTCAAGGCGAAGCGCAGCGTGCAGCCGCGCCGCCAGCCGCCCCCGTGACCGTGCGCATCGGCGACATCGAGATCTCGCCGGCCCTGTACGAGCTCTACCAGTCCGAGGCGCGCCAGCACCTCGCCACCCTCGCGCAAGACTTCGAGCGCCTCGCCCGGCACGCCGACGCGCAGCCAACGGAATCGGCAATGCGCGCCGCGCATACGCTCGCGGGCATCTCGGGCACCACCGGCTTCAACGCACCGCACGAACTGGGTCGTGCCCTCGAGCATGCAATCGAGCGCCTGCGCGAGCAGGGGCGGGCACCCCAGCGCGACGAACTCTCGGTGCTGCACAAGGCACAGGCTGCCCTGCAAGGCATGCTGGCCCAGGTTGCGCTGAAGGAGGTTCCAGAGGCTTCGGGCACGCTGGTGGCCGAGCTCAATGCAAGCTGCCACGTGCCGGCGGCCAGCCCGATACCTGCCACGCCAGAAGAGGCGTTCGCCGAAATGCCGGCTGTCGACGACACCGCCGGAGCCGTCGAGCAGGCAGCAGCAGCGCCAAGCACTTCTGCAGCCGCGCTGCAGCCCGTTCCGCAGGACGAGATCGATGCCCAGCTGCTGCCGATCTTCCTTGAGGAAGCGGCCGAACTCATGGGCCAGCTGCACGCCGCGGTACGCGCCTGGCACGCCGCACCGGACGGGACGCAGTACCCGACGACCATTGCACGCCAGCTGCACTCGCTCAAGGGCAGCGCGCGCATGGCCGGCGCGATGGCGCTGGGCAGCCACCTCCACCAGCT
The DNA here is from genome assembly GCF_000310165.2 of Thauera sp. 63. NCBI lineage: Bacteria > Pseudomonadati > Pseudomonadota > Betaproteobacteria > Rhodocyclales > Zoogloeaceae > Thauera > Thauera sp. 63. Next base: position 3,322 of record NZ_AMXC01000042.1, read on the forward strand.
CGAATCCCGGCTGGAAGACGGGCTGGCAGACAAGGCCGGCCCCGGCACGCTGTTCGAAGACCTCGCCTTCGGTCTCGACCTGTGCGAACAGATGATCGATGGTCTGGTGGGCCTGCCCAGTGCTGGCGCCGACGCCGGCAAGGCCGCCCCTGTCGAGAGCGCCGCCGCCCCCGGTGCTGCAGCGCCGGTGGCTACGGTCACCGGCGAGACGGCGGCCGAAGGCGAAGCGATCGCTTCGGCGACGCTGCGCGTGCGCGCCGAACAGGTCGACCGCTTCGTCAACGAGGCCGGCGAGATCGGCATCGCCCGCACCCGCATCGAGGGCGAGCTGCGCACGCTGCGCCGCTCGCTGCTCGACCTGACCGAAAACGTGATCCGCCTGCGCAACCAGCTGCGCGAGGTCGAGATCCAGGCCGAAGTGCAGATGCAGTCCCGCATCGCCCAGGCCGAATCGCATCACGCCGAGTTCGATCCGCTCGAGATGGACCGCTACACGCGACTCCAGGAACTCACGCGGATGATGGCCGAGAGCGTGAACGACGTGACCACAGTGCAGCAGACCCTGCTGCACAACCTGGACGGCGCCGACCTCGCCCTGAACGGCCAGGGCCGCACCACCCGCGAGCTGCAGCAGGGACTGATGCGTGTGCGCATGCTGCCTTTCGACAGCCTAGCCGATCGCCTGTATCGCGTCGTGCGCCAGAGCGCGAAGGAGCTCGGCAAGCGCGCCAGCCTCGACCTGCGCGGCGGCCGCATCGAGATCGACCGCAGCGTGCTGGAACAGATGGCCGCACCGCTCGAACACCTGCTGCGGAACGCGGTGGCGCATGGCATCGAGAGCCCGGCCGAGCGCGCGGCCGCGGGCAAGCCCGAAACCGGCCAGATCGTGCTGACCGTCACGCAGGAAGGCAACGAAATCGCCATCGACCTGCAGGACGATGGCAGTGGCCTCGATTTCGAGCGCATTGCCGAGCGGGCGCGCAGGAACGGGCTGATCGGGCCGGACGAACATCCGGACACCAAGCGACTGACCAACCTGATCTTCCTGTCCGGCTTCAGTACCGCCGGCCAGCTGTCGGCCGTGTCCGGCCGTGGCGTGGGCATGGACGTGGTGAAGGCGCAGACCGCGTCGCTGGGCGGGCGCATCGACGTCGCCAGCACGGCCGGCCAGGGGACGAACTTCCGCATCTACCTGCCCCTGACGCTCGCGGTGACGCAGGCCCTGCTGGTGAAAGCCAGCGGACGCAACTGGGCGATTCCGTCGAACATGGTGGCCCAGGCGATGGAGCTCAAGCCCGATGCGCTCAAGCGCGTGCAGGACGAGCGCGGCATCGAATGGCAGGGCCAGCACTATGCCTACCGCTACCTGCCGCGCCTGCTGGGCGACCGCCAGAGCCTGCCCGAAGAGCAGCGCTACAACTGGCTGCTGTTGCTGCGTGCCGGTGCGCAGACGCTGGCGCTGCATGTGGACAGCATGCGCGGCAACCAGGAAATCGTGGTCAAGAACGCCGGACCGCAGCTCACCCGCATCGTCGGCATGACCGGCGCCACGGTGCTCGCCGACGGCGAAATCGCGCTGATCCTGAACCCGGTCGCCCTTGCCAGCCGCAGCCTCGACACCGGCGCTGAAGCGGACGAGGCGCGCATCGTCGCCGAAGCGCCGCCGGTGGCGGTGCATCAGCCGACGGTCATGGTGGTCGACGATTCGCTGACGGTGCGCCGCATCACCGGCCGCCTGCTCGAGCGCGAGGGCTACCGCGTCATCACCGCCAAGGACGGCGTGGATGCGCTGGAGCAACTGGTCGACATCGTGCCCGACGTGGTGCTGTCGGACATCGAGATGCCGCGCATGGACGGCTTCGACCTCGTCCGCAACATCCGCGCTGATGCGCGTACGCGCCAGGTGCCGGTGATCATGATCACCTCGCGTCTGGCGGACAAGCACCGCCGCTACGCGGAGGAAGTGGGCGCCAACCACTATCTCGGCAAGCCCTATCAGGAAGAGGAGCTGCTGGCCCTGCTGGCGGGCTACACCCGGGCCGAGACCACCACGGTCTGAGCCGTATCGCGCCAGACGCCCCGGTTTCCGCCTCACGCAGGCGGGCCGGGGCGTCTTGCTGCAGGACGCCCGTTTCAGGCCACCGGTGTCAGGCGAACAGGGCTGCCGCCATGCGCGCGAGCGCCTCGTCCAGCGTCGCCCGCGGACAACCGAAGTTGAGCCGCAGCCAGCCCGGCGCGCCGAAGTAGCGTCCATCCGACAGGCCGACGCCGGCCGCCTCGAAGAAGGCCGCCGGCTCCTCGATGCCGCGCGCCGCCATCATGCCGCGGCAGTCGATCCACGCCAGGTAGGTGGCCTCGGGCGGCGTCGCCGCCAGTCCGGGCATCGCCGCCACCGCCTCGAGCACGCGCGCACGGTTGCCGCGCAGGTAGTCGAGCAGCGCTGCACGCCAGGGACCGCCGTCGCGGTACGCGGCCTCCGTCGCCACCATGCCGAGCACATTCACATGCGGGATCAGTCCGCGCATGGCGTGGCGGTAGCGGCGGCGCAGTGCGGCATCGGGAATGACGGCGAACGCGCAGTACAGCGCGGGAATGTTCCAGGTCTTGGACGGCGCCATCAGCGTGATCGTGCGCTTCGCCACCGCTTCGTCCAGCGCGGCGATCGGGCGATGCGGCCTGTCCTCGTCGAGCACCAGGCCACAGTGGATCTCATCGGAGCAGATCAGCAGGTCGTGGCGCGCCGCGAACTCCGCCAGCCGCCGCAACTCCGTCTCGTCGAACACGCGCCCCACCGGGTTGTGCGGCGAGCACAGCAGCAGCATCCGGCTGCGCGCATCCGCCGTCCGCTCGAGCGCGTCCCAATCCCATTGCCAGCGACCATCGGCCAGCACCAGATCGCAGCGCTGCAGCACACGACCGGTGTTGCCGGGTGCGGACAGGAAGGGCGGATACACCGGCGCGGCGGTGACGATGCCGTCCCCCGCTTCGCCGGCGACCGAGCATGCGAGGTTGAAACCCGTCACCACGCCGGGCAGCCACACCAGCCAGTCGGCCTCGATCGACCAGCCGTGGTCGCGCCGCAGGCCCTCGACCACGGCCTCCACCAGCGAAGGCCAGGCGTCGGTGTAGCCGAACACGCCGTGGTCGATACGTCGGTGCAGGGCCTCGATGACCGCCGGCGGCGCCGCGAAATCCATGTCCGCCACCCACAGGGGCAGCACGTCGCGGCCCGCATAGCGGCCCCATTTCTCGCTCGGCAGACTGCGGCGGTCGATGATGCGGTCGAAGTCGAAGGCGGCAGCGTCGCTCATGGGAACATTCCGGTCGTGAAATCAGACGGAATTGTCCCGCATTCGCGCGGCGGGCGGGCGCTCAGTCCTTGAGCACCCCGAAGCGCTGCAGGGTGCGTTCGCGCGCCGCCGCGTGATCCACGACCGGGCCCGGGTAATCAACGCCGATCCTGGTCCGGCACGCGGTCTGGTCGATGCCGCCCATGGTCCACGGCGCATGGATGAACTTGTCCGGCACCCGCGCCAGCTCGGGCAGGTAGCGGCGGATGAAGCGCCCTTCGGGGTCGAACTTCTCCGACTGCGTCACCGGATTGAAGATGCGGAAGTAGGGCTGCGCGTCGCAGCCAGTGGAGGCTGCCCACTGCCAGCCGCCATTGTTGGCGGCAAGGTCGTAGTCGTTCAGATGCACGGCGAAGTAGCGCTCGCCCAGTCGCCAGTCGATGCCCAGGTCCTTGGTCAGGAAGGAGGCGACGATCATGCGCAAGCGGTTGTGCATCCAGCCGGTCTGGTTCAGCTGGCGCATCGCGGCGTCCACGATGGGGTAGCCGGTGCGCGCCTCGCACCAGGCGGCGAAAAGTTCCGGGGCATCGTCCCACTTCACCGCGTCGTACTCGGGCCGGAAGGCGTGTTCGACCACCTGCGGGTGGTGCCACAGGATCTGGTGGTAGAAGTCGCGCCAGATCAGTTCCGACAGCCAGGTCTCCGCCCCCTCGCCACCGTGCGCGCGGGCATGGGCGGCGAGCTGGCGGATCGACACGGTGCCGAAGCGCAGGTGCGTCGACAGGTAACTGACGCCCTTCACCGCCGGAAAGTCGCGCGCGCGCTTGTAGCGGTCGATACGCGCGGCGAAGTCCTCGAACAGGCGCCTGCCGCCGCGCATGCCCACCGGCATCTGCAGTTCGGCCAGATTGGTCGGCTCGAAGCCGATGTCAGCCAGGCTGGGCAGGGTCTCGCCCGCCGGCTTGGGGGCGAGATGTGCAGCGTATCTGTCGACCGGGTAGGACTTGAGCTGGAAGGCATCGACCGCTTTCAGCCACGCGTTCTTGTAGGGCGTGAACACGCTGAAGGGCTTGCCCGCCTGGGTCAGTACCTCGTCGCGCTCGAAGATCACCTGGTCCTTGAAGTCCGCGTAGCCGATGCCCTCCCCGGCCAGCGCCTGCGCCACGCGGCTGTCGCGCACGATCGCATCGGGCTCGTAGTCACGGTTGGCGAAGACCTTGTCGACGCCCAGCTCGCGCGCGAGGCGCGGGATCTCGTCCTCCGCGCGGCCATGGCGCACGATGATTCCGGCACCCGGCGCGCCCGCCGCCCGGGCCATCGCATCGAGCGCCGCGTCGAGCTCGGCCACGCTGGCGTGGATGAACTCGACGCGGCGGTCACGACGCGAGGGCAGCGCATCGAGGATGGCGGTATCGAAGATGAAGGCGCAATGCACGCGCGTGGCGAAACGCAGCGCATGATGGAGCGCGGCGTGGTCAAAACTGCGCAGGTCGCGGCGGAAGCAGACGAGGGCGGAGGGCATCGTTTTGTCCTGGACAAAGTGGGCGCATTATGACGCATCCGCAGGCGCGCGGGGCCGGCGCCAAGAACCCCGGCGATCGGCGTAAAATGTCGCGCATGGAAACACCTACGGCCAACTTCACGCATCACTTCCTGATCGCCATGCCCAACATGGCCGATCCTCATTTCGTGCGCACGCTGACCTATATCGCCGAGCACAACGAACAGGGCGCGCTCGGCATCATCGTGAACCGCCCGATCGACATGACGCTGGCCGCGCTGTTCGAACGCATCGAGGTGCCGCTCGAAGCCCAGGGCTTCGAGGCCCAGCCGGTGTATTTCGGCGGCCCGGTACAGACCGATCGCGGCTTCGTGCTGCACCGGCCGGTGGGCGACTGGCATTCGACGCTGAAGGTCAGCGAAGACGTCGGGCTCACCAGCAGCCGCGACGTGCTGCAGGCCATCGGCGCCCACGGCGAACCCAAGGACGTGCTCGTCACGCTCGGCTATGCCGGCTGGGCCGCGGGCCAGCTCGAGCAGGAACTGATGGACAACGCCTGGCTGACCGTGCCGGCCGACATGGCGATCGTCTTCGACCTGCCCCCCGAGGAGCGCCTGGCCGCCGCAATGCAGAAGCTCGGCGTGGACTTCGCCAACCTCAGCGAGGTCGCCGGGCATGCCTGACGCGGCACCCGCCGCCGCCCGCCCCCAGGCCGCCCTGCCCGCGCGCGGCACCCTGCTCGGTTTCGATTTCGGCCTGGCGCGCGTCGGCGTCGCCACCGGCGAACTCGAGACCGGCCAGGCCAACGCGCTGGTCACGCTGCACGACGAATCGAACGACGCCCGCTTCAAGGCCATTGCCCGGCTGATCGCCGAATGGCGTCCGGTGGCGCTGGTGGTGGGCATCCCCACCCACCTCGACGGTAGCGAGCACGAGCTCACCACGCGCTGCCGCCGCTTCGCCAACCAGCTGCACGGCCGCTTCGGGCTGCCGGTGTTTGCCGCCGACGAACGCCTGTCCTCGGTCGCGGCCGAATCCGAACTTTCCACCGCCAGCCTCAAGGGCTGGCGCGAGCGCAAGGCGGTGCTCGATGCCGCCGCCGCCCAGATCATCCTGCAAACCTTCCTGGACGCCCGCCGCCATGAATCAACTTGATGCCGAAGCGCTGTGCCGGCAGCTCGCCGAACAGATCCGTCCCCACGTCACGCCCGCCACCGCACTGGTCGGCATCTACACCGGCGGCCTGTGGCTGGCCGAGCGCCTGCACAAGGAGCTTGGCATCCAGCCGCCGCTGGGCGCGATCGACGTGTCCTTCTACCGCGACGACTACGGCAGCAAGGGCCTGCACGCCAAGCCGCAGAAGACCGAGATCCCGTTCAACGTCGATGGCGCACATGTGATCCTGGTGGACGACGTGCTCTACACCGGTCGCACCACCCGCGCCGCGCTCAACGAGCTGTTCGACTTCGGTCGCCCGGCCGCGGTGGAGCTGGCGGTATTGGTCGACCGCGGCAGCCGCGAGCTGCCGATCGCCGCGCGCTACTGCGCCCACACCCTGCCCGAGGCCCTGCCGCACGACCAGAGCCTCGAACTGCAGCGCGACGCCGCCGGCGGCTTCACGCTGAAGCTGACGCAGCGCGCCTGACGCACGGCAGGCCCGCCGCATGACCCCGACCCACCTTTTTCTGCCCACTCGCTGACTCCGAGGCACGCCCGATGCGCAACCCCCAGCTCAACCAGCACGGCGAACTGCAGCACCTGCTCACGCTAGACGGTCTGCCGCGCGACATCCTCACCGCCATCCTCGACACCGCCGCGCCCTTCACCGAGGTGGCCGAGCGCGAGGTCAAGAAGCTGCCGCTGCTGCGCGGCAAGAGCGTGTTCAACCTGTTCTTCGAGAACTCGACGCGCACCCGCACCACCTTCGAGATCGCCGCCAAACGCCTGTCGGCCGACGTGGTGAACCTCAACATCAACACCAGCTCGGCCGCCAAGGGCGAGAGCCTGCTCGACACGGTCGACAACCTGTGCGCGATGCAGGCCGACATGTTCGTCGTGCGCCACGCCGCGAGCGGCGCGCCGATGCTGATCGCCCAGCATCTGCAGAACACCGGGCGCGACCACATCCACGTGGTCAACGCCGGCGACGGCCGCCATGCGCATCCGACGCAGGGCCTGCTGGACATGTACACGATCCGTCACTTCAAGCAGGACTTCACCAACCTGACGGTGGCGATCGTCGGCGACGTGCTGCATTCGCGCGTGGCGCGCAGCCAGATCGCCGCGCTGACCACGCTGGGCGTGCCCGAGGTGCGCGTCATCGGTCCCAAGACCCTGCTGCCGACCGAGGTCGAGAAGCTTGGCGTGCGGGTGTTCCACGACATGCGCGAAGGCCTCAAGGGCGTGGACGTGGTGATGATGCTGCGCCTGCAGAACGAGCGCATGAACGGCGCGCTGCTGCCCACGCCGCAGGAGTACTACAAGATCTGGGGCCTCACCGCCGAGAAGCTGGCGCTGGCCAAGCCCGACGCCATCGTCATGCACCCCGGCCCGATGAACCGCGGCGTCGAGATCGACTCGGCGGTGGCCGACGGCGCACAGGCGGTCATCCTGCCCCAGGTCACCTTCGGCATCGCCGTACGCATGGCGGTGATGAGCATGCTGGGCAGCCACTGAGCCCCGGACAGCACAGGCACAAGGATTCACGCATGAACATCCTGATTTCCAACGGCCGCGTCGTCGATCCGGCCAATCGCACCGACGCGGTGCAGAACGTCTACGTCGCCGGCGGCAAGATCGTCGCACTGGGCTCCGCCCCGGACGGTTTCCACGCGGACCGCAATATCGACGCCAGCGGCCTGGTCGTCGCCCCCGGCTTCATCGACCTCGCCGCGCGCCTGCGCGAGCCCGGCTTCGAATACCGCGCCACGCTCGAATCCGAGATGGAAGCGGCGATGGCCGGCGGCGTCACCAGCCTCGCCATCCCGCCCGACACCGACCCCGCGCTCGACGAGCCCGGCCTGGTCGAGATGCTGACCTACCGCGCGAAGAAGCTGAACCGCGCCCACATCTATCCGGTCGGCGCGCTCACCATCGGCCTCAAGGGCGAGCGCCTGTCGGAGATGGCCGAACTGGTCGAAGCCGGCTGCGTCGCCTTCTCGCAGGCCAACGTGCCGATCGTCGACAACGGCGTGCTGATGCGTGCGCTGCAGTACGCCGCCACCTTCGGTTTCCGCGTCTGGCTGCAGCCGATCGCGCCCTTCCTCGCCCGCGGCGGCAATGCCCACGACGGCGAGGTCGCCACCCGCATGGGCCTGGCCGGCATTCCGGTCGCGGCCGAAACGGTGGCGCTGTACACCTACCTGGAACTGGCCAAGATCACCGGCGCACGCCTGCACATCACCCGCCTGTCGTCCGCAGCCGGCCTCGCGCTGATCGAGCAGGCCCGGGCCGAAGGCATGGACGTCACCTGCGACGTGTCGATCAACCATGTGCACCTGTGCGACATGGACATCGGCTACTTCAACCCCAACTGCCACCTGATCCCGCCGCTGCGCAGCCAGCGCGACCGCGAGGCGCTGTGCAGGGGGCTGGCCGAGGGCCGGATCAACGCCCTGTGCTCCGACCACACCCCGGTGGACGACGACGGCAAGCAGGCCCCCTTCTCGGAATCCGAGCCCGGCGCCACCGGCCTCGAGCTGCTGCTGCCGCTGACGCTGAAATGGGCCGGGCGCGCCGGCCTGTCGCTGCTCGACGGGCTGGCCCGCATCACGTCCGATGCCGCGCGGATCGTCGGCATCACCAAGGCCGGCCACCTGTCGGTGGGCGCACGTGCCGACGTCTGCGTGTTCGACCCGGACGCCCACGTCGCCGTCACCCGCGACAGCCTCAGGAGCCAGGGCAAGAACACACCCTTCCTCGGCATGGAACTGCCCGGCCAGGTCCGCTACACCCTGGTCGAAGGGCAGGTGATGTACGAGGGGCGCTGAGTCCGGGACGCTGGCGGCAAGATCGTCAGCGATTGCAGAAAAAGGAAAGGGCGGCCAGACGGCCGCCCTTCTTCATTGGGAATGCTGCGAGTCAGGCGCCGATCAGGCGCCGAACAGCAGCGGCGCGAAGCTGTTGCGGATGCCGCCGAGCACCATCAGCACGATCTGCAGCACCAGCAGCAGCACCAGCGGCGACAGGTCGACGTTGGCGATGGTCGGCACGATGCGGCGGAAGGGACGCAGGAAGGGCGTGGCGAGCGAATGCAGCAGCGGCGCGAGCGGCGCATGCGGGCTCACCCACGACAGCACCGCGGAACCGAGCACGACGGCGAACACCAGATACACCATCATGCGCATCAGCTCGATCAGGCCCACGCCCCACAGCCCCAGCAGCACCGCGCCGGCGTTGCCACTGAACACCGCGCCGCGCAGGCTCAGCTCGAACAGCACCAGCAACACCTGAACCAGCCAGGCCGGCAGCAGGCTCGCCATGTCCAGCCCGAACAGGCCGGGGATGAAGCGGCGCAGCGGGCGCACGATCCAGTCGGTCGTCGTGACGACGAACTGCCCGATCTGGTTGCGGAAGGAAATGCGCTGCCACTGCATGTAGAAGCGCGCCAGCAGCATCAGCGTCAGGAAGCCGCCCGCGGTACTCAGGATCAGCAGCAGGATGTTGGTCAGCATGGCGGATCAGTCCCTGCCCAGCTCGGCACCGAGCTCGCGCCCGCGCATTTCGGCCGCCTTCACCGCGCTGACCAGCGCATCGTGCCAGCCCGATGCGGCCAGGCTGCCGAGCGCGGCTTCGGTGGTGCCGCCCTTCGACGTCACCTTCTGCCGCAGCACCGCAGGGGAATCCTCGGAACCGGCGGCGAGCTTCGCCGCGCCGAGCACAGTGTCGATCGCCAGCCGGCGCGCACCCGCCTCGTCGAAGCCCAGCGCACGCCCCGCGGCCTCCAGCGCCTCGATGAAGTGGAACACGTAGGCCGGCCCGCTGCCGGAGATCGCCGTGACCGCGTCCATCTGCGCCTCGGTCTCGGCCCACACCGTGCTGCCCACGGCAGCCAGGATGCGTTGCGCGGCCTCGCGGCCGGCCGCGTCGACGCTCGGGTCGGCGAACAGGCCCGTCACCCCAGCACCGATCAGTGCCGGCGTGTTGGGCATGCAGCGCACCAGGCGGGTGTAGGGCGCGCCGGCGCTGCCCAGCCAGCGTCCGAGGTCGGCCAGGCGCAGTCCGGCGGCGATGCTGATCACGAGCTGGCCGCCGAGGCGGCCGGCGATCGGCGCCAGCGCTGCCTTCATCTGCTGCGGCTTCACCGCCAGCACCAGCGCGTCGCAGCCCAGCGCCAGGTCGTCCACCGCCTCCACCGCCCGCACGCCGAAACGCTGGCTCAGGCTTGCGCGCGCCTCTGCGCCCAGTTCGATGACCTGGATGTCCGTCGCCGCGAAACCGCGCTCGACCATGCCACCAATCAGCGCAGCCGCCATGTTGCCGCCGCCGAGGAAAGTAATCTTCATGCCTGTGTTCTCGTATGGATTGCGAGACCGTGCCACGCGGACGGTCTCAGTGGGATTCTTCCGGGCGCGTGCGCTCGCCGAAAATCGCCGTGCCGACACGCACGATCGTGGCGCCTTCGGCGATGGCGGGCTCGATGTCGTGCGACATGCCCATCGACAGCGTGTCGAGCGCAAGGCCCGCGGCGATCAGTTCCGCCTGCAGCGTGCGCAGCACGGCAAAGCGCGCGCGCAGCAGGGCGAGATCCCCGGTCGGTTCGGGAATGCACATCAGGCCGCGCAGCCGCAAACGTGGCAAGTCCGCGACGGCGTGCGCGAGCGCGGCGACTTCGTCCGGAGCGACGCCGCTCTTGCTGTCTTCGCCGCTGACATTGACCTGGATGCAGACATTGAGCGGCGGCAGATGCACGTCGCGCTGCGCCGACAGGCGCTCGGCGATCTTCAGCCGGTCGATGCTGTGCACCCAGTCGAAAGCGCTTGCGACCTGCCGGGTCTTGTTGCTTTGCAGCGGGCCGATGAAGTGCCACTCGAGACCGAGTTCGCGCAGCGCATCGATCTTGTCGACGCCCTCCTGCACGTAGTTCTCGCCGAAGGCCTGCTGCCCCGCAGCGGCGGCCTCGCGCACGGCGGCGGCCGGCCAGGTCTTGCTGACGGCAAGCAGGGTCACCTCTTCGGGCGCACGCCCGGCCGCCACGGCAGCGGCGGCCACCCGGGCCCGAACGGCCTGCAGCCGGTCCGAAATTGTCATCATGTCCGTGGTCTTTTTCCTCTGGCAAAGGCCGCGAAAAGTATAACATCCGGGCATCTGCGTTCTTTTCGCACCCGCTCGTCAAAGGGATCCGATGGACATCACCGAACTCCTCGCCTTCGCCGTCAAGAACAAGGCTTCCGACCTTCACCTTTCGGCGGGCCTGCCGCCCATGATCCGTGTGCATGGCGACGTGCGCCGCATCAACCTGCCGCCCATGGAGCACAAGGAAGTGCATGCCATGGTGTACGACATCATGAACGACGGGCAGCGCAAGCAGTTCGAGGAAACCTGGGAGTGCGATTTCTCGTTCGCGGTTCCCAACCTCGCCCGCTTCCGTGTAAACGCGTTCAACCAGAACCGCGGCGCCGGCGCCGTGTTCCGGACCATTCCGTCCAAGGTGCTGACGCTCGAAGAGCTGAACTGCCCGAAGATCTTCAAGGAGATCGCCAACCAGCCGCGCGGCATCGTACTGGTTACCGGCCCGACCGGCTCCGGCAAATCGACCACGCTCGCGGCGATGATCGACTACGTCAACGAGAACGAGTACGGCCACATCCTCACCGTCGAGGACCCGATCGAATTCGTGCATGAATCCAAGCGCTGCCTGATCAACCAGCGCGAGGTGCACCGCGACACCATGTCCTTCAACAACGCGCTGCGCGCCTCCTTGCGCGAGGACCCGGACGTGATCCTGGTGGGCGAAATGCGCGACCTGGAGACCATCCGCCTGGCGCTGACCGCGGCGGAAACCGGCCACCTCGTGTTCGGCACGCTGCACACCTCGTCCGCCGCCAAGACCATCGACCGTATCGTCGACGTCTTCCCCGCGGCGGAAAAGGACATGGTGCGCTCGATGCTGTCCGAATCGCTGCGCGCGGTGATCTCGCAGACCCTGCTCAAGACCAAGGACGGTGCGGGCCGCGTGGCCGCGCACGAGATCATGATCGGCACCCCCGCCATCCGCAACCTGATCCGCGAGAACAAGATCGCGCAGATGTATTCGGCGATCCAGACCGGCCAGAATGTCGGCATGCAGACGCTGGACCAGTGCCTCGCCGACCTCGTGCGCCGCAACGTGGTCTCGGCCGCCGAGGCGAAGCTCCGCGCGCAGAACAAGGACAACTTCGCCGTTTGATCCCAGGGTCGCGCACGCACGCGACGCAAGCACCGGACACGCACAAGGGGCCGCGAGGCCCCGCCCGCAGGAGCAAGACCAATGGAACGCGACCAGGCACTCAAGTTCATGCACGACCTGCTGCGGCTGATGCTGCAGAAGAACGGCTCCGACCTCTTCATCACCGCGGGCTTTCCGCCGGCCGTGAAGGTGGACGGCCGCATCACGCCGCAGTCCAACCAGGCGCTGCAACCGCAGCACACGGCCGAACTGGCCCGCGCGATCATGAACGACCGCCAGGCTGCCGAATTCGAAGCCAGCAAGGAATGCAACTTCGGCATCTCGCCGGCCGGCATCGGCCGCTTCCGCGCCAATGCCTTCGTACAGCAGGGCAAGGTCGGGCTGGTGTTGCGGACCATCCCGCAGCGCATCCCGAAATTCGATGAGCTCGGCCTGCCGCCCGTGCTGACCGACATCGCGATGAGCAAGCGCGGGCTGGTGATATTCGTCGGCGGCACCGGCACCGGCAAGACGACCTCGCTGGCGTCGATGGTCGATTACCGCAACGAGAACAGCTACGGCCACATCATCACGGTCGAGGACCCGATCGAGTTCGTGCATGCGCACAAGAACTGCATCGTTTCGCAACGCGAGATCGGCATCGACACCGACTCGTGGGAAGCGGCGCTGAAGAACACCCTGCGCCAGGCACCGGACGTGATCCTGATGGGCGAGATCCGCGACCGCGAGACGATGGACTACGCGATCGCCTTCGCCGAAACCGGCCACCTGTGCCTCGCGACACTGCACGCCAACAGCGCCAACCAGGCCATCGACCGCATCATCAACTTCTTCCCCGAGGAACGCCGCCAGCAGCTGCTGATGGACCTGTCGCTGAACCTGCGCGCCATGGTCTCGCAGCGCCTGCTGCCACTGAAGGACCGCAAGGGCCGGGTGCCGGCCGTCGAGGTGATGCTCAATTCGCCGCTGATCTCCGACCTGATCTTCAAGGGCAACGTGCCCGAGATCAAGGAGATCATGAAGCGCTCGCGCGAACTGGGCATGCAGACCTTCGACCAGGCGCTGTTCGACCTCTACGAGGCGCAGAAGATCTCGTATGAGGACGCGCTGCGCAACGCCGACTCGATCAACGACCTGCGCCTGCAGATCAAGCTGCACAGCAAGCTGGGCGAGCGCGATCTCAGCAGCGGCACCGAGAACCTCGGCATCGTCTGATCGCGCTGCAAGGCGAAGCCGCCGGACTCATTTGCCACGCTCAGTTGGCAAACTCAGTCGCCGGCGGTTTCCCCGCGCTCCTTACGCCGGTTGCTGCCGGCCACCATGCGGTATTCGTACAGGCGGCATTCCAGCGCGCCGTTGAACAGCGGCGTGCGCTTGCTCGCCTTCAGGCCGATGAGCTTGGGCAGATTGGCGTCCGCAGTGAAGAAGTAGCAGCGCCAGCCACCCCAGCGCTGCTTGAGCGCGTCGCCCAGCTTCGGATAGAGCGCGGCCAGCTCCTCGGCCTCGCCGATGCGCACCCCGTAGGGCGGATTCGTCACCATCACGCCTTCCGCCGCGGGCGGCACGCGCTCGAGCAGGTCCGCGCGCTCCAGCGTCACGCAGTCGGCCAGCCCGCCTGCCTCGAGATTCACCCGGCTGCGCCGCACCCACTCGCCGACGATGTCCGAGCCATGGATCGCGAGCCGGCGCGGCGCCTGCCGACGGTTCTCGGCCGCCTTGCGCACCGCCGCCCAGCCGGCGCGGTCGTGGTGGCGGAACTTCTCGAAGCCGAAGCGCCGCCCCAGCCCGGGCGCAATGTCCAGCGCCATCATCGCCGCCTCGATCAGGAAGGTGCCGCTGCCGCACATCGGGTCGAGCAGCACCTCGTCCGGCTGCCAGCCCGACAGGCGCAGGATGCCCGCCGCCAGGTTCTCCTTCAGCGGCGCCTCGACGGCGGCCGGCTTGAAGCCGCGCTTGTAGAGCGGTTCGCCCGAGGTGTCGATGTAGAGGGTCGCGGTGTCCGCCGTCAGGAACAGGTGGATGCGCACCGCCGGGTTCGCCGTATCGACGCTGGGGCGCTTGCCGCTCACCGTGCGGAAGTGATCGCAAACCGCGTCCTTCACCCGCAGCGTGATGAATTCCAGGCTCTTCAGCGGCGACTTCTGCGCCGTCACGTAGATGCGGATCGTGTCGTCGGGCGTGAACCACTTCGCCCAGGTCACGCTGTAGGCCAGCTTGTAGATGTCGACCTCGGCACGGTAGCGCCCCTGCGCCACCCGCCACATCACCCGCGTCGCCAGCCGGCTCTCGAGGTTCGCGCGATGGCAGGCTGCCCAGTCGCCTTGCCAGGCCACTCCGCCATGCAGGGTCTGGATGCCCGACGCGCCGAACGAGCGCAGTTCATCGGCCAGCAGGGTTTCCAGTCCGCGAGGACAGGGGGAAAAGAACGCTTCGGCCATCGCGGGCTCCTTGCACAGTACGGCCCGCATTGTACCGCCGGCCGCGGGGCGAGCCGGACACAAAAGAAAACCCCGTCCGCCACCAGGGCAGGACGGGGTTGAAAGGTCCGGGCGTTGAGGGAGGGAGGTGCCCGAACCGGGAAAGGGCTGTGGCCGTGAGCGCTCAGGGGCGGCCCGACTTGCCCGCCTTGACGTCCTCGTACCAGATCTCGTGGTGCTCCTTGGCCCAGGTCTCGTCCACGTAGCCGGTCTTCATCGACTCGTAGGCGCCTTCGACGCCGACCGTGCCCATGTAGATGTGGCCGAAGGACAGGGCCAGCAGCACAATGGCACCGACCGCATGCACGACGTTGGCGATCTGCATCTCGCCGCGGGTCCAGCCGTAGTTCGGGAAATCCAGGACCAGCCCGGAAATCGCCACCGCCAGCCCGAGGACGGTCACGCCCAGCCAGAACCACGTCTTCTCGCCGAAGTTGAAGCGGCTCGAAGGCACGTGGTCGCCGCCCAGCAGCCCGCCGGCGCGGCGGATCCAGATCGCATCGCAGGCCTGCCACACGTTGTCGCGCAGGAAGGTCAGGATCATCAGCACCAGGAACACGCCGAACACCGGCCCCACGTAGTTGTGGATCAGCTTGCCCGCGGTCAGCAGCAGCGCGAGGAAGTCCGCACCGAAGATCGGTGCCAGCACGTGCTTGCCGAACAGGATCGCCACCCCGGTGACCGCCAGCAGCAGGAAGCTGATGGCCGTGCCCCAGTGCACGAAGCGCTCGAAGCCGGAAAAGCGCTTCATCCTGCGGCCGGTGCGCGCGCCGTGCAGCTTCATCGTGCCCTTCACCAGCCAGAACAGCGTGATGGCGGAGGCCATGACGATGAGCAGCGCGCCGCCATACACGGTGATGGGACCGTTGCGCAGATGGCGCCAGGTGTTGCCTTCGGCCTGGATCAGCACGCCGGTCTCGGGACCACGCACGGTGGTGAAGTGCGCCTCGCCCGAACGCACCGCGCGCCAGACCGGCGCGTTGTTGCCGGGACGCTCCTGCTGCCGCTCGGCCTGGTCGGCGGCCGTGCTGCCGGTGTGCGCGTGATCGTCCGCACGCGCCGGCGGCGCCGATGCGAGCAGGGTCAGCACGAGCAGCAGCACGGCGAACAGCGCACCGCCCGGCCGTCGCATGAAGAATGCCTTCATGGTGCTCTCCTCAATCGCCGCGGTTGTACTCGTTCTGGCCGCGCGCACGGTTCTTCAGCGCAGCCTCCCAGGCAGCCTTGTCACCCTTGAACTCGGCGCTCTCCCACGGCCGGGTGTCGGCCTTGCCGGAGTACTTGCCGTCCTCGTACACCGGCACCTGCGACGTCTCGCCGCAGGCCGACAGGCCCAGCGCCAGGACGCCGCCCAGCGCGGCGGTACGCAACAGCTTCATGGTCGGCGTGCTCATTTCTGGCCCTCCCGCTCGC
Source organism: Thauera sp. 63 (assembly GCF_000310165.2). Lineage (NCBI taxonomy): Bacteria > Pseudomonadati > Pseudomonadota > Betaproteobacteria > Rhodocyclales > Zoogloeaceae > Thauera > Thauera sp. 63. The sequence continues at coordinate 19,390 of NZ_AMXC01000042.1, forward strand.
GTTTCTGTTCGCGCTTCTGCTCGCCGCCGCCATAGGCGGTCTGCCAGCCCCAGGCATCGGTGCCGCCGCCGCGGCGCAGCACGCGCTCGCGGAAGATGTCGGCCACCACGTTGGCGTCACCCGCCAGCAGCGCCTTGGTCGAGCACATCTCGGCACACAGCGGCAGCTTGCCCTGGGCCAGGCGGTTGGAGCCGTACTTCTCGTACTCGGCCTGCGAGCCAGTCTCTTCCGGACCGCCGGCGCAGAAGGTGCACTTGTCCATCTTGCCGCGCGCACCGAAGGCCGCCGGGCCGTTCGGGAACTGCGGCGCGCCGAACGGACAGGCGTAGAAGCAGTAGCCGCAGCCGATGCACTGGTCCTTGTCGTGCAGCACCACGCCTTCTTCGGTCTTGTAGAAGCAGTTGGTCGGGCACACCGCCATGCACGGCGCGTCCGAACAGTGCATGCACGCGACCGAGATCGAGCGCTCGCCCGGCACGCCGTCGTTCATGGTCACCACTCGGCGGCGGTTCACGCCCCAGGGCACCTCGTGCTCGTTCTTGCACGCGGTGACGCAGCCGTTGCATTCGATGCAGCGCTCGGCGTCACAGAGAAATTTCATGCGTCCCATCTTTTCTTCTCCTCGCCCTTACGCTTTGCTCACGCGGCACAGGGTGGTCTTGGTTTCCTGCATCATCGTCACCGGGTCGTAGCCATAGGTCGTGGCTGTGTTGACCGCCTCGCCGCGCACGATCGGTGCCGCGCCCTCGGGGTAGTACTTGAGCATGTCCTCGCCCTGCCACCAGCCGGAGAAGTGGAAGGGCAGGAACACCGTGCCCGGCGCCACGCGCTGCGTGACCTGGGCGCGCACCTTCAGCCTGGCCTTGGTGGGCGATTCGACCCAGATGTAGTCGCCGTTGCGGAAGCCGGCGTCGTTGGCGTCCTTCGGGTTCACCTCCGCGAACATCTCCTGCTGCAGTTCGGCCAGCCAGGGGTTGGAGCGGGTTTCCTCGCCGCCACCCTCGTACTCGACCAGGCGGCCTGAGGTCATGATCAGCGGATACTCCTTCGAGATGTCCTTGACCTTGTCCTGAAGCGACTTGTACAGCGTCGGCAGGCGCCAGAACTTGGCCTTGTCGTCGTGGGTCGGGTACTTGGCGACCAGATCCGGACGCGGCGAGTAGATCGGCTCGCGGTGCAGCGGCACCGGATCGGGGAAGTTCCACACCAGCGCGCGCGCCCTGGCGTTGCCGAAGGGGTGGCAGCCGTGGTTCTTCATCGCCACGCGGATGATGCCGCCCGACAGGTCGGTCTTCCAGTTCTTGCCCTCGGCCTCGGCCTTCTCGGCGTCGGTCAGTTCATCCCACCAGCCCAGCTTCTTCAGCAGGGTGTGGTCGAACTCGGGGTAGCCCATCTGCAGGTCGGCCCCCTTCGAGGCCGAGCCTTCGGCCGCGAGCAGCGACACGCCGTCCTTCTCCACGCCGAAGTTGGCGCGGAAGTTGCCACCGCCGTCCATGACGTGCTTGGAGGTGTCGTACAGGTTGGGCGTGCCCGGGTGCTTCAGCTCCGGGTTGCCGTAGCACGGCCACGGCAGGCCGAAGTACTCGCCGTCGCACGGGCCGCCGGCCGCCTTCAGCGTCTTCACGTCGAAGGTGTGCATGTTCTTCATGTGCAGCTTCAGGCGCTCGGGCGACTGGCCGCTGTAGCCGATGGTCCAGGTGCCGCGGTTGATCTCGCGCAGGATGTCCTCGATGTTCGGCTCGTCCCAGCCCTGGGCGTCCTTCTCGAGCTTGATGTTCTTCACCAGTTCGTCCGCCCAGCCGAACTTCTTGGCGAAGGCGTACATGATGGTGTGGTCGGGCTTGGACTCGAACAGCGGCTCGATGACCTTCTCGCGCCACTGGATCGAGCGGTTCGACGCCGTGGCCGAGCCGGTGGTCTCGAACTGGGTGCAGGCCGGCAGCAGATACACGCCGTCCTTGCGCACCATCGCCGCCATCGAGGCGGTCGCCGACGGATAGGGGTCGATCACCACCAGGGTGTCGAGCTGCTTCATCGCCTCGACCATCTCGGCGCCGCGGGTCTGCGAGTTGGGCGCATGGCCCCAGTACACGACGGCACGCAGGTTGCTCGGCTGGTCGATCAGCTCCTTGTTCTCGGTCACGCCGTCGATCCAGCGCGACACGGTGATGCCCGACTTGGTCATCAGCTCTTCGGAGGCGTAGCGGCCCTTGACCCACTCGTAATCGACGCCCCACACGCGGCACCAGTGCTTCCACGAACCGGCGGCCAGGCCATAGTAGCCGGGCAGCGAATCCGGGTTGGGGCCGACGTCGGTCGCGCCCTGCACGTTGTCGTGGCCGCGGAAGATGTTGGTGCCGCCACCCGACACGCCGACGTTGCCCAGCACCAGCTGCAGGATGCACATCGCGCGCACGTTGGCGTTGCCGACGGTGTGCTGGGTCTGGCCCATGCACCACACCACGGTCGAGGGCCGGTTCATCGCCAGCGTCTGGGCGACCTTGAACACCTGCTCCTCGGGGATGCCGGTCACTTCCTGCACGCGCTCCGGCGTCCAGGTCATGATCTCTTCCTTGACCTTCTCCAGGCCGAAGACGCGGTCGTCGATGTACTTCTGGTCTTCCCAGCCGTTCTTGAAGATGTGGTACAGCATGCCCCAGATGAAGGGGATGTCGGTACCCGAGCGGATGCGCACGTACTGGTCGGCCTTCGCCGCGGTGCGCGTGAAGCGCGGATCGACGACGATCATCTTGCAGCCGTTTTCCTTGGCATGCAGCATGTGCAGCATCGACACCGGATGCGCCTCGGCGGCGTTCGAGCCGATGTACAGCGCCGCCTTCGAGAACTGCATGTCGTTGTAGGAGTTCGTCATCGCGCCGTAACCCCAGGTGTTCGCCACGCCCGCCACGGTGGTGGAGTGGCAGATGCGCGCCTGGTGGTCACAGTTGTTGGTGCCCCAGAAGGACACGAACTTGCGCAGCAGGTAGGCCTGCTCGTTGCTGTGCTTCGACGAGCCGATCCAGTACACCGCATCCGGCCCGGATTCCTCGCGGACCTTCAGCAGGCGGTCACCGACTTCGTTGAGCGCCTGTTCCCACGAGATCTTCTGGTACTTGCCGTCGACCAGCTTCATCGGATACTTCAGGCGGTGCTCGCCGTGGCCGTGCTCGCGCAGCGAGGCGCCCTTGGCACAGTGCGCGCCGAGGTTGATCGGCGAATCGAACACCGGCTCCTGATGCACCCACACGCCGTTGCGCACGATGGCGTCGGTCGCACAGCCCACCGAGCAGTGGGTGCACACGGTGCGGCGCACCTCGGCCTTGCCTTCGCCGCGCGACACACCGGGCGCGGCGGCTTCGGCGGCGCCGATGAGGTTGTACGGCAACTGGGTGGCGATCGCCCCGGCGCCGACGCCCAGGCCGGAGCGCTTCAGGAAGGCGCGGCGGTCCATGGTCTGGCCCAGGGCACGCGCCGCGGAACCCCGCAGGCGGCGGGCGCTGCCGGTGGCGGCGCTGCTTTTCTTGGTCAACATCGTCGCGTCCTCCTCAGACCCGCGCGCTGCGGTAGTAATTGCGCATGTGTTCGCTGATGCCCTTGTCCGCTTCCTCGCGGCGGGCGGTCTCGACGGCCTGCGCAGCGCCCGGCACCGTCTTGGTCGCGGTGGCAGCCAGCGCCGCAGCGCCTGCGGCGCCGCTGGCACCGACCGCCATCAGGAAATTCCGCCGCGACAGCTTGGTGTTGTCGTCTTTCATCCTCGCTCTCCCCTTCGATAAGGTGCGGCGCCGCTCATTGCGCGGACGCCTCCAGCATGTCGAACGCCTCGCGTTCGATGTCCATGAAGGCCAGCAGCAGCGCGCCGACCTTCGCATAAAAACCCGCGCCCGGCGCCTTCGCCAGCGCGGCCGCAAAGTCCGCATACCAGGGCGCGATGTGGCGACCGAAGAAACGCTGCTGGCGCAGCAGGCCCGCCTCGTCCGGGCCGGTCAGCACCAGGTGGCGCATCACCTCGGCCAGCGCGGAAATGTGGTCCTCGGTCTCGGTCACGCCCTGGCGGCGCCCCAGGCCGAGCTCAAGCAGATCCTCGCGCAGTTCGGCCAGCGGCTCTTCCTGCAGGAAGCCGGTGATGTACCAGGAGCCGTTCATCATCACGACCGGCTTGGACACGCTGACGAAGAGCGCATCGAACTCGTCGCGCACCGCCTGCAACGACAGGCTGGATGCGGCCGCCGCGAGCGCGGTCCAGGCCTGCGGGAGGGCACCCTCATTTTCACCCCCAGTGCCGCCCAGGCTACGGCCGGCCTGCACCAGCGCGTCGAGCAGCACCGCGTCGGGCGCGGCATGAAACAGCCTCGCCAGCAGCGCGTAGTGATCGGCGCGGGCGCGGTCCTCCTCGGACCAGGTCGGCTGGGTCTGGATGGAAATCGGCGCGCTCATTCGCTCAGGTCCCAGGCTTTGACCGCCGGTTCGGTCTTCATCATGTCGATCACGCGGCAGTCGGCACACATGCGCAGGCGGGCACGCTCGGCCTCGGTGGCGAACATGGAATGGCCGGACAACCGGGCGATCATGGCTTCGATCAGGGGCGTCGCGCCCATCGCCTTGCCGCAGGCGGTGCAATGGAAGATGTCGGCCTCGCGCAGCGCGCGGGCGCGGCGTGCGTCTTCCGTCAGCAGCAGGCGCGGCTCGAGGCTCAGCGCCGACTCCGGACAGGAGCTCACGCACAGGCCGCACTGCAGGCAGTTCTTCTCGACGAACTCGAGGCGATAGCTGTCGCCCGATGCGCGCAAGGCACTCGCCGGACAGGCGCCGGTACAGGCCATGCACAGCGTACAGGCGTCGGACGCGATGACCTGGCCGAAGGGCGCGCCGGCCTTCAGCGCGATCGCCGCCGGCAGACCCGCCTCGTCCTTCGCCGCGGGGGCGTGCTCGACCAGATGGCGCAGTGTGAACTCCAGCGTCTCGCGCTTCTTCGGCAGCAGGCGGAAGCGCGCCGGCACGGCGACAGCGGTGGCGGGCGCCCACGACCACAGCGCGCGCTCCAGCGCCTGCCAGTCGTCGGCATCGGCCTCGATGACGCGCAGGTGTTCGCCGGCGTAACCGAGCGCCGAGAGGATGGTCTGCCCCTGCCCGGCCTGCGCCCTCAGCGGCGCAGCGTCGTGGCTGCCGGCAGCGAGCACCGCCACCTGACAGGCGCCCAGCGCCAGGCTGCCGAGCATCAGGTCCAGCCCGACCGCATCCGCGCTCCACACCTCGACCGGGATCACCCGCGCCGGCAGGCCGCGGCCGCGCCGCGCGAGCCGGCCGATGGCGGCGGTGCCG
>NZ_AMXC01000043.1:0-24289 GCF_000310165.2 Thauera sp. 63
GCGGGGGAGCCGATCTACGGTGGTTGCGTGGATGCGCAGGGGGCGGCTGTGCCGGCCCTGAGCGACGACCAGTTGCCGGCCGTGGTCGCCACCGGCATCGAGGCGGGGCGGGCCGTCATCCGCTACAACCCGGCCGTGCTGCCGCGCCTGCTGCCGGTGACCCGCAGCTTCCTGTTCGCCCAGGCCTGCGCGCGCATCAATCTCGGCTATCCGGCGCTTGGTGAGCTCGATGCCGGCCAGGCGCGGCGGGCGGACTGCGCGGCCGCCGACAGCCTGCGCCGTTCCGGCCTGCTGACGGCAGGCGCCCAGCCCGCTCTCGAGGCCGACCTGAACCTGGCGGACGACGAATGGGCGTGGGTGCCGGGCCCGCGCCGCAGCTTTGCCCTCGACGCCTGCCCGGCGGGCTCGGGCCGCGGGTTGTATGGCGCACCGGCGGTCGGCCAGCCGGGCTGGAACGCCTGCGTGCGTGCCTGCGCCGCACCGCTCTACCGCTGCCAGGCACGCTGCGCGGCAGGCAGCTGCGCCGACTGCGAATCGGCCTACGCGCGCTGCATCGCGGGCTGCGGGGCGCCCTGATACACTCGGGCGCAACACGACCACCCCGGGGACTGCGATGACCGAAGCGCTGCTGATTGCCAAGACCGCCGACAAGGAGATCCACCTGCTCCCGCGCCTGGCCAACCGCCACGGCCTGATCACCGGGGCGACCGGCACAGGCAAGACGGTGACGCTGCAGAAGCTCGCCGAGTCCTTTGCGGCCATCGGCGTACCGGTGTTCGTGGCCGACATCAAGGGCGACCTCTCGGGCATCGGTGCCGCGGGCCTCAGGTCCGACAAGCTGATGCAGCGCCTGGCCGCCATCGGCATCACCGAATTCACGCCGCGTGCCAACACCGCGGTGTTCTGGGATGTGTTCGGCGAGCAGGGCCACCCGGTGCGCGCCACCATCTCGGACATGGGGCCGCTGCTGATCGCGCGCCTGCTCAACCTCAACGACACCCAGACCGGCGTGCTGACGCTGGTGTTCAAGATCGCCGACGACAACGGCATGCTGCTGCTCGACCTCAAGGACCTGCGCGCGATGGTCCAGTACGTGGGCGAGAACGCGAAGAGCTTCACCACCGGGTACGGCAACATCTCCACAGCCTCGATCGGCGCCATCCAGCGCAACCTGCTGGCGCTGGAAGAGCAGGGCGGCGACGTGTTCTTCGGCGAGCCGATGCTCGACATCGCCGACCTGATGCAAACCGACGCCGCCGGCCGCGGCGTGATCAACGTGCTGGCCGCCGACAAGCTCTTCCACTCGCCCAAGCTCTACTCCACCTTCCTGCTGTGGATGCTGTCGGAACTCTTCGAGCAGCTGCCCGAGGTCGGCGACCCGGACAAGCCCAAGCTGGTGTTCTTCTTCGACGAGGCCCACCTGCTGTTCAACGATGCACCGAAGGCGCTGGTCGAGAAGATCGAGCAGGTGGTGCGCCTGATCCGCTCCAAGGGCGTGGGCGTGTATTTCGTCACCCAGAACCCGCTGGACGTGCCCGAGACCGTGCTCGGCCAGCTTGGCAACCGCGTCCAGCACGCGCTGCGCGCCTTCACCCCGCGCGACCAGAAGGCGGTCAAGACCGCGGCCGACACCATGCGCCCGAACCCGGCCTTCGATGCCGTGGCCGCCATCACCGAACTGGGCGTGGGCGAGGCCTTGATCTCTTGCCTCGACGAGAAGGGCCGGCCGCAGGTCACCGAGCGCTGCTTCGTGATCGCACCCGAGTCCCGCCTCGGTCCGCTGACCACAGCCGAGCGCCAGGCGGCGATCACCGGCTCGGTCATCTACGGCCACTACGAGAAGGCGGTCGACCGCGAGTCGGCCTACGAGATGTTGCGCGCGCAGGCCGAAGGCGCGGCGGCGCGTGCCGAGGCGCAGGCCGCCGAGACTGCGAAGGCCGGTCAGGCCGGCGGCGGACTCAACGACATCCTGTTCGGATCCACCGGTCCGCGCGGGGGGCAGCGCGACGGCCTGGTGCAGATCGCGGCGAAGACGGTCACCCGCACCATCGGCAGCAGCATCGGCCGCCAGATCGTGCGCGGCATCCTCGGTTCGCTACTCGGTGGCAGCAGCCGGCGTTAAGGCCGTTCAGCCCGCCTGCCAGGGGCCGCAGCGCAGCTGTCCCTGCAGGCAGATGCAACTGCGGTTGCGGCCGCCTTCCTTGGCACGGTAGAGCGCACGGTCGGCGGCGTTGACCAGCATGTCGGCGTCGGTCATCGAAGCTTCGCGGGCGGCGATGCCGATGCTGATCGACAGCTGGATCTCGTGCCCGCCGACCTTGATCGCCAGCGCCGCCACCAGCTTGCGCAGGCGCTCGCCGGCGCCGAGCGCTGCACGCAGGTCGGTGTTGGCGCACACCATCAGGAATTCCTCGCCGCCCAGGCGGCAGACGACGTCCTCGCGCCGTGCCGACTGCTGCAGGGCCTGCGCCACCTCGCGCAGCACATGGTCACCCACGGCATGGCCGTAGCTGTCGTTGATGCGCTTGAAATGATCGACGTCGATGACCAGCACCGCCATCGGCTGTACCGCGCGCCCGCTCGCGCTCCACGCCTTTTCCAGCTCGCTCATGCCGGCCCGGCGGTTGGGCAGGCCGGTGAGCTGGTCGGTCATCGCCGCATGCGACAGGCGACGGTTGCTGATCGCAAGCTCGGCGGCAAACTGGCGCAGCTGAGCGCGGTCCGTCTCCCAGGCATCGAGCAGATGCACGTAACGCCAGGCAGCGCGCAGGCGGGCGCGCAGGGTGCGCAGGTCGACCGGCTTGGCGACGAAATCGTCTGCACCGGCCTCGAAGGCTTCGGTGGCTTCGTCGCGGGTGTCGATGCCGGACAGCATGATGATGTAAATCGTCTGCCCCCAGTCGGTTGCCCGCAAGGCGCGGCACAGCTCGATACCGCTCATGCCCGGCATCAGCCAGTCGGTGACGACAACCTGCGGCATGAACTGCAGCGCCGTCGCCAGGGCTTCTTCGCCGCTGCCTGCCGACTGCACAGTGTGGCCGAGCGAATCGCCCAGCACGCCTTCGAGCATGCGGCGTGTCGTGGCGTCGTCGTCCACCAGCAGCACGCGCAGCGAGGCCGGGCTGTCGCCGTCTTCCGGACGCGGGGCCTGGCCGGCGCACATCTGCTTGAAGCTCGGCAGTGCCGAGGCGGGAACCTTCAGCAGTTCGCCCCATTCGTGCCAGGCCGTCACGATGCCGTCGATGCGTGCGCCGAGCTGGTCGGCGTCGAGACCGATCTTGCCGCCCAGCAGCAGGAGTTCGGCCGTGTGCCCGTTGCGCTCGGATTCGGGCGAGAGGCCCAGGTCGCCGATGCGCTTGGCGAGGTAGAACAGGTGGGTCAGCTGGTGCGGGCGCGAGCCGGGTGTGAACGGGGCCTTGTCCGGTGCTTCGTGGTAGTGGATGGGCTCGATCAGGGCCAGCGGCAGGCCCCAGTCGGACAGCAGGGCCGCCGTCAGTTCGTTGTGGTCGGTGTGCAGGCGCTCGTGCTCGAGTTCGGCCAGCCTTGCCCTCGCGTTGGTCTCGTTCAGCAGCCCGGCGTATTCCTGCGGATAGAGGGTCGCCAGCGCAAGCCGCCCGATCTGCGACAGCAGGCCGCAGGCAAACAGTTCCTCGGCCGCCCCCGCCCCCGTCATCCGGCCGAACTCCTGCATCGCGAGCGCCACCAGCAGTGAGTAGGACCAGAAGCGTTCGTAGTCGAATCCCGCACAGGGGCCGGAGTGATACTGGTCGATCAGCGAGAAGCCCATCGCCAGGTTGCGCACCGTGCCCATGCCCAGGCGCATGATCGCGTCGGTGACGGAGGCGATCGGCCGGACGCCGCTGCTGGCCGCGTTGGCATTGCGGATCAGCCGCCCCGCCAGCGCCGGGTCGGTCTGGGCAATGTGCGCGATCTCGCTGATCGTCGTGTCTTCATTGCGGCACATCTCCAGGATTGCGAGCGCGACGCCCTTCGGGCTCGGCAGTTCGCCGGTCAGCGGGATGTGTTGAAGTGTCTTGATCATGATGACCTTCGTCAGGCGACGGCGCGTGCCGCAGGCGATGCCTGCATGTTAGCCCGCACGGCGGAGCGGTGGAGCAAGCGCGGGACGAAGTGCGATTGGTCACGGCCGCAGACTGAACTGCGGCCGTGAGCGGCTTCAGTTTTGCAGTCCGAGCCGGCGGCAGATCTCGGTCGTGGGGCCAGCCATGTTCATGCTGTAGAAGTGCAGTCCGGGCGCGCCCTCGGCGATCAGCTTCTCGCACAGGCGGGTGACGACGTCGAGGCCGAAGGCGCGGATCGCATCGGCATCGTCGCCATAGCTCTCGAAGGTCTTGCGCATCCAGCGCGGGATCTCGGCACCGCAGGCGTCGGAGAAGCGTGCCAGCTTGCTGAAGCTGCCGATCGGCATGATGCCGGGCACGATCGGGATGTCGACGCCCAGCTTTCGCACCGCATCGACGAAGTACAGGTAGGCGTCGAGGTTGTAGAAGTACTGCGTGATCGCGGAGTTGGCGCCGGCCTCGGCCTTGCGCTTGAAGGCGAGCAGGTCGTCCTTAGGGCTGCGGGCCTGGGGGTGCCATTCCGGGTAGGCGGCAACCTCGATGAGGAAGCGGTCGCCGCTCTCGGCGCGGATGAACTCGACCAGCTCGTTGGCATAGCGGAACTCCCCCGCGGCGCCGGCGCCCGAGGGCAGATCGCCGCGCAGCGCGACGATGCGGTGGATGCCGGCGTCGGCGTATTCCTGCAGGATCTCGCGGATGCTGTCGCGGGTGGAGCCGATGCACGACAGGTGCGGTGCGGCCTCGTAGCCGGCGGCGGCGATCTCCTTGACGGTGGCGAAGGTGCGCTCGCGGGTGGAGCCGCCGGCGCCGTAGGTGACGGAGAAGAAGGCGGGCTTCAGCGCTGCCAGCTTGTCGCGTGTGGTACGCAGCTTTTCGGCGCCTTCCGCGGTATTGGGCGGGAAGAACTCGATCGAGATGTCGATGCTCATGGTGTGTCCGGATCGGTGTCGCCACCCGGTGTGCGGATGGCGTGGAAGAAGAATTCGCGGTTGCCGTCGCCGCCGGTGATCGGCGAGTCGAACCAGTCGAGGATGATCAGCCCGGCGGCGTGGGCCGCTTCGCGCAGGCGGGTTTCGACCTCCGCGTACAGCGAGGCGTCGCGCACGATGCCGCCCTTGCCCAGGCCTTGCGGGCCGACCTCGAACTGCGGCTTGACTAGCGCCAGCACATGGCCGTTGGCTGACAGCAGCGCAGCCCATTGCGGCAGCAGCAGGGCGAGCGAGATGAAGCTGGCGTCGCACACCAGCAGGTCGAAACCGTGCGGCGGGCAGTGCGTGCCGAGATCCGCTGCGGTGAGCTGGCGGGCGTTGAGGCCTTCGAGCGTGACGCAGCGGTGATCCTTGCGCAGGCGCGGATGCAACTGATCGTGGCCGACCTCGACCCCGACCACCTTCGCCGCGCCGGCCTGCAGCAGGCAGTCGGTGAAGCCGCCGGTGGACTGGCCGATGTCGAGACAGACCGTGCCGCGCACGTCCAGGCCGCTGCGCGCGAGCGCGCCTTCGAGCTTGAGCGCGCCGCGGGAGACGAAGCGGTCGCTGTCGTCCGGAATGACGGCGAGCCGGGCGTCGGGCGGCAGTTCCAGCGCCGGCTTGGTGACCGGCTGGCCGTCATGGCTGACGCGACCGGCCTCGATCAGCGCGCGCGCAGCGGTGCGCGAGGGCGCGAGCCCCTGCGCCACCAGCAGCTGGTCGACCCTCAGCAGGCCGTGGCGATCGACCGGCTGCCTGTGCTCGGCCGCATGGCGCGGCCGTCCCTGGCGGGCATGGAAGGAATTCATGCTCATCGGGACGGCCTCCGGCGTCGCTCAGTAGCGGTACGAGTCGGTCTTGTACGGGCCCTGCTTCGGCACGCCGATGTAGGCCGCCTGCGCGTCGCTCAGCTCGGTGAGCTGCACGTTGAGCTTCTTCAGCTGCAGGCGGGCGACCTTCTCGTCGAGGTGCTTGGGCAGGGTGTAGACGCCCACCGGGTAGTCCGCCGTGCGGGTGAACAGCTCGATCTGCGCGATCGTCTGGTTGGCGAAGGAACTCGACATGACGTAGCTCGGGTGGCCGGTGGCGCAGCCGAGATTCACCAGGCGGCCCTTGGCGAGCAGGATGATGCGCTTGCCGTCGGGGAAGATGATGTGGTCGACCTGCGGCTTGATCTCTTCCCACGGGTACTGCTCGACCGAGGCGACGTCGATCTCGTTGTCGAAGTGGCCGATGTTGCACACGATGGCCTGGTCCTTCATCTTCGCCATGTGGTCGTGGGTGATCACGTGGTAGTTGCCGGTGGCGGTGACGAAGATGTCGGCCTTGTCGGCGGCGTACTCCATGGTCACCACGCGATAGCCTTCCATCGCGGCCTGCAGTGCGCAGATCGGGTCGATCTCGGTCACCCACACCTGGGCGGACAGCGCGCGCAGCGCCTGCGCCGAGCCCTTGCCCACGTCGCCGTAGCCGCAGACCACGGCGATCTTGCCGGCCACCATCACGTCGGTGGCGCGCTTGATGCCGTCGACCAGGGACTCGCGGCAGCCGTACAGGTTGTCGAACTTGGACTTGGTCACCGAATCGTTGACGTTGATCGCCGGGAACTTCAGTTCGCCGCGCGCGTGCATCTGGTACAGGCGGTGCACGCCGGTGGTGGTCTCCTCGGTCACGCCCTTTATCTGCGCCAGGCGGGTCGAGTACCAGGTCGGGTTCTGCGCCAGCTTGGCCTTGATGGCGGCGAAGAGGATGGTTTCCTCTTCCGAGCCCGGATTGGCCAGCACCGCGAGATCAGCTTCCGCACGCGCGCCCAGGTGCAGCAGCAGCGTGGCGTCGCCGCCGTCGTCGAGGATCATGTTGGAGTAGCCCCCGTCCGCCCATTCGAAGATGCGGTGGGTGTAGTCCCAGTAGTCGGCCAGCGACTCGCCCTTGACCGCGAACACCGGAATGCCTTCCTTGGCGATGGCGGCGGCGGCGTGGTCCTGGGTCGAGAAGATGTTGCACGAGGCCCAGCGCACCTCGGCGCCGAGCGCGGTCAGTGTTTCGATCAGGACCGCGGTCTGGATCGTCATGTGCAGCGAACCGGTGATGCGTGCGCCCTTGAGCGGCTGGCTTGCGGCGTATTCCTCGCGGATCGCCATCAGGCCGGGCATCTCGGTTTCGGCGATGCGGATCTCCTTGCGGCCCCAGTCGGCGAGCGACAGGTCGGCAACGACGAAATCGGTGAAGTTCTTGTCAGCCACAGCGTTCATGTGAAGCTCCATGCTATGGCCGGGCGGGAGGGGAGAGGGCAGCGCGAACTGGCTGCAAGGGGCTCACCCGACATCCCGAACCCGGCAGGGTTGAAGATGATTAGCAGGGTGAGCGCCGTTGACTGCTGCCCGCCATGGCGGCGGGGTCCGAGCCTGGGGGCCAGGGCCGGACGGCCCGGCGCCTCGCAGCGCTCCTCGGAGTGCTCGGATTATAGCTGATGGCGGCGGTCGTGAACCGTGATGCAGCTGGCGCGCGATGCGCGACCAGCCTCCCGAGCGTGACATCGTCCCTAAAGGCTTTCGTCATGCTGCCGATATGCTTATAAGAATATTCTTATTACAGCCCGGGCCCGGCGCCGGGGCACGCTCCCTTACTGCACGCAAGAGAACAGATATGGCTTCCAACACCCTGTCCGTAAGATCCCAGCTGGTGCTGCTGGCCGCCGCGACCTGTGGTCTTTTCCTGCTCGCCCTGGGTGGCGCACTGTGGCAGATGCAGCTCGGCGGCGAGCGCCTGTCCGGCTTCATCGACACCGAGCTCGCCGTCGAGCGCGACGTCACCCGCACTTACGCGCAGGGCCTGCAGATGGGCCAGGCGCTGCGCAACATCCTGCTCGACCCGGCCAACTCGAAGGCCTACGAGAACTTCGACCAGGCCAAAAAGCAGTTCGACGCCATGCTGGCGCAGATCGTCGCGCGCGGGCATGTTCTCGATGGTGGCGCCGCGGCGGCCGCACGCATGCAGGAGATCGTGCAGCGCTGGGCGCCGCTGCAGGCGCAGGTGATCGCGAACGTGCGGGCCAATGACCTGCAGGCCGCGCGCGAGGTGCTGGTGCGCGGTGAGACGCCGGCCTGGCGCGAGATCCGAGGCGAACTGCTGAAGCAGATCGAGCATCTCGAGAAGCTGACCGCCGGGATGCGCTCGGATTCGGCCCAGGCGCTGGAGCGCAGCCGGCTCGTCGTGCTGGGGCTGGGCGCCTTTGCGCTGCTGGTGTGCGTCGTGGCCTCGGTGCTGGTGACGCGCAACGTGCTGTGCCGCCTGGGTGGCGAGCCCGCCTATGCTGCGGAGGTCGCGCACCGCATCGCCGACGGCGACCTGCAGCAGCGCGTCGTGGTCCGCGGTGGCGACGGACGCAGCCTGCTGGCCGCGATGCAGGGCATGCAGGGCGGACTGGAAACCATTATCCGTGGCATCCGTGCCGATGCCGGGCGACTCGTGGCCGCGGCCGACACCCTGCGCAGCAACGAGGAGAAGGTGGCGGCGGCGTCGCTCGTGCAGACCGATGCCGCGCAGGCGATCGCAGCCTCGATCGAGGAACTGAGTACCAGCATCTCGGTGGTGGCCGAGCATGCGAACGACGCCGACCGCCTCAGCGGCGAGTCGGAAGCGCAGGTGCGCGACAGCGTGAAGGTGATCAATCAGGCGGTCGAGACCATCGGCCTGGTGGCGCAGCGCATGACCGCATCGGCCGCGGTGGTGGCGGACCTGGGCGTCAGTGCGGAGAGCATCTCCAACATCGCGCAGGTGATCCAGGACATCGCCGAGCAGACCAACCTGCTGGCGCTCAATGCAGCGATCGAGGCTGCGCGCGCGGGCGAGCAGGGGCGCGGTTTCGCCGTCGTCGCCGACGAGGTGCGCAAGCTGGCGGAGCGTACCCGCCAGTCGACCCATGAGATCAACGCCATGATCGAGCGCGTGCAGGCCAATGCCCGGCAGGCCGTGGGGACGATGGAGGACGGACGTCAGCTCGCCGAGCGCGGCGCCGAGAACGCCGAGCGTGCGCGTGCCGCCGTGGCCGCGCTCGAGGGCAGCGCGGTCGAGGTGCGCGAGGTGGTCGGATCGATCAACGTCGCCCTTGGCGAACAGCGCCAGGCCAGTACCGACATCGCCCAGAGCGTCGAGCGCATTGCCCGCATGAGCGAGGAAAGCCACGGCGCGACGCGCGATTCGCTGCAGCGCGCCGGGGAACTGAGCCAGCTCGCCGACGCGCTCGAGCAGTCGGTACGCCGCTTCCGCGTGTCGGCCTGAGAGCCGGCGCCCGGGTGATCAGTGACTGGCCGTGCTGCCCGATTGTCGGACCATGCTGACGACCAGCGTGATCACGGTGATCGGCAGCACATAGCCCAGCATCACGCCCGAGAACGCCGGCAGGCTGCTGTGCTGCTGCGCCTGCAGCACCAGCCAGGCGGTGTAGATGGCGTAGTAGGCGAGGAACACGCCGCCTTCCCAGCGTGCGATCTCGCGACCCGAGAGCATGATCGGCAGGCAGGCGAAGGCGACGGCCAGCATCACCCACAGGTCGAAGTTGCGTGCAGCCTCCGACACCGGCAAGCCTGCGCCGGTGGTGATGCCCGAGGCGATGCCCGAGGCGCCGAGTACGGCCAGGATGTTGAAGATGTTGCTGCCGACCACGTTGCCGACCGCGATTTCGCGCTGGCCCCGCATCGCGGCGACGATCGAGGTCGCGATCTCGGGCATCGAGGTGCCGACGGCCACCACGGTCAGTCCGACCACCAGGTCGCTGATGCCGAAGGCGCGCGCGAAGGCGACGGCGGCGTCCACCAGCCAGTCCGCGCCCACCACCAGCATGACCAGGCCGACCACGATCAGGGCCACCTGCACCACCCAGTGGCGGTCCCAGCTGGAGGTCGGAATCTCGGTCTCGAACTCGTCCTGCGCCGCCTTCGAGGCACGGCGCGACTGTACGACCAGGAAGATGGTGTAGGCGATGACCAGTGCGAACAGGACGACGGATTCGAGAATGCCGATCCGGCCGTCGAGCGCCATCACCACCAGCAGCGCGGAGACGCCGATCATGATCGGGATCTCCTGGCGGATGATCTGCTCGTCGACCAGCAGCGGTGTGATCAGCGCCGAGATGCCGAGGATGAGCAGCACGTTGCAGATATTGCTGCCCACCACGTTGCCGATCGCGAGGTCGGGGCTACCGGCTAATGCGGAGCCGACCGACACCGCCATTTCCGGTGCGCTGGTGCCGAAGGCGACCACCGTGAGGCCCACCACCAGCGGCGATACGCCGAAGGAGACCGCCAGGCGCGAGGCGCCGCGCACCAGTACGTCTGCGCCGATGACGAGAACGGTGAGGCCGAGGCCAAACATCAGGACTTGCTGGAGCATGGGCGTATCGAGCGTGCTGGGGAGTTTTGACAGACAGTATAGGCGTCGACGCGTTCGCGGCGCCGTGCCCTGAAAACGAAACGCCCCCCGCCGCTGCCGGCGAGGGGCATGGGACTGGCGGGGCTTACAGTCCGGCGTCGGCGCGCAGTGCGGCAGCCTTGTCGGTCTGCTCCCAGCTGAACTCCGGCTCGTCGCGGCCGAAGTGGCCGTAGGCGGCGGTCTTGGAGTAGATCGGGCGCAGCAGGTCCAGGGTCTGGATGATGGCCTTCGGGCGCAGGTCGAAGTGCTTGCCGACCAGTTTGACGATCTTCTCGTCGGCGACCTTGCCGGTGCCGAAGGTGTTGACCATCAGGCTCACCGGGCGCGCCACGCCGATTGCGTACGCCACCTGCACCTCGCACTTGTCGGCCAGGCCGGCGGCGACGATGTTCTTCGCCACGTAGCGGCCGGCGTAGGCGGCCGAGCGGTCGACCTTGGACGGGTCCTTGCCCGAGAACGCGCCGCCGCCGTGGTGGGCCGCGCCGCCGTAGGTGTCGACGATGATCTTGCGCCCGGTCAGGCCGCAGTCGCCGTGCGGGCCGCCGACCACGAAGCGGCCGGTGGGGTTGACCAGGTAGCGCACATCGCCTTGCATCAGCTCCTTGGGCAGCACCGGCTTGATGATCAGCTCGATCACCGCCTCACGGATCTGCTCCTGGGTCACGTCCGGGTCGTGCTGGGTGGAGACGACCACGGTGTCGATCGCCACCGGCTTGCCGTCAACGTACTTCACCGTCAGCTGGCTCTTGGCATCCGGGCGCAGCCACGGCAGGCGGCCGTCCTTACGCACTTCGGCCTGGCGCTGCATGATGCGGTGCGCGTAGTAGATCGGCAGCGGCATCAGGCTGGGGGTTTCGTTGGTCGCGTAACCGAACATCAGGCCCTGGTCGCCGGCGCCCTGATCGAGCGGGTCGTCGTTGGCCGCATTCACCCCCTGGGCGATGTCGGGCGACTGGCGGTTGATCGCGGCCAGCACGGCGCAGCTCTTGTAGTCGAAGCCGATGTCGGAATTGTCGTAGCCGATGCGGCGGATGACTTCCTGCGCGATTTCGCGATAGTTGGGGTGGGCGGTCGTGGTGATCTCGCCCGAGATCACGACCAGGCCGGTGGACACCAGCGTCTCGCAGGCGACGCGGGCCTTGGGGTCTTCGGCCAGGATGGCGTCGAGCACGCCGTCGGAGACCTGGTCGGCGACCTTGTCGGGATGGCCTTCGGAAACGGACTCGGACGTAAACAGAAATTCAGCCATGTTGCTCTGCTCCAGAAACAGAAAATCCCCGATCAGCCAATGACTTGCGTCTGCGGCCAGCTCCGGGGATTTCGTCGAGCAGCCGACGCTTTAGCAGTATTTGTGACGCGTGCACCCTTGCCGCGTCGCCGCCCTGCAAGTTGTCGATTTAACTCGGCGGTCGCCGCGATTATAGACCCGGATCGTCTGCTGTGTAAGCATTCACCCCTGCATCCGGTGTGAAGTCGCGCGCCGGGTGACCGATTTTCGTCGTCCGGCTGCGGCGGACCTTCGTTTCCTGGCCGGTTTCCATTCGCCCGACTCTGACGTGCTGGTCAATCTTTCCTTTCGTCTTCTGTCCCGCCTCCCGCTGTCCTGGCTGCACCGTCTTGGCGCGTGGGCGGGCTGGCTCGTGTATCGCGCGTCGCCCTCCTATGCGCGGCGCCTGCGCGAGAACCTGTTCAATGCGCTCGGGCGCGAGGACGAGCGCGTGCTGCGTGCGGCCATCGCCGAGGCCGGGCGTCAGGCGCTGGAACTGCCCTGGATCTGGCTGCGCCCGGCCGAGGAAGTCGTGGCGGGCGCCGTGCGTACTGAAGGCTGGGCGCTCGTCGAGCAGGCGCGTGCGGACGGCGCGGGCATCCTCTTCATCACGCCGCACCTGGGTTGCTTCGAGATTACCGCGCAGTGCATCGCGGCCCGGATCCCGATCACCGTGCTCTACCGCCCGCCCCGCAAACCCGAGCTGCAGCCGCTGATGGAAGCGGGCCGCGCGCGCGGCCAGATGCGCACTGCGCCGGCCGACCTGTCGGGCGTGCGCAAGCTGGTCAAGACCCTGCGCAGCCAGGAAGCGGTGGGCATGCTGCCGGACCAGGTGCCCGGCGAAGGCGAAGGCATGTGGGCGCCCTTCTTCGGCAAGCCCGCGTGGACGATGACGCTGGCGGCACGCCTGGCCGCGGTGAAGGGGGTGCGCGTGATCTACACCTGGGCCGAGCGCCTGCCGCGCGGCGAGGGCTTCGTGTTCCGCCTGCAGGCGCCGACCGAGGCGCTGACCGGCGAGCTGGAAACCGACGTCGCCATCATCAACCGCGAGGTCGAGCGCATCATCCTGCAGTGCCCGCAGCAGTACCTGTGGGGTTACAACCGCTACAAGCAGCCGCGCGGCGAGCGTGTCGCCGCCGCCGCGGAGGCCGGGCAATGAGTCGCCTCGCCATCGGGATCTTCTGGCTGCTCCACTGGCTGCCCTTGTCGTTGCTGTCGCGAATCGGTGCAGCGTTCGGCCTGCTGCTCTACGTGTTCGTGGCGCCGCGGCGCAAGGTGGCGCTGACCAACCTGCGGCTGTGCTTTCCGGAACTGTCCGAGGCCGAGCGCCGTGCGCTGGCGCGGCGGCACTTCGCCGTGACCGGGCGCAGCATGCTGGAGCGGGGCCTGGCCTGGTGGGCAAGCCCGGAGCGCCTGCGCAAGCTGGTGCGCATCGACGGCCTCGAGCGCCTGAACGCGCTGAAGGCCGCAGGGCGGCCGGTCATCCTGCTCACGCCGCACTTCGTCGGTCTCGACATGGCAGGCACCCGGCTGTCGATGGAAGGTGATTTCGTCAGCGTCTATGCCCGGCAGAAGAACGAGGTCTTCGACCACTGGCTGCATCATGGCCGCAGCCGCTTCAACGACCAGCTGCTGCTGTCGCGCAGCGATGGTGTGCGGTCCACAGTGAAGGCGATGAAGGCCGGCCGCCCGCTCTACTACTTGCCCGACCTCGATTACGGACGCCGAGAATCGATCTTCGTGCCCTTCTTCGGCGTGCCAGCCGCCACCATCACCGGTCTGCCGCGCCTGGCGCGCCTGGCCGGTGCCGCGGTGGTGCCCAGCATCGCGCGTGTCCTGCCCGGCGGCAAAGGCTACGTGCTGGAGCTGGGCGAGCCGTGGGCGGACTATCCGTCCGACGACGTCGAGGCCGACACCCTGCGCATGAACCGCTGGCTCGAAGGCGTGGTGCGCACCATGCCCGAGCAGTACTACTGGGTGCACCGTCGCTTCAAGACGCGGCCCAAGGGCGAGCCGCGCTTCTACTGAGGCGGCGTGCCGGTCCGGTGGACGCTGGTCGGCACGGTGGAGGACAATCGCCGCCTGCAGACCCGGTCTGCCCTGCAACCGCCTACTCCTGAAAGAGCCGCGATGAAACTGCGCTTCACCAAGATGCATGGCCTCGGCAACGACTTCGTCGTCATCGACGCCACGCGCGCGCCGGTCGACCTCACGCCGGCGCGCGTCAAGGCCATCGCCGACCGTCACTTCGGCGTCGGCTGCGACCAGTTGCTGGTTGTCGAGCCGGCGACCCAGCCCGACGTCGACTTCCGCTATCGAATCTTCAACGCCGATGGCGGCGAAGTCGAGCAGTGCGGCAACGGCGCGCGCTGTTTCGTACGCTTCGTGCACGACAAGGGCCTGACCGACAAGCGCGAGATCCGCGTCGAGACGAAATCCGGTGTGATTGCGCCGCGCTTGCGCGAGGACGGGCTCGTCACGGTCGATATGGGTGTGCCCGAGCTGATGCCGGCGAAGGTGCCCTTCGTATCCGACTCCGACGCCCTGGTGCAGCCGCTGCAGGTGGGTGAGGCGACGGTGGCGATCACCGCGGTGTCGATGGGCAACCCGCATGCGGTGCAGGTGGTGGCCGACGTCGACACCGCGCCGGTGACCGGGCAGGGCGCGCTGATCGAGCGCCACCCGCGTTTTCCGGCACGGGTCAATGCGGGCTTCCTGCAGATCGTCGATGCGCACCGGGTGCGCCTGCGCGTGTTCGAACGCGGCGCGGGTGAGACGCTCGCCTGTGGCACCGGCGCCTGTGCCGCCGTGGTTGCGGGTATCGTGCGCAATCTGGTGGAGTCGCCGGTGCGGGTCGAGACCCGCGGCGGCGAACTCGAGATCGCATGGGGCGGTCCCGGCACGCCGGTGCTGATGACCGGACCGGCGGTCACGGTGTTCGAGGGCGAGATGTCGCTCGACTGAAATCACGGAATTCGCTGCGCGCGGCCGTCGGCCGTTGCGCCATGTATGATGACGGGCGCATGCGTCGCCCGACGGGAGTATTGCCGATGAACGCCGAAGACGTTGCGCGCTACCTGCGCGACAACCCCGATTTCCTCGCCGAGCACGGCGAGCTGTTCACCCAGCTCACGGTGCCGCATCCGCAGCATGGCGGCCAGGCGATCTCACTTGCCGAACGTCAGCTGCACGCACTGCGCGACAAGATCCGCCAGCTCGAGCACAAGCTGGACGAGCTGATCCGCTTCGGCGAGGAGAACGACGACATCAGCGCCAAGGTGCATGGCCTTGCGGCGCAGCTGCTGGAGGCGCGCGAGCCGCAGCTGGCCGGACAGTTGCTGGTGGCCAGCCTGCGCGAGGATTTCGCCGTGCCTTATGTCGCGCTCGAGCTGTGGCGTGGCAATGACGAGTCCTGCCGCTTTGCCGAGCCATTGAAGCGCCAGCTCGAGGCGATGCGTCACCCCTACTGCGGTGCGCCCGAGAGCATGGAGCTGCTGGCCTGCTTCGGTGAATCCGCGCCTCATGTCCGCTCCGTTGCGCTGATTCCGTTGCGTGCGGCCGGTGCCGTGTTCGGTCTGCTGGCCCTCGGAGGTGCCGAACCTGAGCGTTTCTATGCCGAGATGGGCACGCTCTACCTCGGCCGCATCGGCGAGCTTGCCGCAGCGGCCCTGAAGCCCCAGCCTTGATGCCGGCGCCGCGCCAATCCCTGCGCTGACATCGCATGAGCGCGCAGTCCTCGGGACCGTCCTCCGCGACGCCACCAGCCGGCGCCTTGCCACTGCCGGACGAGGTCGAGGCCTGGCTGGGCTGGCTGGCCAGTCAACGACGTGCGTCGCCGCTGACACTGGCGGCCTACCGGCGCGACCTCGGCAATCTGCTGCGCCTGGCTGAAGGACGACCGCTGCCGGACTTGGCGGTGCATGACATCCGCCGCTTCGTCGGCCGTCTGCACGGCGAAGGCCTGTCGGGGCGCTCCATCGCCCGCAACCTGTCGGCCTGGCGCGGTCTGTATCGCTGGCTCGCACGCCACCATGGCCTGAAGGCGAACCCCGTCGAGGGTATCCGGGCGCCAAGATCTGCCACCACGCTACCGCGCGCGCTATCGCCCGACCAGGCTCAGGCGCTGCTCGATCCCGAGGCCGAGAGCGTGCTTGAAGTGCGCGACGTGGCGATGTTCGAGCTGTTCTATTCCTCGGGTCTGCGCCTGGCCGAGCTGGCGGCGCTGGACGTCGATGGCGGTCTCGATCTGGCCGAGGCGATGGTCACCGTTACCGGCAAGCGTCAGCGCAGCCGCAGTGTTCCGGTGGGCGGGAAGGCGCTCGAGGCGTTGCGTGAATGGCTCGCGTTGCGTGGGCAACTCGCCGCCGCTGGCGAGAAGGCCGTGTTTCTGAGCCGTACCGGGCAGCGGCTGTCACCCGCCGGCATCCGCAGCCGGCTGGCGCATCGGGCCCGTGTGCTCGGCCTCGGTGTGCATGTTCATCCCCACATGCTGCGCCACAGTTTCGCCAGTCACCTGCTGCAGTCGAGCGGGGACCTGCGTGCCGTGCAGGAGCTGCTCGGCCATGCGAGCATCCGCAGCACCCAGGTCTATACCCACCTCGATTTCCAGCATCTGGCCAGCGTGTATGACAAAGCGCACCCACGTGCGCGTAAATGACCTGCAATTCCCGCATTTTTGCCCAAATTGGGCATTTTTTAACGCATGCCTTTCGGGGGCTTGCGTTATGCTTTTAGTCTTGGAGCACTTGATAAATATTTAATATTCCAAGCTCATGCGGCCTCTCCTGCACCGGAGCGAGCCCCGCTCGGGAACACATGTCAAACACAGCCCCCCCCAAGGCGAGCTCGACCAGCGAGGGAATGGTCGAGACTGAACAACAGTCCTCCGAATCCTCGCACGCTGCCATCCGCACCGTCGCGCTGTTGCTGATGCGGCACGAGATCCGCAACCTGCGGCGCTGGTTCGAAGAGTTCGATCGCGACATCTTGCTGCCGATCCTGCTCGGCGAGATCGCGATGCACAACACCGGTGCGTTCGAACATGCGTCGGCGAACGGCAATGGCGGGCGCAACGGGCGCGCCGAGGAAGGCCTGCCAAGCAGCCCCGATGCCTGGCGAACCTGCACGCTGCGCCCCTGCAATGCCTATTCGATCGCTGCGGCAACCGGTTTGCCGCGCGAGACCGTGCGGCGCAAGATCGTGCGCCTGGTCGAGCTCGGCTGGGTCGAGCGGCGCGGCAATGGTCACCTGTTCGTTACCGAGGTCGCTTTCGATCATTTCGGCAAGGTGCTGACTTCGCGCGAATTGTCGGAAGTCATCGAAACCGCGGATCGTGCGCGCAAGCTGCTCCAGGAGTAAGGTCGTGCGCCCACGACCTCAGCCTGGCAGTTCTACGCGGGGTCGATAGTCGGGATTCGGGCTGGTCTCGGCGCTGAGCATGGCCGCCAGCAGCAGCGCCAGCGCCAACAGCAGCAGGCCGAAGTAACGACGCTGCGCCACCGGGCCAGGCAGGCGGCGTTCCCCCGAGTAGTACATCGTGCGCAGATAAAGGCTGCCAAGGGCCGCCAGTGCGAGCAGGCCGGCACCCAGCAGGCGTGAGGCCGTGGCGTCGAACTGCAGGCCGATGGCGGGGTTGCCGCGGCTGGGCAGGAAGAAGGGCGGCGCCTGCGTCAGCAGGTAGAGGCCGCCGAGCACGCACAGCATGAACATCACGACCTGAACCGAGCGCATCGCCAGTCCCCGGCTCGGGTGTCAGGCGTCGAACAGGTCGCCGCCCGTGCGCGGCGGCGCCAGCCCGAAATGCTGCCAGATCGAATGCGTCGCCATGCGCCCGCGCGGCGTGCGCTGCAGGTGACCCTGCTGGATCAGGTAGGGCTCGATGACGTCCTCGATGGTGTCGGTCGATTCGCCGATCGCTGCAGCGAGGTTGTCCAGGCCGACCGGGCCGCCGCCGAACTTTTCCAGCATCGCCGACAGCAGCTTGCGGTCCATCAGGTCGAGGCCGAGGTTGTCCACATCCAGCATGCGCAGCGCGGCATCGGCTACCGCGGCGGTGATGTGGCCGCCGGCCTTGACCTCGGCATAGTCGCGCACGCGGCGCAGCAGGCGGTTGGCGATGCGCGGCGTGCCGCGCGCGCGGCGTGCGATTTCGAGTGCGCCGTTGTCGTCGATCTCGACGTTGAGCAGGCGCGCCGAGCGGCTGACGATGAAGCCGAGCTCTTCGGGCGTGTAGAACTCCAGCCGCGACACGATGCCGAAGCGGTCGCGCAGCGGGTTGGTGAGCATGCCGGCGCGGGTGGTGGCGCCGACCAGCGTGAAGGGCGGCAGGTCGAGCTTCACCGAGCGCGCGGCGGGCCCTTCGCCGATCATGATGTCAATCTGGAAGTCTTCCAGCGCGGGGTAGAGGATTTCCTCGACCACTGGCGACAGGCGGTGGATCTCGTCGATGAACAGCACGTCGTGCGGCTCGAGGTTGGTCAGCAGCGCGGCGAGGTCTCCAGCGCGCTCGAGCACCGGCCCGGAGGTCTGGCGCATGTTGACGCCCATCTCTGCGGCGACGATGTGAGCCAGCGTGGTCTTGCCCAGCCCCGGCGGGCCGAACAGCAGCACGTGGTCCAGCGCCTCGCTGCGATTGCGCGCGGCCTGGATGAAGATCTCCAGCTGTTCGCGGATCTTCGCCTGGCCGACGTACTCGGTAAGGCGCTTGGGCCGCAGCGCACGCTCGATCGCGTCTTCCTGGCGGTCGGCGGGCTGGGCGGAGATCAGGCGCTCGGGGCTTCCGGCGCGCAGCGTGTCGGTCTCGATCATGGTGGCAGTTTAGCCCTTCGACAGCAGCTTCAGCGCCTGGCGGATGCCATCGGACACGCCCACCGCCTCGTCCAGGCCCTTCATCGCGCCCAGCGCCTCGCGCTCGTTGTAGCCCAGGGCCAGCAGCGCGTTGAGGATGTCGCTCTTCGCGTCGGGGGCGGTGCCCGGCGCGGCCGTGAGTCGGGGGCCGGCCATGTTCGGCAGCGCCTTGCCCAGCTTGTCGCGCAGCTCCAGCAACAGGCGCTCGGCGGTCTTCTTGCCGATGCCCGGGATCTTCACCAGACGGCCGGCTTCCTGCAGCGCCACGGCCTGGGCGAGATCGTTGACCGACAGCCCGGACAGCACCGCCAGCGCCATGCGCGCGCCGATGCCCGATACCTTGAGCAACTGGCGGAAGGTCGCGCGCTCTTCCTCGGTGGCGAAGCCGAACAGGAAATGGCCGTCCTCGCGCACGACGTGATGGGTGTGCAGGCTGACCTGGGCCCCCGTTGCGGGCAGGTTGTAGAAGGTGCTCATCGGCACGTCGATCTCGTAGCCGACGCCGTGCACGTCAACGAGGATCTGGGGCGGATTCTTTTCCAGCAAGGTGCCGGTGATGCGTCCGATCATGATCGCGGTCCTGGGCCTCGGGCAGTCATTATGGGGATGCGCAAGTCTACCAGTGCAGCCGGTGGCTGCCTGCATCGGAAGGTGAAATTTCATACAGTCCGGGCGCGCCGCGGGGCGCCAGCCGGAGACGGGTATGCAGCGCTGCGCTTGTGTCCCGTGCCCTGCAAGGCATTTTCCTGCTGACGGGCATCGTGCTCAGGCTAGAATCGGGCAACTTCGTGCGCTTGCACCGATCGTGCGTGATCCTTCCGGTGCCGCGCCGCTTCCGTACCCCCTGTCGATACAAAACGAGGAGACACTCAATGCTGCAGATGAAGAACCTGGCCGTCGCCCTGGCGCTGTGCGGCGCTGCTGCCGCGCACGCCGCCGACATCAAGGTCGGCATCGCACTCGACATTTCTGGCCCGTTCGCGGCGCTCGGGGCCGAGGCGCGCGACGGCTTCGAGCTGGCGATCGAGAAGCTGGGCGGCAAGCTCGGCGGCCAGCCGGCGGAGTTCCTGCGCACCGACTTCGGCGGTAACCCTGAGCAGGCCAACCAGCTCGTCTCCCGCTACCTGCAGCGTGACAAGATCGACTTCTTCACCGGCCCGATCGGTTCCAACGCGGCGCTCGCCGTGGGGCCGGCGCTGTTCGCCGCCAAGGTGCCCTACCTGTCTGCGAACCCCGGCCCGAGCGCCTATGCCGGCGACAAGTGCAGCCCGTACTTCTTCGCCCAGTACCAGAACGACACCTATGACGAGGCCGCCGGCAAGGTCGCCAACGAGAAGGGCTACAAGAACGTGGTCCTCATCGCCCCCAACTACCCGGCGGGCAAGGACCACCTGAACGGCTTCAAGCGCCTGTACAAGGGCGAGGTGAAGGACGAGATCTATACCAAGCTCGGCCAGATCGACTATGCCGCCGAGATCGCCCAGATCCGCGCCGCCAAGCCGGACGCGGTGTTCTTCTTCCTGCCCGGTGCGATGGGGATCAACTTCGTCAAGCAGTTCGTCGGCGGCGGCCTGAAGGACATCCCGCTGATCGCCCCCGGCTTTTCGGCCGACGAGGACGTGATCCAGGCCGTGGGCGAGCCGATGATCGGCGTGCTCAACACCGCGCACTGGACGCACGACCTGAAGAATGCGGCGAACGCCGAGTTCGTGTCGTCCTTCCGCAAGAAGTACGACGGCCGCTACCCCTCGGTGTATGCGGCGATGGCCTACGACACGCTGATGGCGATGGATGCCGCGGTGCGCGATGTCGGCGGCAAGGTCGCCGACCGCGAGGCCGTGCTGAAGGCGCTGAAGAGCCCGAGCTTCCAGTCGGTGCGCGGCGAGTTCAAGTACGGCGTCAACAACTTCCCGGTGCAGAACTACTACCTGCGCGAAGTCGGCAAGGATGCCGAGGGCCGCATCACCAACAAGCTGGTGGGCACCACGCTCGAGCAGCACCAGGACGCCTACGTCGGCGCCTGCAAGATGTAAGACCGCGCGGGACGGGTGCGGGCGTCCCCGTGTCCGTCCTGCCCTGCGGTGCGGCGTGCCTTGCCGCACTGCCTCCGGATCTCCCCGATGGATGCCATCTTCGTTTTCGAGCAACTGCTCAACGGCCTCGGCTACGGCCTGATGCTGTTCCTGATCGCCGCCGGCCTGACGCTGGTGTTCGGCATCATGGACACGATGAACCTCGCCCACGGCTCGCTCTACATGGCGGGCGCCTACGTCGCCGCGCGCGTGCACGAGGCGAGCGGCTCGTTCGCCGGCGCGGTGCTGGCGGCGGTGCTCGTCACCGTGGCCGTGGCGGCCGTGCTCGAGCTGCTGGTGGTGCGCCACCTCTATCGTCGCGACCATCTGGTGCAGGTGCTGGCCACCTTCG
Source organism: Thauera sp. 63 (assembly GCF_000310165.2). Classification (NCBI taxonomy): domain Bacteria; kingdom Pseudomonadati; phylum Pseudomonadota; class Betaproteobacteria; order Rhodocyclales; family Zoogloeaceae; genus Thauera; species Thauera sp. 63. The sequence goes on from NZ_AMXC01000043.1 coordinate 21,018, forward strand.
GCATCATCCTGATCGCGGATGATGCGGTGAAGGCGATCTGGGGCGTGGCGCCGCTGATGGCCTCGACGCCGGCCGCGCTCGCCGGGCCGGTGCAGTTGTTCGAGGGGCTGCCCTATCCGGCCTACCGCCTGCTCCTGATCGGTGCAGGCCTGCTGGTGGCGCTCGGGCTCTACCTGCTGGTGAACAACACCCGCGTCGGCATGCTGGTGCGTGCCGGGGCCTCGAACCGGCAGATGGCGGAATTCATGGGCGTGCGCGTGGGGGCGGTGTTTTCCTTCGTGTTCGCGCTCGGTGCCGGGCTCGCGGCACTGGCCGGGGCGCTGATGGCGCCGATCAGCTCGGTGCAGGTGGGCATGGGCGAGGTCATCCTGATTCCGGCGCTAGTGGTCATCGTCATCGGTGGCATCGGCTCGGTGCGCGGCGCCTTCGTTGCCGCGCTGCTGGTCGGGCTGGTCGACACCGCCGGCCGCGCCTTCCTGCCGCCGGCACTGCGCGCGGTGTTGCCGCCCTCGGTGGCGGCCGACCTCGGGCCCGCGCTGGCCGGCATCGCGATGTACGTGCTGATGGCGGCCGTGCTTACGCTCAAACCCGCGGGCCTGTTTCCCGCCCGCGCCTGAAGAACGTCGTGACGAATCCTGCTTCTGCCGTGGCGCATCCTTCCTTCGCCACCCGTTTTCCCGGCGCGGTGCGCCGCCTGCCCTGGCTGGTGCTGGCGCTGCTGGCCGTCTTTCCCTTGCTGGCGCCGACGCTGGGGCTGGAGTACTACGTCGGTTTCGTGCGCCGGGTGCTGATCGTCGCCATCGCCGCGACCAGCCTCAACTTCATCCTCGGCTACGGCGGCATGGCAGCGCTGGGCCACGCCGGCTTCGTCGGCGTCGGCGCCTATGCGGTGGTGGCGCTGGTCGAGGCGGGCGTCTCGTCGGCCTGGCTGGCCTGGGGCGGCGCGCTGGCGGTCGCTGGCGTGGCGGCGGCGCTGATCGGCATGGTGTCGCTGCGCACGCGCGGCGTGTACTTCATCATGATCACGCTGGCCTTCGCGCAGATGCTTTATTACCTGGCGGTGTCGCTGCGCATCTATGGCGGCGACGACGGCTACGGGCTGTACACGCCGCTGGCGATGGGCGCCTGGCTCGATGGCGCACACCCGGACGTCTTCTACTGGGTGGTGCTGGCGATCGCGGCCGGGGTGTTCGCGCTCTTCAGCCGGGTTGCGCATTCGCGCTACGGCCATGCGTTGCGCGGCATCCGCGACAACGAGACGCGCATGGTCGCGCTCGGCTACCCGGTCTTCCGCCTCAAGCTCGCCGGCTTCGTTGCCGCCGGCGCGGTGGCGGGGCTGGCCGGCGGCCTGCTCGCCAGCCACAACGCCTTCGTCAGCCCCGGCGTGATGCACTGGACGCAGTCTGCGCTGCTGCTGGTGATGGTGATCCTGGGCGGCCTTGGCCGGCGCTGGGGCGCGCCGCTGGGTGTGGCGCTGTGGCTGACCCTGGAGGAAGTGCTGAAGATGCACACCGACTACTGGCACTGGCCGCTCGGCGTGCTGCTGTTGCTGGTCGTCTTCCATGCGCCGCAGGGGCTGGCCGCGCTGCTCGAGCGCCGCGGCGGCCAGGGGGGGGCGGCATGAGCCTGTTCGTGGCCGAGGGCCTGGTGAAGCGCTTCGGCGGCCTGCTTGCGACTGACCAGGTCGACCTGACGGTGGCGCCGGGCGAGATCCATGCGCTGATCGGACCCAATGGTGCCGGCAAGTCCACCCTGGTCAATCTCGTCAGCGGCCTGCTGCCGGCCGATGCCGGACGCATCGTGCTCGACGGCGTCGATCTCACCGCGCTGGCGCCGCACATGCGCGTGCGCCATGGCCTGGCGCGCTGCTTCCAGATCACCAGCGTGTTCCGCAACGATTCCGTGCGCAACAACCTGCTGCTGGCGGTGCAGGCGCAGGCGGGCTCCAGCTTCCGCTGCCTGCGGCGGCGCGAGGCCGAGACGGCGCTGATGGACGGCGCCCTGGCGCTGGCGGACAAGGTCGGCCTGGCCGATGTGCTCGATCGTCCGGCCGGCACGCTGCCGCACGGCATGCAGAAGAAGCTCGACGTCGCGCTGGCGCTGGCGGCGCGGCCCAAGCTGCTGCTGCTCGATGAGCCGATGGCGGGCATGGGGCCGGAGGATTCGCTGCAGATGGTGGCGCTGATCGACCGCCTGCGGCGCGACACGGCGATTCTCTTGATCGAGCACGACATGGATGCGGTGTTTCAGCTCGCCGACCGGATTTCGGTGCTGGTGTACGGCCGCGTGCTGACCTCCGGCGACGCGGCGCATGTGAAGGGGCATCCCGAGGTGCAGTCGGTCTATCTCGGGACCGAGGTGACCGCATGAACGCCTCGCCATTGCTCAGCTGCCGCGGCCTGGAGGCGGGCTACGGCGCCAGCCAGGTGCTGTTCGGGCTCGACTTCGACATCCGCCCGGGCGAGGTGGTCGCCCTGCTCGGGCGCAACGGCATGGGCAAGAGCACGACCATCAGGACGATTGTCGGCGGCCTGCGCCCGCAGCGCGGCGAGATCCTCTTCGACGGCCGGCCGATCCAGGCCGCGCGCGCCGACCACATCGCCCGTCTCGGCGTGGCGATCGTGCCCGAGGGCCGGCAGTGCTTCCCCAATCTGACCGTGCGCGAGCACCTCGTCGCCTTCGCCGACCGCCGCAATGGCGTGGCCGAGCCCTGGATGCTGGAACGCCTGTATGACCTCTTCCCGCGCCTGGCCGAGCGCGCTCTCCACATGGGCAACCAGCTTTCGGGCGGCGAGCAGCAGATGCTGGCGATTGCGCGGGCGCTGTCGACCAACCCGCGGCTGCTGATCCTGGACGAAGCCACCGAAGGCCTTGCCCCGGTGATCCGTGACGAGATCTGGCGTTGTCTCGCGTTGCTGAAGGCGCAGGGCCAGACCACGCTGGTGGTGGACAAGTACGTCGAGAAGCTGCTTCCGCTGGCCGACCGCAACCTGATCCTGGAGCGCGGGCGCATCGCCTGGCAGGGCAGTTCGGCCGAGCTGGACGCCCAGCGCGAAGTCTGGCATCGCTATCTGGGCGTCTGATGTATCCCGCGCGGGGACGCGCCCGTGCCCGCTACTGCGGGCTGTTCAGCAGGGCCATGCGCACTGCCGCGAGGGCAATGCCCAGCAGGCAGGCGCCCCCCGAGAACATCAGGCGCCAGGCCCGGTGCCGCGGCACGAAGCCGACGCCGCGCACGAAGCCCGCGCTCATGGCCCAGAACAGCGCCATGG